>JAISWK010000183.1 GCA_031270805.1 Gracilibacteraceae bacterium
GGCACCCCCGGGGTTTGGTTGGGGCGCGCTTTGCGCGCCGGTGTCCCCATTTTTGTTATGCGGGCGCGCAATGCGCGCCCCTACGACTCCCTTTCTCACACAGTCTGACGGCCTGGTTATTTAATTAATGATCTATTTTATCTATCTTGCGCAGAATGACAGGGGGATCATTTATTATCCGCCGGCATAACGGCATATGCCTTGCCGGTCTCAGGGTCCACATAGACATAGCCGCTCTCAACCAGACCGCTGTCCGCACCGCTTGCCGGTTCACCAAAACTCACATGGTAATACATAATAATAGAGAGCATGAGTCCGCAAATAAAAACAAGCATCAAATCCGCTAAATTGGCTACGCCTTCCGCCGGGTCGATCTCTTCCCGGCGCAGCCGGCGCGGTCGCCGGCTGCGTAAACGAGTTTCCAAGCCCGAATCCCCCTACATCCCTATATACTCTGAGTAAACCGACTTGGCGGCGTTCTCGTCCGTGACGCCTTCGATGAGGGCCCGGCCGTCGGGAAAAAGCTTGAAGCGCGCCGCCGCTGAGGCAAAACTGAGAAGGAAGCGGCTCTGCTTCACTTCCCCCAAGGGGCGCAGCCGCTCGGCCAGGGCGGCCAAGTCGCAGTCCGCCTGGCCGGCCGGCACGATCTGGATAGCGTCCTGGCCGCAGAGAGTGGTGCTGTAGGCCCCGCTTTCCCGGCCCAGGTACTCGTATTCCCCCCGGGCGCAAACCGGGCAGGACGGATTTTTGGAGATTTTGACGAAATGAACCCGGTTTGTCCAGAGATCCAAGGTCATGTAGTCGCGGCAGGGCTCGGCCTGGATGAGGATCTTCAAAGCCTCCCCCGCTTCGTAGTTGGCGACGGCGCCGGTCACGGCGTTCAGCGCGCCTACCGTGCTGCAGGTGGGATAGGAACCGGCCGGGGGCGCGGCGGGCGCCAGGCAGCGGAAACAGGGACCCCCGGGCAAGATGTTCAGGGAGGCCCCGGCCGAGCCGGTGGCGCCGCCATAGACCCAGGGCAGCCCCAGCTTGTGGCAGGCCTCATTCAAGATATAGCGAACTTCAAAGTTGTCCGAACCGTCCACTACCAGGTCCAGACCCGCCAGCAGGCGTTCGGCGTTGCCGGAGTTAAAATCGGCAACCACCGGCTCCAGCTTGATTTCAGAGTTCACCGCCCGGAGATGCTCCACCGCCGCCACTGCTTTTGGCTGTTGCTGTCTCACGTCTTCTTCGGTGTAAAGAATCTGGCGCTGCAAGTTGGTGATCTCGCAGTAGTCCCGGTCGATCAGGCGCAGATAGCCGACTCCGGCCCGGGCCAGAGCATTCGCAATCACAGAGCCCAGCGCGCCAAGGCCGACGACGGCTACCCGGGAGGAAAGAAGTTTTTCCTGCCCGGGCCGCCCGATGCCGCGAAAGGAGACCTGGCGGGCATAGCGGTCAGTATTCATTGCGGATTTGTCATGTCCGTGAAGAACAAGGCTTCCCCGTATTCAGCGATTCCATACTGGGCGATCAGGCCCAGGGCTTTCTCCGAGGTGATCCATTCCGCAAAGGCAGTGGCGCCGTCAATATTTGTGTCCGGCCACTTGTCCGGAGAAATGAGCAATACCGAGTAGGTATTCTTCATCTCATCCGAACGCTCCAAGAGAAGCGTCAACTGGCCGCGCGCCTCATGGGCCAGGTAGGTAGCTTTGTCGGTCAGCAGGTAGGCCTGCTTCTCGGCCGCCAGGTTGAGACAAGCGCCCATGCCGGCGCCGGCGGAGACGTACCAGCTATCCGCAGCGGGATCGGGAGTGCCACCGGCGGCGTCCCATATCTTTTTCTCCGCGTTGTGGGTGCCGCTGTCGTCGCCCCGGGAGATAAAGTCAAAGCCGCCGGCGGCAATCTGCCGGAAGGCTTCGGTGGCCGTGGCGGCGCTGCCTACGCCGGCCGGGTCCTCAGCGGGCCCGACGATAACAAAGTAGTTGTACATGAACGGGATGCGCTCGGGGGCAAAGCCTTCGGCGACGAAAGTTTCCTCCGCCGCCTTGGAATGCACGAGCAAAGCGTCGGCGTCGCCGGTGCGTCCCTTCTCAATCGCGGCCCCGCTGCCGGCGGAGGTGATCTCCAGGGTGTAGCCCGTGTCGGCCTCAAAGGCGGGTTGCAAGTAAGGAAGCAAACCGGAGTCGTTGACCGAGGTCGTCGTCGAGAGGCGAATGACCGGATTGGCCGGAGCGGCTGGAGCGGCTGGAGTGGCTGGAGTTGTCGGAGTGGCCGGAGCGGCCGGAGCTGCGGGCTGGCAGGCGGTCAGACTCAATGCCAGCAGAATCAGGAACAAAGTGAGCAGACACTTTTTCATGAACTCTCCTTCTTTCTTCGTTTGTTTTCGTACAATACCGGGCCTTTATGTGGACTAACACATAGTAGCATGAATTTCCATAAAAGAGAATAACCCCAAAATATAAAAAAAACCAGTTTTATCGTACTGACAGTGCAAAAAGATAGATCTACTTTGCCAATTCATCCGCCGTCTATAGGGGCGGGGGACTTCTTGTTATTCTGTCAAGACAGCTCTCTGGCAATCCCGGCGACCGCCGTGACAAAAACTTCCAGTTCGGCTTCGGAGTTCAAGGGGCCGAGGCTGGCCCGTACGGTGCCGCCGGCCAGCGTGCCCAGGGTGCGATGAGCGTCGGGGGCGCAGTGCAGACCCGCTCTGACGGCGATGCCAAAGCTCTGGTCCAGGATGGCGGCCACATCAGCGGGAGGCGCCCCCGCAATCCGGAAGGATACCACGCCCGCTCGCTCCGGCCCCGGGGGCGGCCCATAAAGCTGCACGCCCCGGATATCGGCCAGTCCGGTCCATAAAATATTCGCCAACCGGGCTTCCTCGGCGGCGACAGCCGCCAGCCCCCTGCTCTGGAGGAAGCGGGCCCCCGCCGCCAGGCCCGCCAGGCCCGGGGTGTTGGCCGTACCGCTTTCGTAGCGATCCGGGAATATAGACGGCTGCGTTGCGCTTTCGGAAAAACTGCCCGTACCGCCGAAACGGAGAGGGCGCAGCTCAATCTCCGGGCCGGTGAAAAGAGCCCCGGTACCCTGGGGGCCGAGCAAGGCTTTGTGCCCCGGGAAAGCGAGCAGATCCACCCCGGCGGGGAGGGGACGGCAACCCGCCGATTGGGAAGCGTCCACCAGAAGCCGGATCCCGGCCGCCCGGGCCACGGCTTGAATCTCAGGCAGAGGGTTCACCGTCCCGGCCACATTGCTCACATGCGTGACGGCGATCAGGCGGGTGGCCGGGCGGATAGAGCGCTTGATTTCTTGGGGATCGACGCCGTTGACCGGATCGGAAGGAACCTTGGTCACCGCCACGCCCGCTGTTTCCAGCGCCGCCAAAGGCCGGGTCAGGGAATTGTGGCCCAAAGAGTCCGTCACCACATGATCGCCGGGCTGGAGAAAGCCAAACAAGGCCAGATTCAAAGCGTCAGTGGCGTTCAGGGTGAAGACCAGGCGCTCCGGGTGGGACAAGTCCAGGAGGGAAGCCACCGCCAGCCGGGCGTCTTCCACCACCCGGCCCGCCGCCAGGGAAAGAGCGTGGCCGCTGCGCCCGGGGTTCCCGGCCTGCTCCCGCCCCGCCTTGTCTATGGCCGCATACACGGCTTCCGGTTTCGGCCAGCTTGTCGCTGCGTTATCAAGATAAATCAACTCTTTACTCCTTCGCTTTATGCTCAATGAACGCCGCCGCCCTCCATGAGCGCGAGAATAGCGGCGGAGATCAGGACGCTGAAACGGGCTTCGGACTCAAAGACCGACTCCCCGATGAGCGCCCTGATCTTGTTCAAACGGTAGGACACCGAGCTGCTGCACACGTGGAGCTTTTGCCGGGTACGGGAATAACTTTTGTCCTGGGACAGGTAGACGAAGAGGGTGCGCAGGAGATCCCGATCCAGCTCATGCAGCATCTCAATATCGGGCCGCACGAAGGCGCGATAGCCAAAGGCGTCAATGATGATCCGGGCCAAATGGCTCAGCATATAGTTCTCATAAAAGGCCAGCGGATAGTCGGAATCTGCCTCGGAACAGTGCGCGGCGGTGAAACTTGCCTGGGTATAAAGGTCCGGCAAAATATCAAAATCCGCCGCGGGGAATGAACAGCCGCCGATGCACCCGCTCTGGCGCAGGTAGTGGCGGAAAGATTGTTGTACGACCGGATCGGAAAGATCCCGGCTGTACGCCCTGGAATTGACGACGGCTACGACGGCGCCGCCCAGTTCCGCGAAGCGGGCGTCGAGCTGCGGGGAGAGGCAGAGCCGCAGACCATTCAGATCAGCGCCCTGTCCGGCCGGCGGCTTGACCACGGCGACCTGGTAACGATCCTGGCGCAACCAGCCGAGTCGGCTCAACCCGGCGGCCATCTCCGCTCCGAATTGATTATGCCGGTGAAGCGCCGCCGTAAGGAACACCTCCGCCGGATCACGCGCCGCGCTTGTCCCGTGGGAATTCAGCGACTCCGCCAAGCGGAGCAGACCGACGACAGTGCGGCGCACATCCTCCGGCCGGGCGGCGCCGGGCGGCAGCCAGAGACTTACCGGCAGGGCGGGAAAACGCGCCGGCTCACCGAGCAGGAACAGGCGGAGGTCGGCCGTGGGCGGCACAAAAGCCGCCTGGGTCTCATCGACGACGTAGAGGCAACCCGGCTGCGGCGGCCGGGCCTGGTCAAAGAGGCAGCAGTCAAAGACCGCGCCGCCCTTATCGTCACTGACTGTAAGCTGCGGAAAAAAACTACGGAGACTGTCCCCCAGAATCGAAATTGGTATAGACATTCTCGCCTCCCCTGCGCCACTGAGCCTTAGGGCTATGATTTTTGCAAGATATTGGTGAGGGCCGGGGCGACTTTGTATAAATCGCCGATGAGGCCATAGTCGCATTGCTTGAATATGGGGGCGTTCTTGTCCTTGTTGACGGCGACGATGACCCTGGCCCCGGCCACCCCGACCATGTGCTGCACCTGGCCGGACACGCCGAAGGCCCAATAGACGTCCGGCTTGATCATCGCGCCGGTGACGCCGATGTAGCGTTCCTTCGCCATCCAGTTTTCGCCTTCGGCCACGGGGCGCGTGCAGCCTATTTCGGCCCCCAGGGCCCGGGCCAGGTCCCCGATGAGGGCCAAATCATCCTGCCGGGCCAGACCGCGCCCGACCCCTACCACCTGCTTGGCCGCGCCCAGGTTGACCTTTTCTGTTTCCACCTGGCGGCGTTCCACCAGGGTCGCGCCGGAAGAAACCGGTTTTGACTCCTGCACGGCCACCGGCGCCTTGCCCCCGGCTGCCTCCGCCGCAAAAAAACCGCCGCCGATCATGAGCATAGCGAGCCCGGTCGCTTTTTGCGCGCGCACTGCCGCGCCGCCGAACATCAGGGCCTCGACCAGCAATTTTCCCTCGACCAGAGCGCAAGACTCAAGATTCGCCATGATCGCCGTTCCCATCCTGGCCGCAATCCGCCCCGCGAGCGCCCTGGCGCGGCGGCTGTCGCGGACGAACAGAGCATCCGGCTGCTCCGCCAGCAGCAAGGCGCTGACCGGGGCCGTGAAGTCCTCAAAAAGATCGGTTGCCCCCCGGGGCCAATAATAAACCTGGTCCGGACCGGCGCCGGAGGCCTGTTCCGCGTCCGCCGCGCTGCCGATGACGACGGCGCTTACTTTTTGCCCGTATTGCCGCGCCCCGGCACAGAGTTCCGGCAGGTTTTCCGCCTTCTCGCTTAAAATCCAGATATTCGCCAGCATATTATCCCCCTTACCGACCAAGCTCTTTTTGCAAATGCCCAACCAACTCCGCCACCTTGTCCGCGCTATCCCCTTCGATCAGGACGCATTGCCGCGGCGTCGGCTTCGGGGCCAAGGTGGAAATTACTTCCAGAGTCTGCTCCGCCTTAATCTCCAGCGGAAGCACCGCAACCGGTTTTTTGCCCGCGTTCAGGATGTCCTTCATGCCGGGGATCCGGGGGCGGTTGATGTCGGTGGTCACAGTGAGTACCGCCGGGAGCGGCAGGTCGAGAACCTCCGCTTCCGCCTCCAGCCTACGCTCTATCCTGATTCGCCCGTCTTGGGGCGTGATCCGGCTTACGGCGTTGAAGGCCGGAAGGCCCAGCAATTCGCCCAGCTGCTGCCCCACCTGCTGCCCGTAGACGTCGGCCGAACCCTCGCCGCAAAGCACCAGGTCGCAGTCCGGCTGCCAAGAGCGAATCGCGGCGGCCAGGGCGCAGGCGGTCTGATGCGGATCCGCGTCTTTGAGCTCTGGGGCGATAACCAGCCCCAGAGCTTCGGCCCCGCGCGAGAGGATACCTTTGCGCAGCTTGCCGTTCTCCAGCTCCGCGGCCCCCACGCTCAAAACCAGCAGTTGCCCGCCCGTCGCGGCGGCGAGCTGGGCCCCCGCCTCGACCGCGTTCAGATCATACTGGCCGATTTTCCATTCCGCCCGGGCGTAAGATAGGCCGCGATCCGGGTCGACCAAAAAATCCTGTTCCTCGGGTACTATTTTATAACAGGCGATTATTTTCAAAACTTACCTCCTACTCGGCTCTGGGGCGGATAAATGAAACTATCTTCCCGCCTGCGCCAGCAACTCGGCCCGCGGCCGGGCGGTGGTACGGGCTATGCGCTCCAGCACCTCCTCCGGGAGACCGGCAAAGATAATCCCGGCGCGATGAAGGAGGCGGCAAAGATCCGCCTCGCTGCCGTCGTACCGGGAGAGCAGGTAATCCAATTCCATGTCCGCCGGCACCGGGTCATGGGTATGGCAGAGTTCGCACATTGTTCACTTTCCCTCCTTGAGAATCGCGCCGCAGGCAAAGCAACCCGGTTCCCCAGGCCGGATTACCTTGCCCCGCTGCGCTCACAACAACGAGTTCCGGGGTGGGCTGCCTGCGGTTCAGGCGGTGGGGCTGGTGTTGATGGCGATGCGCCAGATGGTGCTGGTGGAAGCTTCGCAGACGTACAAGTAACCCTCATGGAGGCACAGGTTGTCGGAGAGGAGGCCGGCTTCGGCCGGCAGACCGATCTTGCAAATTTCGTAACCCTTGCGGTCAATGACCACGACTTCGCCGGCTTCCAGGTGGGCCGCATAGACATTGCCGTCAGAGTCGCACTCCACACCGTCGGGACCGATGCCGCCGACAAGGCGCGCAAAGACCCGGGTACCCTCGTTGCCCACATATTTTTTGGTGGGGATGCAGATGATCTGGTTCTCAGCAAAACCGGCCACATACAGGTACATCCCGGTGGGATCCATCGTGATACCGTTCGGGTAGATCAGACCGGTCTCGATCTGCTCCAGCGTGGGCTCGGCCGCGCTGTAGTCGCAATAATACACCGCGCCGATCGGGTCGGTCAAGTAGGAGACGCCGGGGTCGGTGAAGTAGCAGCCGCCCTCCCCGTCCAGCACCAGGTCGTTCACGGCGTTAAACCGCTTGCCTTCGTAGCTGTTGAACAAGACCTCGAAGGTGTTGGTGGTCAGGTCGAACTTGATCAGGCCCTGGATCCGGTCCGTGATCAGCATGGTATTGTCGTCAATGAAACGGGCGCCGTTCGGCATGATGTCAGGGCTTTCGAACTGGGTCTGCACCGCGCCGTTTTCGTCCACGTAGTAGATGGCATGGCCGGCCACGTCGATGAACCACAGGCGGTTGGCGCTGTCAAAATTGACGCCTTCAATGAAGATGCCGCCCTCTTTGGTCGCGACTTTTTCCCATTGGGCTCCGGGAACCACGATTTCATCAATACTGTGTGAGGTGGCTCTGTCCGGTTTGATGGCAAACTCAGCCGCGGGCTCAGGCGCCGTAGCGCCGGCGGCCGGCGGCGGCGTGGTCTGGGCGGGCTGGCCGCAGGCCACCGAGGTCAGAAGTACGAGAAGCAGGAGAAGCGCCAGAATACATTTTCTTTTCATGGTGACTCCTTTCTTTTTCCCTTGAGCGTTCAGCGGAGATCGAAGACCGCTTTCATGTCCTTCCCCTCGATCATGCTGTCTACGGCCTCATCGGCCTGCTCCAGCTTGTACTTGGCGGTGACCATGAGGCCCACCGGGTATTTGTCGCGGATGGCGGAGAGAAACTTGAGGGCGCGGTAGAAGTGCACAATATCGGCGCTGCCGCTGCCGATAACCGTAACGTTCTTGCCCAGGATATTGAAGGGGGCGAATTCAATCTTCTTCGGGGTGGTCTGGCCGAGGACGAGGTAGGTCGAACCGCGATCCAGGAAGCTGAAACCCTGCTCGAAGGCGGGCGGGAAGCCGGAACACTCGATCGCCAGTTCGGCGCCGCGTCCGCCCGTCATCTCCATGACCAGCTTGACCCGTTCGGCATGGTCGGTAACGGTGAAGATGTCGATGGTCTCCGCCGCGCCCCATTTTTTGGCCATGTCGAGACGACCTTGCGGGCCGCCGACGACGATGACTTTGCCGGCGCCGCTGCAAACCGCGCATAGCAAAGCGTACATGCCAATGGGGCCCGAGCCCTGAACCACCACGGTGTCGCCCAAGAGCAGCGGTTTGGTGGCCTGCAGTTTGACAAAACCGCTCATGACGGAACGCATCGCGCAGCCCACGCCGATGGCCTCTTCGTCGGTCAGGTTGTCCGGCACCTTGACCACTTCGGTGCGGTTCATGACGCGGACGTACTCGGCGAAGCCGCCCATCAGTTCCTTCGGGTGAGAGAAGCCGTAGCCGATATTGCGGTTGCACATGAAAGGCATCCGCATGACCGCGCAATAGTAGCACTCGCCGCAGAAGCGGTGGGCCCACATGATGCGATCACCTTCCTGGAGCGGGGCGCCGGCCACGTCATGCTTGCGGTCGGGGCCCAGGGCGACGATATGGCCGATCGTCTCGTGCCCGGGGATGAACGGGGGCTTGAACGGGAGAGCGATGCTGCCGTCCTTCTGGTGCAGGTCGGTGCCGCAGATGCCGGCTAAGTGGACCTTAACCAGAATCTCGTCGCCTTTGATCTCAGGGATCGCGATGTCCTGGATCTCATAGGGCTGGTTGTAATCAGGCAGAACCACGGCGCGACAGATTTTGGGAATGCTCATCTCAGTTTCCTCCTTCTGGCTTGTTCCTTACTGTTCGTAAAACGTAAGGATGACAAAATATATAGCAAATATTTGCTACCAATATTAACCGCCGCCCAGGGGACGCAGCAATGTCAACTCATCACCGTCCACCAGCCTGTCGGAAAGAGTCAGCGGCGTACTCCGGCGCAGCACGGTGGAGGTCACGAAGGCCTGAGCCGTGATCTCGCGGCAGATCCGGGGCTGCTGCTCCATACAGGTCTGCAGGGCGTCAGCCAGCGCTGCGGCGGCGGGCAAGTCAAGCGTCATCTCCGCAATATCCGGGTCGATATCAACTGTGATAAACTTGATCGTCACAATCATAGACATACCTCCAGGGGGAGTAATTATTTCTTTTCGGCTTTCTCCGCTTTCGGGTCGTCTATCTTGGTGCCGGGGGGCATGACGGAGGGAGCGGCCGCCTGGCCGCCTTCGCCGTAGAGATCGCGGATCACATGTTCCATGCCGCCGACAAACTCCAGCATGTCGCGGCGCGGTACGCCCTCCGCGTCATAACCGATGGCGTTATACAAGTTGTCGCCCAGGCGCTCGTAGTCCACTTTGATGCCCTTGAGCGGGCCGCTCTCAAAGACGAATTCCCCTACGCGGTAGGACAGGGTGAAGTCTTTGCGGCGCAGACCTTCGCGGATATTGAACATCCAGCGCATGGTGAAGGCCCGCATTCCGTAGCGGCGCAGGCGCACAGGATCCTTGTAGCCGACGCCGGTCACATACTTCAGCGCGTCAAAGATGGAACCCGGCGGCATCAGGCGGATAGAGAAAATACAGAGGCCGGCGCTGTTGATGAACTCGGTATTGCAGATCTCACTGACGTCATGAAAACCGGTGACGCGATAGTCGAACTTTTGTTCCATGGTCATCTGATCGTTGGCTTTTGCCAGACCGCCCTTGGTGTGCCGGCCGGGGCTCGGGTCAAGCTGGAAGGTGCGATCATAGCCGGGAGCGCGGCGGGGATCATGCTGAGCAATCTCAATCCCGCTGGCGACGAAGAGAAACTCATGCCCCTTGCCGAGTTTGTCGGCGGCATACTGGGATCCGTTGCCAAAGATCTCGCCCAAAGGCCCTTCCTGGCTGGCCACCATTTGGGTAATGGCTACGGCCGCGTCGCCATCGCCCCAGTAGGGCTCAATGCCGCCCAGTTCTTCCTTGGTCAGGAGGCCTTGATTGAAACACTCAAAAATCCAAGCCACCGTACCGCCGCAGGAGATGGTGTCGCAGCCGTACTCGCCGGCGATGTCATTGCACTTGGTGACGGCGACCGAGTCCTTGACCAGGAGACAGGGACCCCACCAGCCTAAGGATTCGTATTCCGGGCGCGGCACATGCTTCATCGGGTATTTTTCGTCGTCGATGTCCAAAAAGGCCCCACAGCCCAGAGCGCAGCTGTGACAGCGGAAGGTGGCGGATTTGTACTTTTGGGTTAATTTCGGAGCGCCCAGCTCATCAAAATCCTGCGCGGTCATCCCTACATCTTCAAGGGAGCAGGAGTAGTTCTTGACGCCGGCGTCCCCGCTGGCGGTGGAGGCCAGGAAGCCGCCGGTGGTGCCAAACGTGCCCATCGGGCCCATGGCCGGGTGGACTTTCAGATGGGCGACCGCCATGCGGTTGAACTCGAGCATACCGGCTTTGTCAAATAGTTCAATCTTTTGCTTGCCGCGGCAGACCACGGCCTTCAGCTTCTTGGAGCCAATGACGGCGCCCGTGCCGCCGCGACCGGCCGCCCGGTGCCCGTCATTCATCACGGCGGCTATGTGGGACATTTTTTCACCGGCCGGGCCGATGAAGGACATCTTGATCCCGTCGTCGCCGATGTCCTGGAACATAGCTTTTTCAAACTCCGTGGCACAGAGGCCCCAATATTTGCTGGCGTCGCGGATTTCGGCCTTGCCGTCGTCGATCCAGATATAGACCGGGGTTTCCGAGATGCCATTGACGAACACACCGTCATAGCCGGCTTTTTTCAGCTGAGGGCCAAAGTAGCCGCCGGAGTTGGCGTCGTTCCAACCATTGTAGACCGGTGATTTGGAGACGACCGTATAGCGGCCGCCGAATTGCATGGTGGCATTGTTGTAAGGCCCGGTGACAAAACCGACCATGCTGTCCTCGCCAAACACATCCGCTCCGGCGGGCATATATTCGTAAAGAATACGCGCGCCCAGAGCCGGGCCGCCGATGAAATCAGCGTACCATTCGAGCGGAATCTCCTTGTCTTCCAATACTTTGGTCGTAAGGTTGACAAACAGCATTTTACCGATGTGCCCGTAGATCTTCCTCTCTCCCATTGTCTAAAACCTCCCTGCTGTGCAATATGATTTCTTCCAAAGCCTCCAGCGATTTGCAGCCGTATTTTTCTAACTCCAGGGCAATGGTCTGCATGGCGATGTTCTGCCCTCCGGCCCGGTAACGGTACATAAAGTTGCGGTACAGTTGCAAGGTGCGCAAAGAATATGTGGCTAATTCGCCCCGCAGATAGGCGTCCAGCGAGGTGAGGCCAACAGTGCCGGCGTTCAGGCTGGGCGGGCGCCCGAGGGAAGCCGCCAGCGGATAGCGCCGGGCGAAATCGGCGTAGGCGTCCAGGTGGGCCCGGGTGATGTCCTCAATCAGCGCCTCTTTTTCCGGGCTGAGCGGCGGCAATCTATGGGCCAGAGCGGCAAATTCCTCCGGCGCGGTGTAACGCATCATGTAGGCATATTTCTCGCTCAGGAGGTTGCGCCGCTCTTTTTTGGCCTGCCGCAAGTCAGACAGATAGGAGTCGCGTGTCTCATCATCCCAGACCTCAAACTGGCTGCGCCGCATCCGGGCAAAAGTATAAAAATCGTCCTGGCAATGAGCGCGCCCCCCGATATTTTGCACCCGCCCGAACATCTCCCACTCCAGGGCAATGATTCTGTCTATTGTATCCATGATTCCCCCCGTTCCTTGTTGCTCACCACCGGGACATTACGGGCAGACCGCGCAATCCTTCGTGCCGGATCCGGGCCGACACCTCCGGGGCGTGATGGAGCAGGAAGTCGCCGGCAGAGTCGCTCAGGCCGGTTTCGCGCAGTGTCTGGCTGGTCTGGGCGCAGATCGCCTCAATGATCTCTTGCTTGCCGGCCCCGGAACCGGGCTGGAACAGCGCCCGCAATTGACTGTAAGTCCACGGCGCCAGGTCGCGCAGGCCCCGGTGCGCCCATTTGGCAAAAGGCATGTAGCGCCGGTGGAGCAAGTAGGTGATCGAACAGGCGGCCCGGCTGAACTCCGCCAGCGCCAACCCGGCGGCTACATCCTCGCCCCGGCGCCGGGCACGGGCATAATTGTACTGACCGGACTGGCCCATCCGGGCGGCGCGGGAGGCGATTTTTTTGAGCCGGATATCCTCCGGGTAACAGGGAAGCAGCTGGGCGCGGATACTGCTGAATTCCCCGTAATCGTCCACAAAAACTTCACCGTTGGTGGCTGTGGCCAAAAAACTCTCCGGCAGCCGTAACCACTCGCCCAAGGTGCGGGGCGCCCGGTTCAAGCCGATAAAACGCTGATAGTATTGGCTGGTAGGCAGCGCGGACAGGCGCTGGTCGCCCTGGGTCCTGATATTACGCTTGCGGTAACCCCTATACTCGCCCGGCAGTCTGTCGTAGGCCGCCCGCAAGGCGTCGCCGACGGCGGCTTCGTCCTCGTCGCTGAGCCAGAGGCAGAAGCCCGGGCCGAAGTCGTGGTCCCGTGACCATTGGTCGTCAAAACCGAAGCACTCGGAACCCTCGCCCGCCAAACCGCAGGCAATGCGGGCGGCATAGCGAGGAAATTGGAGGGCGATCATCGGGCGCCCATATTCTTCATAATAGCCACGGGCCAATTCCATTCCGGTCATATGGCCGGGCATCCCTTCGGAAACAGATTATGCGCTCAAGATGAGCCTTTAAGTTTGCGGTATAAGAGGCTGCGGTGGATGCCGAGGCGGCTGGCCGCGACCCCGACCTTACCGCCGCAGTCTTCTAAGACCTGCAGGATATACTCGCGTTCGGCGCTCTTGATAAACTCTCTGAGGCTGCCGTCGTGGTTGATGCGCTGCCGCACCTGAACAGAGAGGGGGTTTTGGTCTAAGGCTTCGAATTCTTCCAGGAACTCGGCGTCGACTTCGATAGTATTGCCGTCGCGGCTGAAGATATAGGCGCGCTCGACGATATTGCGCAATTCGCGCACATTGCCCGGCCAGCGATGACTTTTGAGGATGTCCATCGTGGCGACCGAAAAAACCTTGGTGTGTCCGTGGCGGAGGTTGAGCTTTTGAAGGAAATGATGGGCGAGGGCCTCAATATCCTCGGGCCGCTCGCGTAAAGGCGAGATAAAAATCGGAAACACATTCAACCGGTAGTAGAGATCGCTGCGAAACAAAGCTTTGGCCACCATGGCCCGGAGATCACGATTGCTGGCCGAGACGACGCGGACATGGATCTTGATGATCTTGGTGCCGCCGACGCGCTGAACTTCACCGCTTTCCAGGACGCGCAGCAGCTTGGGCTGCAGGGACAACGGCAGTTCGGAGATTTCGTCCAGGAAAATCGTGCCGCCGTCAGCCATTTCAAAAAGACCGGGCTTGCCCTGGGGGTTAGCGCCGGTGAAAGCGCCCCGCTCATAGCCGAAAAACTCTGACTCCAGCAGTTCATGGGGGATGGCCGGACAATTGACCGGGATGAAAGGCTTGCCGGCCAAGTGACTGTTGTGATGCAGGTAACGCGCCATCACTTCTTTGCCGGTACCGGACTCGCCCAGAAACATGACGCTGCTGTTCGTTTTGGAGACGGCTTCAACGGCTGTCATAATCCGCTTCATTTTGTCGCTGACGGCCACCGGTTCCTCTGGATTCTTGTTTTCCGTCAGGTAAGCGATAATCATGCGCAGCTGCTCATCTTCGCCGCTGGTTTTTTTCAGGATGACCTGCAAGGAATCAATCAGGTTTTTGTCTAAGGCCGTATTGACGACCATGACGATATCGCCCTCAGCGTTGCGCACGGGGGTGCTGGTCACCCACTGCCGACTGAGGAGGTTGTCCACCATGCCGGTGGCTGTACTGCCGGTGGAGATTGCCTGTTCGCTCATGGAGTACTCATAGGCCCCGCTCCGGCCCAGGTCTTTGACGTTAAAACCAACCAGGTTGCCGATTTTTATCGCCTTAAACACCATTAAGATATTGCCTTGGGTATCGACAATGGAAACAGAATTAGTGTTTTCACTAACTGCTTCCTTCATGGCCTTGGACGAAGGCAAACTTCGGCGAATCAAGTCGGTCATCTTTACATCCTTTTGTTATAGGCTTACTTTTGCCGACACAAACACGGGCCCGCGCAAGCAAGATGTCATTAAACAGCAAGAATCCTGGTTGCGAGAGAAGTCGGCGTCAGATGGCATGAAAGATGTTCTGATTATGATCTTTATTATTATTGTTATTTAATTTGAGTGAAAACGGAAAGTGCATTGAGCCCATTATATCATGGTTTTTGCCTATAGTCTAATTTTGCGCCCGGCGGCGCTCTGGCGGTGATGATGGAGCGGAGACCGCCCCGGCGTTCGCGAGAGATGTCGGGCGACATCAGGCCACCGTTTTCTGAGCGATGTCGAGGATGACGGACTGCCCGCCGCCATGGAAAAGGCTGATGCCTTTCATGTCGGTAAGTAGCGGCGCGATGCCTAAGTCGAGGCTAAAGCCATAGCCGCCGTGAATCTGCATTGCATCGAGGACGGTTTGCTCGCCGGTACTCTGAGCGAAGCCGCGGGCGACGCTGGCCGCGAGGCTGAAGTCCTCCCCGTCGTCTTTGAGCGCGGCCGCCTTATAGGCCAACAGGCGGGCCGCTTCACTGTTCATCTTCATCTTGCCCAGCATCACCTGGATGGCCTCGAACCGGCTGATCGGGCGGCCGAATTGTACGCGCTGGGCGCCGTAGGTCATACTCTTAACTAAGGCGGTTTCTTGCAGGGCGGCGGCAATCATCGCGATGGCGACGTCGTGGAGAGCCATGGCTTCCGCCGCGATCTGCCGGCCTTGACCGGGTTGGCCCAGCAACTGGGCAGCCGGGATGGCGACGTTATCCAGGGCCAGGTCACAGACCCGCAGGCCGCTCAGCCCCATCATGGCCTGGGCGCCGCCCCAGCTGAGGCCGTCGGCGTCGCCGTCGACGACAAAGGCGCTCAATTCGTTCTCGGCTGTGCGGGCCAAGACAATCAGGGCGCTGTCCCCGCCATAGCAGGGCACATAAGATTTGGCGCCGTTCAATATATAGCTCTCGCCCTCCAGGCGGGCGGTGGTCGTGATCAGGCCATAGTCCACGCCGGGTTTGCCCTCGGCGCAAGCAAAAGCCCCGATCTTAGCGCCGCTTAACAGGGCAGGCAGAAAAGCCCTCCTAGCCTGTTCGGCGCCATATTTTTCCACAACATTCAGGGCGAGGCAGACATGCCCGGCGTAGATAAAAGCGGTGACCGGCGAAACTTTGGCCAGCTCTTCGACACAAATCAGAAAACTGGTGCAATCGCAGGCCAGGCCGCCGTACTCCTCGCCGGCCATAATGCCGAGGGCGTCCATGTCAGCCAAATCCTTGACTACTTGATATTTGTCCTCTTGGGCCAGGGATTCGGCCGCAAATTCCCGGATACTCTGGCTGAGCAGAGCCTGTTCCTCAGTGAATTGGAAATCCATATACATCCCCCTTGTTCAAGTGCCTGCCAGCGTGGCCCCGCCGATGACAATCCGCTGAATCTGATTTGTGCCTTCATAAATCTGCATGACTTTGACGTCGCGCATTAATTTTTCCACCGGCGATTCCTTCATAAAGCCGTAGAGGCCAAAGATCTCCACCGCCAGGCAGGCCACTTGCGTCGCTGTGTCGGTACAGAAGAGCTTGGCCATAGCCGCCGCTTGGCTAAAAGGCTGGTGCGAATCCTTGAGGAAGGCCGCCCAATAATACATATTCCGCGCCGCCGCCACTTGGGTCGCCATATCGGCGACTTTGAACTGGATGTCCTGCGAGCGGCTGAGCGGTTTGCCGTTCCTGGTTTCGGTGCGGGTGAATTGGACGACTTCTTCCAGCGCCCGTTGGGCCAGACCTACGGCCATGGCCGCCTGGTTGATCCGCCCGGAATCGAGTCCGCCCATAGCCAGCTTGAAACCGATGCCTTCCCGGCCGATCAGCTGAGATTTGGGAACACGCAAGTCGTTCAGAATCAGCTCCACGGTGTTGGAGGCGCGGAGGCCCAGTTTGTTCTCGTGCTTGCCGATTTTGAGGCCGGGCGTACCGGCTTCGACATAGAAAGCCGAGAGGCCTTTGGTACCCAGGCTGGGGTCGGTGGAGGCGATGATGCAGAAAACACTGGCGTAGGCGCCCGTGGTGATAAAGCATTTGCTGCCGTTGAGGACATAGCAGTCCCCGGCGGCGACGGCGCGGGTGGCCACCGCCGCGGCGTCGGAACCGGCGCCGGGCTCAGTCAGGGCAAAGGCGCCCAGCTTGCCGTCAGTGAGAAATTGGAACCACGCTTTTTTCAGTTCGTCGGAACCGCCCAGCAGCACCGGGTAGGAAGAAAGCCCATTGCCGCCCAGGCAGGTGGCGACGCCGATACAGCCGCGGCCCAATTCTTCCGTGATGAGGCCTATGGTCAGCGCGTCATAGCCGGGTCCGCCATACTCGGCGGGGACGCAGGTCTGGAGATAGCCTTGTTGGCGCGCTTCATCAATGATCGGGGTCGGAAACTCGCCCTTTTCGTCGAATTCTTTTACTTGGGGGATAACGCAGCTGTCGACGAAAGCCCGGGTTTTTTGCTGGATTGCTACTTGTTCCGGCGCTAAATTCAGGTTGAACACGGCCAGCCTTCCTTTCGGAGTGTTTTCAGGTACTTTTTCGCGATGGTCAACGCCTTGGCCGGCTCGGACTGGGCGAGAAGCCCGATCGCGAACAGGATATAGCGTTCGTCCAGCAGGACGGACGGACTGACCGGTTTCAGCACATTAGCGGCTGTCTCTTCGAAAATGGCCCCGGACAGCACCTGCAACGGGTCGGGGGAGAAAGCGACCGGCCCGCCGGCCCCAATGAGCAGCTGGATCCGGGTCAGGTCTTTGCCCCGTTGGACAAAATGTTCGCCCTGGACGGTATAGACTTGTTCAATGCGACCCACATGGCGATCGACCGCCGTTTTCACCGCTAAACGCGACAGGTGCAGATGCCCGGGGACATCTTCGTCCGCCGGCAGCCCGTTGTTGGCCTGGAGACGCTGAACCAGATCGCCCGGCGGCGAGGCGCCGTCTCCCGTCGCGGCCAGTTCCGCCAGGGCGTCCAAGTTGTGGAACAGACCCAAGTCGCCTTCGACCGTGCGTTTGGCCCAGGGCTGGGGCAATCCCAGCATAGTGACGCCGGTTCGCGTGGGCAGACCTTTGGCGACGGAGTAGACGTCTGTCGTAGCGCCGCCGACGTCGACCAGCAACAACTCGCCCAGACCCGCCCGGCCTTTGACGCCTTGGGCCAGGAGTTGGGCGGCGGCCATGACCGCCGCCGGCGTGGGCATGATCACGCCGGAGATGACGCTGCGCACCCGGGAGATGCCTTTGGCCTCAGTGATGCGGTGCAAAAAGAGGTCGCGGATCTGTGCGTTGACTTTATCCAGGTTGAGGATGCCGATCTCCGGCATCGCATTGTCGGTATAAACGACATTGATGGATGATGAGGCGAAGGCGTCCTCCAGATCGTCACGGGCGGACTTATTGCCGGCGACAATGATGTTTTTAACTACCTTACTCAAGGCCAGCATCCGCCCATTGGCGGTGATGACCCTGCGGTTGCCGCCGTCTGTGCCGCCGGTCAAGAGGACGATATCGGGCGCCAGCCTCTCTATCTCACTCATTTCCCGTCTGGTCAGCTCGTAAGAACAAGTCCCGACGATCCGGGCCCCGGCCCCCAAGGCCGCCATCCGGGCCGCCTCGGTAGTATACTCCGGCACGAGACCGACACAGACGACGCGCAAGCCGCCGGCCGCGCTGCTGCTGGCCACGGCTTGCCGCCGCATAGCGGCACTGACGGGCACAATCTCCGCCATCAAGCTGAGGGCTGCCTCCAGCCCCAGCATGATGTCGGTACCTACAGTGGAGGGCGCCTGCACCCGGCCCAGCAATTCTTCCCGCTCCAGATCGAAGGCCACGACCTTGGTATAGGTGCTGCCGAAGTCGATGAATAGTTTGCTTTGGCCCATACAGTCGCCCCCAAAAAACTTTGTGCCGGAGATCAGGTCAACTTGTCCTTAGTCTCTGTGCCCAGGATGAAGATGGCGCAGGCGGCCACGATAGAGACCGCGACAATCAGGATAAAAACATTGTTCACGTTCCCGGTGCCCATGATGTAACCCACAATGACCGGGCCGGAGATACCGCCGACCCGGCCGAAGACCGAGGCAAAGCCGGTACCGAGACCGCGGATCCGCGTCGGGAACAACTCAGACAAGTAGGTGGAGTAGGTCATATTGTAGCCAAATTGGAAAAAGGTGTAGATGAAGCCGCAGATGAGAACGGTGACGACTGCCCCTTGCATACCATAGACATAGGCCGCGGCGCCAACGCCCAAGGCCATCACGATGTTGGCGACCTTGCGCCCGAATTTATTCAAGATCCACACCATGGCAAAGTATGCCGGGATGCCGCCGGTGGCAAAGATGGCGATCATACCGGTCGAACGCTGGACGGTGAAGCCTTTGCCCACCAGCAGAGTGGTCAGCCATGTGGTCAGGGAGAAATAGACCAGCATCTGACAGAAAGGCCAGATCATGCCGAGAAAGGTATGCTTGATCTGCTGCCGGCTCCATAGCTCGCCGAAACCCGCCTTGGTCTGGGCTTCGAGCCTGCGGCGCTCGGCAATCTCCGCTTCAAACTTGACGACCTCTTCCTCGGTGAACTCATGAACCGGTTGGCCGCTGGACTTGGCGCAACGATCTTCGTAGGCGGTGACAATCTTGGCGGCCTCTTCCTGCCTGTTCTTGGATTCCAGCCAGCGGGCGGATTCAGGCAGAGCCTTGATAACAACGAACACCCAAAGGGCGAAGCAGGAAACAACGACAAAGAGTGTGCGCCAGGTAAAATAGCTGAGGATCAGGGTCGCGAGACCGGCGCCGCCGATCGTCGCAAAAGGCACCATCAGGAGGGAAAGCACGACGAAACTGGCCCGATTTTTGGACGGTCCCATCTCAGCCAACAAAGCCAAGCTGGCCGGCACCTGGGCGCCCGCGCCGATACCGAAGATGGCGCGGAAGACAAAGAGCATCTCTATGCTGGTCGAAGCGGCGAAAGCCAGGCCGGCCAGGCCCCAGGTAAACAGACAGATGATGAATACTTTTTTGCGGCCGATCCAATCGCACAAGCTGGCGGTGATGGCGGCGCCCAACAACATGCCCATGTTGTTGGCGGAACTCAGCCAGCCCAGCAGTTCGGGGCTGATGGCGAACTCGGCCTGCACCAGGGGCATGCAATAGCCAAAGGCATTGACTTCGACGGCCTCGGCAAACATGGCGATGGAGACGACGATCGCGATCCAGCGCATGTAGCCGCACATGGGCAGATTCTCAATGCGCAGGGATATGGGCACCTTATTCCTGTCGACCATTTTGAAAGCCTCCTTAATTTTTTGACTAAAGTCTGCCCTCTCTCCGCAATGTCAGCGGGATGAGCGTCGTTACGTCCTGGCATTTGTCCAAGCTCTTGATCATCTCAATCAGTTTGGCCACATTTTCTTCCGGCAGGGGCTCGGGCAGGATAGAGAGACAACCGTGGAATTTTTCCTCCACATCGGCGAAATTCAACGGGTTGGTCGGGGTGCCCTTAGGCAGGTTGACCTGTTCGGTCAATTTGCTGCCGTCGCTGAAGGCGACTTCAACGCGGCCCGCCTCAATTTCCATGCCGGCAAAACTTTCATCGACCAGGGTCGGCTTGATTCTGGCGGCCAGGGCCAGCAGAGCCGGATCCTTGATGGCGGCCGGTGAGAAATCGTTGATGGTGGCGCCGCCGCGGACAAAGACCGAGGTGACGCCCCAGGGGGCGCTGAACTGGCTGTCCACATAGTTGCGGGGCGCCGTCTTGAACTCGTGCGGGGCGCAAAGCAGATCCAAGGTGCCGGGGCCGCACCAAAGCTGGATCTGAGCGATGTCGTCCGGAGTGAAGGTCTTCTGGGACTTGATCTGCAAAGCGGCGTCGATGAAAGGATGAATTCCGCGGCAGCACGGGTAGGGCTTGATGGAGACGTTCTCTGTTTCAAAGAACTTGCCCAGGTCATTCACCAAGGTCTCGCGGGAGTATTTGTTATCGTGGTAGACCTTGTAGAAGCCGGCGTCGCCCTCCAGGACGTTCCGGGCGCCGGTGAGGCCTTTTTGCGCCATCAGGGCTGATTCGATCCCGGCCTTGACCGCGAAACCCGGGCCGAGGCGCTTGGTCAGAGCGCCGTCTTTGACCGGCTGGGCGTTGCCGGAGGAGCGGTGGTAGGCGATGCCGATAGCGTTGAGGATGGTGTCCACGTCCAGCTTGAGGATGCGCCCAGCCACGGCCGCCGCAGTGATGGCGCCGTACAGCGTTGTCTGGTGCCAGCCGTAGGGGATGATGCTTTCGCCGGGGCGGGTCGCCAAACCAAGGCGACAGATCATGTCTGTGCCCAGGGCGATGGCGGTCATGAATTCCTCGCCGCTGATCCCGCGCACATACTCAGCCATGGTCAGGGCCGTTGGGATCGCCACCACGCCGGGGTGCATGATCGCCGCTTCGTGGACGTCGTCGAAGTCGAGGGTATGACACATGGTCACGTTGACCTGGGCGGCGTTGGGGGCCGGGACCTTGTCGCCGTAGTAGAGAGTCGTGCATTGCGGCGCGCCGCCCCACTCGCGGTTCAGGGCCACCAACTCCGGGACGCCGCGTTGGGTGGCGCCGCCCAGACCGACGCCAAAATAGTCGAGTACTTGCAATTTGGTGATTTCGGCCACTTTTTCAGATAAATCTGAAAACTTAGCGTCATGGAAGGTTTGTGCGTACAAATATATAGCGTCCATAAGCATTACCTCCTGCTAATAAGCCATTGCGACAGTCACGGGGCAGCCATTTTGGCCTTGAAAGCAAGATCTTTTTTTAAGTCTTCGATCGCCAAGCGCACATCGGTCTCCGGCGGATACACCCGGTCGAAACCAATTTTTTTGAATTTTTCCTCATCTTCGCGCCAGTCATGCTTCATGACGCCAAGGATGCCGCCAATGTAGAGCAGGATGCCGCCCAGGCCCGCTTCCGTGAACTTAGCGCGGATGCCTTGCACGTCCATCTCGGCCATGCCGTAGAGGGAACTCATGAAGACGGCGTCAGCGGCAGTCTCCTGGGCCACTTTGACAAACTCCTCCACCGGGGTCTGGGCGCCCAAACCGACGGCGTTAAATCCTTCGTCCTGGAGGATGCGCGTGATGATTTTTGTGCCGATCACATGGGCGTCAACGCCCACGGTGCCGGTGATAACGGTTATTTTGTCTTTCTTGCTATAATTTTCCACAGAATCGTCTCCTATTCCATCATAGAACATATTCCTCAAACACCTCCTTCCCAACGGGCCCCAGGTGGCTGCGGTTATTGCGCGACTTTGCCGATCAGTTGACCTTTGCTGATGGCCCAGAAGTCTTCGAGGGAGACATAGTAATCCATCTTGCGTCCTTCCGCGGCGGCGCGGGCGGCGACTTTTTGGCGGTGAAAATCTTTCATTTCTTCCGGGTAGGGCAGGTTGCCGAAATCCAAATAACGCGTGGCGCCGTTTTTGTCCCGAATGCCCAGTACCTGGTCTTTGGCATGGATATTGATGGAGAAGGGGCTGTCCAGCACTCCCGCTTTGAAGGCCAAAACCGTGCCGGCAATGAGATCGCCGTCGCCCATGTCCAGCACTTTGTCCAAAATGCAGGAGACTTCGCGGAAGGTGACTTCCTCTTCTTCCTTGATGGCCTCGTTGTCCACAATGAAGTTCTCTTGCTGCCTGACGACATTGAAAATCCAGTTGCTGCCCTTGTATGTCTGGACATGAGACTCGCGGCTGGGAACCCCCAGCGCTTCGTCAATGGTCTTGATGAAAGCGATCGGCGCCCTGGCCAGAGCGGCGGTAACCGCGGTGTAGAGGCTATAGCCAAAGGCCGAGCCCACATCCTGGGGATAAGGGTACAACGGCACTTGGCTGGCGACGATGCCGGGGATGATGACGTCCCGGTAGCCCAGCTTGTCGAGGTATTTATGGTACAGGCGCGGCATGGCGCGCATGTCGCCGATGTCCTGAGCCATGCAGCCCTGCAGATTGACCTGGGGCATGACACATTTGGCCCCTTGGCAAATGACATTGACCGCCTCGATAATCTGGGTGGCAATATTGACGCTTTGGGGAATGACGCCGTTGGGCAGCCAACCGTGGTTGTCCGCGGTGATGATGACTCCGTTGTCCGCATAGTAGCCCATCAGGCGGCCCATGTACTGGGCGGTTTCAATGAATTCCTCAATGGTACATTTTTTGTCGTAGCCGCCCAACCAGCCGAACAAGCTGCAGGGCATGGCATTCATGCCGGAGGCGAAAGCCATTTCGGCCACCTGGCTGTTGGCTTCGCGGGAGCAGCGCGGGTCCAGACAGGCATCGACAGACTCGACAAGTTTTCGGTTGTTTTGCAGGCCGTGGTTGACTATGGGGTAGCCATTCAGTTTTGGTTTGCCGCTCTCAATGCTTTCTCTCAGGCCTTGCTCCGATTTGTCGAAACGACCGTTGCGCGTATAGCTGTCAGTGGTGAGCGGCAGACAGGTGACCCCCAACTCGGTCAGGGTCTGCACCAGGGCGATTTCTTCTTCGAGGATCGGGGTGCCCTGGCGGGGCAGGACGGCCATGCGGCCTTCGTTGACCAGTTTTTGCAGTTGCTTGTAATAACGCTTGGTATCCGGCAGGCTCTTCTGGTAAGCGACCGCTTCTTCCAAGTCGATCTCTTGCAACGTAGGCCAGGCCGAGAGAACTTTTTGGCGTAAGCGCAGGAACAGTTCTTCATCAATCCGTTCTTGCTTGATGGTAGTCACAAACTCAACCTCCCACATTAATTCTTGATTTCACAAACCAGGCAATGTTTTTCGAAAATGGTCTTCAGATGCTCCATGTGCTCGGCGCTGGGCGGCGTGGCCGCCTCCATCGCGAAAGCGCGATCCAGGATCGTGTATTTTCCTTTGCCAAAGCGGTGGAACGGCAGCAAGTGGACATAAGAAACCGGCGTCCCCAAACTCTTTGCCCGCACGGCGATACTCTCCATTTCGGCGTCGGAGTCGTTGATATCCGGCAGCACCGGCACTCTGATCACGATCTCGGCGCCGGAGCCGGCGGCCACCTCCAGGTTGTGCTGGATCAGTCTGTTGCCTGTGCCGACATACTGTTTGTGTTTTTCATCGTCCATCAGCTTAATGTCAAAATAGAGTATATCCGTTTCCGGCAAGACCTTGAGTAAGTTTTCCGTGGGGGCGAAACCCGAGGTGTCCAAACAGGTATTGAGACCGGCCTCGTGGCAGCGGGCAAAAAGGGCTAAGACAAAATCCGGCTGGCCCAACGGCTCGCCGCCGGAAACCGTGACGCCGCCGCCGGAATTGTTGTAATACAGTTTGTCTTTTTCGACGGTGGCAAAAACCTCATCCACAGTCATTTCCCGGCCCATCATCTGCATGGTGTTCGTGGGGCAGGGGTCGACGCATAGACCGCAGTCATTGCATTTGGCCCGATCAATCGTGACGCCCGTTTCCTCACTTACCGCGACGGCTTTTTCCGGACACACGGTCACACAAGTGCGGCACTTGATGCAGGATACGTCACGGTGGACGACTTCGGGGGCATATTTTTGTGATTCCGGATTGGCGCACCAAAGGCAAGTCAGCGGACAGCCCTTCAAAAAAACCGTACTCCGAATGCCCGGGCCGTCATCCAAGGTATAGCGTAACACGTTAAAAGTCATAGCGCTTTCGTTCGCCACATCACTTCTCCTTGCCCTTCATGTTCTGAGGCGGATAATCAAGCAGAAGGGAGGCAGTCCCAGCCGGGGGCGGAACTGCCTCTATCTGAAAGGAAGAATTGGTATTAAACAGCGTCATGCATCGTGCGCAGGACGATCTCATCCTGAAGTTCCGGCGGCAGATCCACAAAGTAGGCGCTGTAGCCGCCGACGCGCACCAACAGATTCTTGTAATCGGCCGGACTCTTCTGGGCTTCTTTGAGTTCTTCGGCACTGTGGATGTTGAACTGGACATGCCAACCGCCGCGGTCGCAATAGGTTTTGACCAGGCTGGTGACTTTCTTGACCTTTTCCGTGCTATTCAACATTTGTTTGGAGAACTTCATGTTGTGGGTGTAGCCGCATACTTCAAAAGCATAGTCACTGTAGCGGGTCGCAGAGTTGATCAGGGCGGTGGGCCCGTTGATATCCATGCTGGGCATGGCCGAGGAAGCGGCGTCGTTCAGGGCCTTGCCTGCCTGGCGCCCATTGGGCAGAGCGGCGACGGAGGCCCCCTGGGTCACATGGCCGGCAGCCGCGCCCTTGAAGAGCATCGGTTTTTCGCCTGTGAAAGGATCCGGGCGTTTCTGCATAACGCGCTGAGTCAGCTTCAGGGTTCTGGCGAACAGCTCGTCCGGCATATCCTCGTCATTGCCATACTTTGGCGCCGCCAGGCACATCTGCCGCAACGCTTCGTCGCTCGCCCAGTTGGTGTGGATGGCGTTCAACAGTTTGGCCATGGAGACTTTCTTGGTGTCGAAGACCAGGTGCTGGATAGCGGCCAAACTGTCGGCGATGTCGGTGATGCCGCGATCGCCGATCCAGGAGGCGCGGCAGACAGGATAGCGGGCGCCGCCTTCCCGGGAGGTCGCGCCGGCGGGGATGCAGTCTTCATACAACATGGCGGCGCGTAAGCCGCTCATCGGGCTGTGGTCGATCTCCACGCTCCACCAGATAAAATAATGTTTGCGGAGGACGTCGCAGAAACGATCCAACTGCAATTCGAAGGCGGCAAGGATCTCATCCACGGATTTGAAATTATTGGGATCCCCGGTTTTCAGGCCCAGTTGCTTGCCGGTTCTCTGGTCGAAACCGTTATTCAAGGTCAATTCAAAGATTTTGGCATGGTTGAGGCTATAGAACCCGCCCTGATGCTCGGCGCAATCCAGATGGTAACCCAGGCAGCCGCTGGCATTCCAGTTACAGGCATCTGTGATCGGCACACCGCGATCCAGGTAACGGGCCGTACCCAGGGTATCGTTCAGGAAGGCCGGGTTGCCGCCGCCAAAGTCGATATTGCACTCCAGGGCGTGTACCATGAACTCCTCATCAATATCGTCATGGTAGCGAATGTAGATGGCCGGTTCGCTCAACATGGTCTGCCGCATGGTCTCCAGCACCAGCCAGGATACTTCGTTGATCAGGTCGGCGCCAACCTCGTTGCGCCCGCCCAGGGTGCAGTCCGGCAGCAGGGTGCCGGGGGCGGCGCGGTGTTCGCGGGCGACAGTAACCAGGTTCTCGGTCTCCCGCAGTTTGAGCCAGAGGGCCCCCATCATCTCGGCCGCATCCTGCCGGGTGATCTTGCCGGATTTGATGTCTTCTATATAGTAAGGATAGAAAATCTGGTCGATGCGGCCTACGCCGACTTCCGGGCGCTCGGAACTCTCTTTCCAGGCGGCCAGGTGCAGGAAACGGAAGGACTGCACGACCTCCTGGAAGCTACGGGGCGGGTTAGCCGGGACGTTCCGGCAAATCTCGGCGATCGTCTCCAGTTCGGCCTTGCGCTTGGGATCCTTACAGGCGGCAGCCTGACGGAGGGCCTCCTCGGCGTGGCGCTCCGCGTACTTAATGACCGCTTGGCAGGAGATGATGACGGACTTGAGCAGGCAATACTTGCGGTGGGCCTGAGAAGAAATGCCCTGAACTTTGTAGCCTTGTTCGTCCATCCGTTTCAATTCATCCTGGGCTAAGGCGATGATGTAATTGAGACCGTTCCAAATCGCGGGCTGGGTGGGCATGCAGTTGCCGCCGCCAAAGGCGCCCCAGTTCTGGAACAGACCGCGGTCGATGCGCTCGCGCACGGCGCGCCCCTCAAAGACCATGCCGTGGTCGAACATCAGGTCAAAATGCTCTTCCCCCAGCTCATAGCGGATGGCGTCGTTAACATAATTATCCTGGGGCATGACCTGGGCCCAGTATGTGGCGTCGGCTTTCAGGGCGGCGAGATCCTCATCGGTAATATGGGAGGCGGCCGTGTCGCTGCTCTTGCGATCGAAGCGGCCAGTCTCGCACATGCGGAGAATTTCGCGGGGCTTCATGGCGCACAGAGTGCCCTGCCCGCGGGTGAACTTGGTTAACTGGCCGACGACCAGCTCGTTCTCGCGGATGATAACGGGGCCTTCCAGGAGACGTTTCTCAAAAGCCTTGGCCCAACGGATATCAATCGGCACCCCCTCGGTCTCTTTCCAGGATGCTGTGAACAGCAGGGTGTCGTCTACATAGACCTGGGGCGTGGCGTTTTCCCACTCGGCTTTGAGTTTTTTGACGCGATCCGTCATGACATTGCAGGCATTGATATCGGCCTTGGTGAAATCCTTGGGATACTTGTGTTTTGCCATTTTTTCCTCCTTTTTACATAACAATAGTTCCTTGCGTCGTTGAAGAGTGCCGGCGCAATCCATACATGCGAGAATCGTGCCAAGCAATGCGGAAAATCTTGAAAAATATTCGGGCAACTTGGCGCGAATCTTGCATATACTACTGTATGCCGGGAAACTGCAAGCGCGTTAAACCGTAGTAATTTGATTTGAGCCGAAGTCAGTTACTTCTTCCGGCGGGATACTGACCTTTTTTCTCCGGAGCGCAAACAAGCGGCCAACGATGTTGCAAATAGTGTACATTGATGTTGCAATTCGGAAACAGGTTGCAATAGAGAGACAATTTGTATCTTTTAGAAAATAAAAATGTTTATGTCAATGTTTGGGAAAGGTGGTGGTCAGCTATGAGCGAAGCCTTCTACGCCGAAATGGATGCGGTATACGCCGCCGCCGGCAAAGAAGGAGCGGAGCAGTTCCTCCAAGAGCGGAGGGCTCAGGCGCTGGCCGCGGGCGGTCAGACGCATCCGGACTACATTTTGGTCGTGTCGGAGTTGGGTAATTTATATCGGGGCCTCAGCCGCTATGCGGAGGCCCTGACCGCTTACAACGAGGCGGCGACGGTAATAGCCGCCGTGTTTGGCGAAAATTCGCCCAACTACGCTTCCAATTTAGTAAATACTGCCGGGGCCTACCGGATGATGGGCGACAGCGACGCCGCTTGGCGGATTTTCAACCGGGCCATCGCCATTTATGAAAGTTTGGCGGAGGTTGATCTGTACCTCTATGCCGGCGCTCTGCACAATATGGCCTCCCTCTGCCAGAGCCGGTCGGATTTTGCCGCAGCCATATCCTGGTCTCTGCGGGCGGTGGCCTTGCTGGAAGAGCGGTCGGACCTGGCAGGGGAATTAGCCGTCGCCTGTTCCAATCTCTCCGCTCTTTACCAGTCGAACGGGCAGCCCGGCGAAGCGGCCGTCTTTTTGGATCGGGCCCTGTCGATCTGGCAGGAGAGCGGCGGCGGCGGCAAAGACCCCCACTACGCGGCCGCCCTTAACAACAAAGCTCTGCGTTTAGCGGCACAGCAGGAGCTGGACGGAGCGCGCGCGCTGTTGGAAGAGGCCAGAACCATCGTCCGCCGCTACTTCGGCGCCAATGCGGACTATGCCTCCCTCAGTCGCAACCTGGCCCATATCTGCCGCCGCTCCGGCGACACGGCGTCCGCCCTGGTCTGTCTCCGCGAGGCGGAAGACGCCTTCACTCAGGTTTTCGGGCCGGAACATCCGCAGGTGAGCGCCATCCGCAGCGAGTTGGCCGCCTGGGAGCAGGCAAGGGGGTGGGCGGATGCCTGACCATCCCTCGTCCGGGGAAAGAATAAGGGCCGGGGTCGCTTTCACCTTCCGCTCCCTCAAGTACCGCAATTATCGTCTTTTTTTCCTCGGCCAATGCGTCT
Organism: Gracilibacteraceae bacterium; assembly: GCA_031270805.1. GTDB lineage: Bacteria > Bacillota > Desulfitobacteriia > Desulfitobacteriales > Syntrophobotulaceae > JAIRRL01. The sequence goes on from JAISWK010000183.1 coordinate 28,148, forward strand.
CGCTGGTCGGGATGTGGATGCAGAACGTCGCCATGGGTTGGTTGGTATTCTCCCTCACCGGCTCAGAACTGCTTCTCGGGGTCGTGGGCTTTGTCGAAAACCTGCCCGTTCTTCTGCTGACCCCGTTCGTCGGTGTTTTTGTTGACCGCTGGAACCGCCACCACATCCTGGTCGTCACTCAGTCCCTGATGATGGTGCAGGCTTTTGTCCTGGCCCTCCTGGTGCTGACGGGCAATACCACCGTTCCGCTGATTATGGCCCTGGCGGTGGTGTTGGGGACGATTACCGCCGTCGACATCACCGCCCGTCAGGCTTTTTGGATCCAGATCGTCGACAATAAGGACGACCTCAGCAACGCCATCTCCCTTAACTCCACCGTTTTCAACGCCGCGCGCCTGGTGGGGCCGTCCCTCGGCGGCGTCATCATCGCCGCGATCGGCGAGGGCTTATGCTTTCTGCTCAACGCCTTCAGCTATATTGCTGTGCTGGTCGCCCTGCTCTCCATGAAATTTGCCGCCGGCGTCCGCAAGGCGACGGCCCGGCGCGGTGGATATCTGGCCAACCTCAAGGAAGGTTTTAGCTATGCCTGGGGCTCGCTGAGCATCCGCTTGACCTTGTTTACGCTGGCCTGCTCCAGCCTGGTTGCCATCCAGTATATGGTCATGCTGCCAGTTTTTGCCGCAGACGTGCTGAACGGCAATGCCATGTACCTCGGCTACCTGCTGGGCTCTGCCGGAGGCGGCGCCCTTGTCGGTGCCATCTACATGGCGCGGCTCAGGAACGCCCTCGGTCTGACCGGTATTCTCCGAACCGGCATCATCCTGGCCGGTCTGGGCTTCATCGGCTTTTCCTTCTCCCGCGTCCTGCTCCTGTCCATATTGGGTATCCTGGTTTTGTCTTTTGGCATCATGCTCGTCATATCTTCCTGCAATGTTCTGGTTCAGACTGTGGTTGACGACGACAAGCGCGGGCGCGTCATGGGTTTGCACGCCCTTTGCTTCAGCGGCATGGCGCCTTTTGGCAACCTGTATATGGGCGCCGTTGCCGAAACCTGGGGGGCGCCGGCGACCTTTTTGCTCAGCGGCGTGCTGATGCTGGTACTGGCCGCCGTCTACTCCACCAGGGCGAACAGCATAGAAGCGGTGATCGCCGTCCAGGTAAAGGCAAAATGAAAACGGGAGGTTCAACCTGATGCCCAAACGCTTGTCCATCTATAACGCCACAACTTTGCGCTACGGCGCCACTAACTTCATCACTAACATGGCGCCGTTGATGCAGAATACTTTTATCGCCTTTTTCCTGACCACTGTGGTCATGATTGACAACGCCAGCCTGACCGGCGTCCTCACCCTCACTCGCAGCATCGACTTGATTTTGCTGCCGCTCATCGGGATCGTCATTCAGTCCTCCAATCCGAGGATGGGGCGCATCCGTTTTTGGCTGCTAATCGCCGGGGCGGCCTCCATTCCTTTTTTTACCCTCCAGTTCACGGCGCTGGGTTGGAACGGCGCCGACCCTGTTACTTTTGTCTTTTATTGCGTCATGTACCTTGGGGCCCTGATCTTAGTCAATGTGGGCCAGACCGCCTACAGCGCGGCGATCAACCTGGTCGCGCATACGCCGCAGGAGCGCATCAACTGCTCGGCGGTGCGTTCCCAGTGCAACACCCTGGGCAAGATCATCTTCGGCGCCACCTCGGTGCTGGTCATCGGCGGCATCGGTGGGTGGCTGGGCAGCGCCGGTCTCGGCTATACAGCGCTGGCCTTAATGATCGCCGTCCTGACGGCCGTGTTCTACGGCAATATCATGAGCATGATCAAAGGGCGGGAACCATATGTTCCGCGCCGTACCCAGGCCAAAGCGGAAAAAGTCCACTTACTTGACATGCTGCGCTATATCTTTACCCGGCCGCTGCTGACGCTGGTGGGCGCGGGCGCCCTGATCCGCGTCGCCACCTATCTCGTCAGCGGTCTGGCGGCCTACTACTACTCCTATGTGGCCGGCAGCATGGAAATGCTGGCGGTCTACCTGACCTTGACCAACTCCCTGGTTTTTGTCGGCGCCTTTATCGGCCCCTTTATCAAAGACGGCTTCAAACTGGGCGGCAAGTGGACATATGTGGTGGGGCTGGCCCTCTATAGCGTTTGCTCCCTCTTGACCTATGTATTCGGCGCCAGCCCGCTCATGTTCACAATCCTGCTCTCGCTCTGCTCGGTGGGCTTCGGTATGTGCATGAGCCTGGAGATTGGCTTGTTTGGCCACTGCGCCCAGTGGACGGTGGCCACCAAGAAAAAAGACGTGACCGCTTTCCTGTTTTCCCTGACCGCCATGCCGGCCAAGATCGGCACTACCCTGGCCGGATTGATCCTCGGTCTCGGGCTGATGGCCATCGGGTTCGATGCCCAAGCCAGCGAAACAGCCAATAGCGTCGTCGACGGGTTACGCACCTTGATGGCTCTCCTGCCGGCGGGGGCGGCCGCGCTGGGGATAGTCAGCATGGTGTTTTTTCCGCTCACCGACAGCCGCATGGAGGAAATACAGGCGGCGATGAACGATGAGTAAGGCCCTCCGGGACACATTCCGCTCGCTCCACTACCGTAACTTTCGCCTGTTTTTCAGCGGCCAGTGCATCTCCCTGATTGGGGTCTGGCTGCAAAACGTGGCCATGGGCTGGTTAGTCTACCGCCTGACCGGCTCGGAGCTGCTCCTCGGCGTGACCGGATTTTGCGAGAATTTGCCGATGCTGGTTTTGACGCCCTTTATCGGCGTTCTGGTGGATCGCTGGGATCGCTACCGTATCCTGTTGGTGACCCAGACCCTGTGTATGCTGCAGGCCGGAGTTCTGGCTTTCCTTGTCCTGGCCGGCCTGGTCACAGTCCCCGCCGTCCTTGTTCTCAGCGTGGTACTCGGTTCGATTATGGCGCTGGATCTGACCGCGCGCCAGGCCATCTGGGTTTTCCTCGTCGACGACAAGCGCGACCTCAGTAACGCCATTGCCCTGAACGCCAGCCTGTTCAATGTCGGCCGCCTGCTGGGGCCGTCGCTGGCCGGCATCGTCATTGCCCTGATCGGTGAAGGCCTGTGTTTTCTGCTCAACTCCCTCAGTTACATCGCCGTATTGGCTGCGCTTTTGGCCATGAGACTCACGCGGGCGGCCAAGCCGGCCCAAGTCTCCCCGGAAGGTTTTTTTGCCCACATGACGGAAGGCTTCCGCTACGTCTGGAACAACCGCGCTATCCGCTACACGATGATCATGCTGGCGGTTTGCAGCGTCGTCGCCATGCAATACCTGGTGATGATGCCGGTGTTTGCGATCGAGGTGCTGCAAGGCGATTCGGTGACCCTGGGCTTCATCGTCGCCGGTTCCGGCGTCGGCGCTCTGGTCGGGACGGTCTATATGGCCGGCCGCAAGGATCCCCGCAACCTTACCCGGGTTATCAACCTGGGCGCGGCCCTGGCCGGGTTCGCCTTCATCTTCTTTGCCCTCTCGCGCAGCTGGTGGCTCTCAATATTAGTGATGCTTTTCCTCTCATTCGGGATCATGGTTATACTCTCCCCCAGCAACATCCTGATCCAGACCATAGTTGACGAGGACAAACGCGGTCGCGTCATGAGTCTTTACGCTCTCTGTTTCAGCGGGATGGCGCCTTTGGGCAGCCTGTACATGGGGGCGGCCTCTGAGGTCTGGGGGGCGCCGGCGACTTTTATCGCCAGCGGCGTGGCTCTGCTCATCATCGCCACCATCTACCCCCGTATGCGCGGCGCGGTGGAAGCCGCCGTCGCCGCGAAAACAGCCGAATCGGCCATATGAATGTTATGTAAGCGGCGGCCGGGAGCGCCAGGAAACCAGCCCCCAGCCAGCCGTCAACATAAGGGTCTCCGCATCCGGCACACTCTATATTTAAAGGAGGAAGCAGCAAATGTCCTACGAAGTCAAACTCACCCCCAGCATCTTCAGCAGCCCGAACTCCCTTTTATTCGGCTGCGGCGTCGCCAAGCAGATCGGCAAGCACCTGAAACGTCTCGGTTGCACCAAGGTACTCCTGGTCTACGACAAGGGCATTGAGGCCACCGGCATGGCCAAATCGGTGGCGGAGTGGATCGAGCAGGAAGGCCTTGGCGTCGTCCATTTCAACGAAGTTGAGGCCGATCCCCCGGTCTGGCAGGCCGAAAAAGCCGGCCTCGTCGGGCGGGAGGCGGGCGTGGACGGCGTCGTCGGCCTCGGCGGCGGCAGCTCCATCGACAGCGGCAAAGCGGCCAAGTTTTTGCAGCGCAACGACCCGCCGCTGAAGGACTATCTGGGTCGCGGGAACAAGAAAAAACAAAACCTGAGCGTCCCCCTGGTGGTCATCCCCACCACGGCCGGAACCGGCAGCGAGTGTACACCCGGCGGCACCCTGACTGACACCGACCTCGGCATCAAGACTAATATCAACGGGCCGGCGGCCTTTGTTGATCTCGCCCTGCTCGACCCGGAAATGACCGTCGGTCTGCCGGCCGCCATTACTGCCGCCACCGGCATGGACGCTCTCTGTCACAGTGCCGAGTCCTATCTCTCCACCCTGGCCAACCCTTTCTGTGAGACCACCGGGCGCGAAGGCATTCGCCTCGTTGCTCAGCACCTGAAAAAAGCCTGCGATGAACCCGGCAACATGGAGGCGCGCACCGGCATGATGCTGGCCGCCACTCTCGGCGGGATGAGCATGTTAGGCCCCCTGTGCTGTACGCCGCATGACGTGGGCCGTTCCCTCGGCGCCAAGTTCCATATGCCCCACGGCAACGCCTGCGCGGCCACCCTGCCCCAGTTCTTCCAGCTGGCCGCCCCGTACGAACCGGAAAAAGTCCGCTACATCGCCAACTGTTTCGGCGCCGGTCTCGGCGCGGACGCCTCCGCGGAAGCTATCGGTCAAGCCGCCTACGACCTGACCCGCAACCTGATGAAGAGCATCCCGCTGAAGCGGATGCAGGACTACGGCATCAGCCGCAATGACCTGCTGGCCCAAGTGCCGGACGAAGTGGTCATGCAGACCGCCGGCTTCGTCCAGGTGTTCGGCCAGGCCGCTTCCCCGATGCCCGTGACCAAGGAGTTTGTCAGCGAACTGGTCTCCCGCGCCTACGATGAAAACTGAACCACGGTCGACGTAGAAAACAAGCGGGGGCGGCGATACGCCGCCCCCACCCCTAAGCTTAGCGCTGCGGTTCCGAGCTCAATCACTCAAATCTTGATGTCCTGGTTGGCGGCCAGCGCGGCGATCTTTTCAGCGCTGACCCCGCACTCCCGCATGATCTCCGCCGTGTGTTCACCCAGGCGCGGCGCCTTGCTGATCGGGGCCAAGCCGGCCTCGGCAAACTGCACCGGGTTGCGGATGGCCGTGCGGGTTCCGCTCTTATACTCCAATTCAAAGAAGCAGTCGTTCGCCCAGGCCTGGGCGTCCTGCAAAACCTCTTTCCAGACCTGCGCCACCGCAAAAGCCACGTCGGCCTCCGACAGGAGCGCGGAGACTTCCGCCGCCGTCAATTCAGCGAAGCGGGCGGCCACATTGTTGTACATGTCGGCGCGGTTAGTCCCCTCACTGAGAGCGGCGAAGTTGTTGTAGCGCGGATCACTTAGCCACTCTTCCCGGCCCAAGGCCTTGGCGAAGCCGGGGAGCATGGCATTGTAGATCGGCAGGGCAATTTGCACCCAGCGGTCGTCCCTGGTTTTGAAACAGGTCATCAAGGGGTTCGGCGCCTGCCGCTTGGTGATGGGGTATTCGATCAGGTCGTACTGCGCCGTCTGGATCATTGTCCCCTGCATGAAGATAGCGGTTCCCATCAGACTGACGGAGATCTTCTCGCCCCGGCCGGTGCGCTGCGCGTTGAACAGCGCCGCCAGAACGCCGGCCGCCATGCTCATGCCGGTAGCGCGATCACCCATGCTGGGGATCAGGTTCATCGGCGTCTCGCCTGCTTCATAGAGGCTGCCGAGGATGCCGGAGCGCGTCCAAAAAGCCGTGAAGTCGTAGCCGGGCAGATCGCAGTCGGGGCCTTTTTCGCCGAAGCCGGTGACCGTGGCATAGATCAGTTTGGGAAACCTGACCTTGAGCGACTCGTAGTCCAGGCCCATCCGGGCTAAGGCCTGCGGGCGCCAGCTGGTGATCAGAATGTCACAGGCGGCGATCAGTTTCAGCAGAACATCGAAGCAGTCCTTGTTTTTCAGGTTGAGACTGATGCTGCGTTTGTTGCCGTTCTCAATCTCGAAGGTCAAGTTTTCGGACATGTCGTCTTTAAAGACGGGCCTTCCCTCGCCTTCGGCCGCCCAACGAATCCCGTCGCCGCCCAAGGTCTCGACCTTGATGACATCAGCCCCGTGGTCAGCCAGGAACCGCGCCGCAGCCGGGGCGGCCACAAAAGTAGCCAACTCCACCACCTTGATCCCGGACAGCGGTCGGTTTTTCAGGTCTTCCAATTTTGCCACCGTTAAACCCTCCCATCAAAAAATTGTTATTGCGTCCATATATTTATTATGCAAGAATTGTGCCATTCCCCTGCCGCTTTTCCATATGCCGAGAAGGAGGCCAGAAAATGAGCAACCCCACCATTGCCGCCATTATGAGCCGTTACACCTGCCGCGACTACAGCGATAAAATGCCCCCGGCCGACGACCTCACTACCATTGCCCAAGCGGCGCTCTCCTGCCCCAGCGGCGGCGGCAAGCTGCCCTGGCAGATCATCGTGGTCAAGAACAAAGAACTTATGCAAGCCATGGACGAGGAAGGCCTGGCGGTCATGGCCGAAAAAATGCCCCAACGCCTTGAGGCGACCAAAGCCCGCGGCGGCCTGTTCTGCGGGGCGCCCTGTATGATCGTGGTGCCGATGCTGCCCGGCGGCCCTAACGGCAGCATGTTTGACTGCGGCATCGTCGTACAGACCATCGCCATCGCCGCCCGATCGCTGGGGATCGACAGCATGATCTCCGGGTCTTCCGCTTTGGCCTTCCAGGGACCCCGCGGCGACGATTTCAAGCGGAGGCTGGGTTTCGCCGCCGACGCTCAGGTGGGACTGAGCGTCCTGCTCGGTTACGCCAAAACGCCCGGCCGGCCGCACGAATTGTGCATGGACAAAATCAGCGTCATCGAGTAGGGGGGCAGATGAAGAATTTCATCCTCATATACCTGACCAACTTCTTCATCGCCACCAATTTTTACCTGCTGATGGTCACGATTTCCTCCTTCGCCATGGACTATTTCGCCGCCTCGCCCAGCCAGGGCGGCTTGGCGTGCAGCTTGTTTGTCATCGGCGCCCTGTTTGCCCGCCTGTTCTCGGGCCAGCTGGTTGAACGCGTCGGCAACAAGCACACGCTGGTGTTCGGATTGGGGCTGAACCTGGTCATGTCCACCCTCTACTTTGCCGTCGGCGGTCTCGGATCGCTTTATGCCGTCCGTTTCCTGCACGGGGTTGGCTTCGGCTTCTCCAGCACTGTTGCCGGAGCGATCGTGGCCAATTACTTGCCCCAGGAGCGCTTTGGCGAGGGTATCGCCGTTTTCATGCTGAGCATCACCCTGGCTACGGCGCTTGGCCCCTTCCTCGGGATGCTGCTGCTCAACACGGGGGATCACACGCTGCTGTTTTTCTGTAATGTCGCCTTTATCAGCCTCGGTTTTGCCATGTCGTTCCTGTTGACGCAAACGGAAAGCCCTCCGCCGGAAAATCCCCCGCCGGCGCCCGCCGGGCCGATGTGGATTGAAGCTTTCATCGCTACCGGCGCCGTGCCGATTTCCCTGTTTTGCGGTTTGGCCTACATGTGCTACTCCAGTCTGATGTCCTTTTTGCTCTCCTACGCCCGGGACATCGGCCTGGTCAGGGCGGCCGGCTTCTTTTTTCTGCTCTATTCGGCCGCCATCCTGCTGTCGCGCCCCTTTGCCGGGCGGATCATGGACAAAAAAGGCGACAACTTCGTCATCTATCCCGGCATCGCGATTTACGCCGTCGGTATGTTCATCCTCAGCGGCGCCCGCCACGGCGCGGCCATACTGCTTGCCGGGGCCTTGATCGGCTTAGGCTACGGGGCGCTCCAGTCCTCCGGCCAGACCATCGCGCTTAAATCCGTGCCCCCTCACCGCCGGGCCTTGGGCGCCGGCACCTGCCTGATGTTCTGCGACCTTGGCACCGGCATTGGACCATATATATTCGGGCTGTTCATCTCCCTGGCCGGCTACCGCCCCATGTACTTCGGCGTCGCTTGCTTCATCCTGGTCACTGCCCTCCTGTACCATGGACTGCACGGGCGGAAGCACAGGCGGCCCGGGGGATAAGATTGTTAGATTTTAGATTCGGCTGTCAACGTCTGTCTCGGCACGGCCTGTTATGTCAAAGGCGCCCAGATGATCCTGGAAAAAATCGAAGACATGCTGAAGATCAAGGTCGGGCACACGACGGCCGACGGCCGGTTTTCCCTGGAAGCGACGCGCTG
>JAISWK010000015.1 GCA_031270805.1 Gracilibacteraceae bacterium
TTAAGAGCTCATTCGTGGGGATTAGGGATTAGGGATTAGGGATTAGGGACGGGTGCCGCGAAGCGGCGGGGTGCGCTGGGTAAGTCTCTCGCAATCGTCCCGTATACGCCGGATCGGGCTCCGTAGGGGCGGTCTGCGGTTGTCCGCAGTCCAAAACAAAAGAGTAAGTCACTAAAGCGGGCTTCGCCCGCAACACCCGGATGAAAAGGAGGAAAGACGTGAACTCTCTTTACTCTTCTCTCTTTCCTCTTTCCTAAACGGAGGGCTTTGTCTGTTGAAGAAACGATACACCGTCGCCATATTTTTGATTATCTTCTTAATCATCCCCCTGCCGCCGCTCGGGGCCGCCAGCCAGACCGGCGCGGAAACGCCTCATTTTGCCCGTTATGCCGGCGCGACCCGCTATGAGACCGCGCTCGCCATCGCCCGCGACTGGCCGGCGGCGGAGGCGGTGGTGCTGGCGCGCGGCGACGATTTTCCCGACGCCCTGGCCGGCGCCGTCCTGGCTAACTCGCCGGAGATCGAGGGGCCGCTCCTCTTGACGGAATCCGCCCGCCTCACTCCCGGCGTATTGGAGGAAATCCAGCGGCTCGGGGCGACGACGGTCTACCTGCTCGGCGGGCCCGCCGCCATCACGGAGGAAACGGCCTCGACCTTGCAAGACGCGGGACTGACCGTGCGGCGCCTGGCGGGAGAAAACCGTTTTGCCACGGCGGCGGCGGTCGCGCGGGAAGCGGTCAATTTTACCGACCGGGTGTTTCTGGCCTCGGGTTATTCTTTTGCCGACGCCCTCAGTATCTCCTCGTTCGCGGCCGCCTGGGACACGCCGCTTTTGCTGACCGAAACTGATCGTTTGCCCCCGGTTACGCTGGAGGCGATCGTCGCCACCGGCGCCGTCCAAGTGACGCTAATAGGCGGCGAGGGGGTCGTCGGGCCGGCCGTCGCGGCGGAACTGATCGCCGCCGGGTATTTTGTGGACAGGATTGCCGGCGCCGACCGCTATCTCACCAACGCCGCCGTCCTGGAGCAGCTGGATTTTGACCATAGCACCATTGTCGCCGCCACGGGCGCCGCTTTTCCGGACGCCCTCGCCGGCTCCGTTCTGGCCGCCCGGCGCTTCAGCCCGATATTGCTTGTGCCGGAAACCACGGCCGCTTTTTCCTCTCCGGCCCTCTCCTACCTGAGTACTTACCGCAACAGCGCCACGGCCTTCTATACCTTGGGCGGCCCGGGCGCCGTCAGCGTCGCGGTGGAAAATTTTATCCGCCCGCCCGCCATCGCCGCCGAGCCCCCGCCCGGCGCCGATCCCGGCGCCGATCCCGGGGTCGTCGCCGATCCCGAGCCGACGGGGACGCGCCGCGTTTCGCTCCAGTTTTGGGATGGTTACAGCAGTCCGGACGCCTACCGCCGCCTGCTGGGTTATGTACCGGAACCGCTGACGGATTATGTCGATATCCTTTCGCCCGGTTTGTTCGCCTACAACGGCTCGGTCGGCTCCGTCACTTATCGCGACGGACTCAGCTCCGCGGCGGCGCGGGATATAGTCGCCCTGGGTCAGAGTCGCGGCGCCCTGGTCGTGCCTTTTGTCCGCGGCGACGGCTCCCAGGTGGACGCGCTCCTGCGGGACGCGGATCGGCGCGCCGCACTCGTGCGCGATTTGCTGGCGGCGACGGAGGAAATAGGGGCGGACGGGATAATGATCGACTTTGAGGCTTTGGCTGATTCGACGGAGACGGCTCTGACCGCCCTGATGCGCTCGCTTTACGCCGAACTGAATCCCCAGGGTAAACTGACGATGATCGCGGTCGCTTCCCGCACCTCCGCCACGACGGAAACCTGGAACAGCGAGTTTAATTACCGGGATTTGGCCGACTGCAACGATTATATCCTCGTGATGGCTTACGATAAACATTATACCACTTCCGCCCCCGGCCCCATCGCCCCGCTGGACTGGGTGCGGCAGGTCGTCGCTTATATCACGACCCAGGCCCCGGCGGAAAAAGTCATAATGGGGATGCCCTACTACGGGCGGGACTGGTGGTGGAGCCGTTCCAGCAACGGCTGGCTCTCGGTGGCTTTCGGTTGGGCGATCGCCACCCAGACGGCGGCGGAAAACGGGGCGGAAATCACCCGGGAGACCACGGCCACGGATCCGATCGGCATCCCGACTTTCAAGTACGTGGACAAAGACGGCGACAACCGCACGGCCTATTTTGACGACGCCATCAGTTGGGGGGCCAAACTGGACTTGGTCGACGAGTTCAACCTGGCAGGCGTCGGCGGTTGGTCCATGGGCTGGATCAACGATGTCAGCGCGCCGGAATTATGGCCCCTCCTGCACCAGAGATTGCGCTGACGGGAGTTTTTTTCCGGCCGCCAGCCGGCGGTAGAGGGTGGATTTGCTGATGCCGATGAGCTTGGCGGCGGCGCGCACGTTCCCGTTCGTTTCCCGCAGCGCTTTCTCGATCGTCAGCGTCTCGATGTCGTGGATGGAAAGGTTGGGTGGATAGAACCCGAACGGCTTGGCCCGTCCGGCGCGTCCGGCACGTCCGGTTCGTGCGCCTCCGCTTCGTTTACAGCGGAGCTGAAGAGATCCGGTAGGGCGGAGCTGAGCAGATCCGGCAGGGCGGAGTGAAATTCTTCCGGCAGATGTTCCGGGAGGATAACGCTCCTTTCCGTCATGCACACCGCATAGGACATGTAATTCTGCAATTGGCGCACATTGCCCGGCCAGTCGTAGCGCAGGAGCAGGCGCCGGGCGGCGGGGGCCAAGGTCGGGGGCTTTTTACATTGCGCCTGGGCATAGAGCGAGATGAAGTATTCGGCCAAAGGAATGATATCTTCCACCCGCTCGCGCAGAGGCGGGATTTTTAATTTTAAAACAGAAATGCGGTAGAACAAATCTTCGCGAAAACGCCCTTCCGCCACCAGTTTCGCCAAATCCTTATTTGTCGCCGTAATCAGGCGAAAATTCACCGTGAAATACTTTTTGCCGCCGATGCGCACGATCGTCTTGTCTTCGAGCGTTCGGAGCAATACGGCTTGCATGTGGATCGTCATCTCGGCTATTTCATCCAGGAAAAGGGTGCCGCCGCTGGCCAGCTCAATTTTGCCGGGTTTGCCCTGTCGTTCCGCCCCGGTGAAAGCGCCGGCCTCGTAACCGAACAGTTCGCTCTCGATCAGGCTGAGCGGCAGTCCGGCACAGTTGACGGCGATAAACGGGCCGTCCGGCCGACTCTCGTTGTGGAGGGCCTGGGCGTAAACTTCCTTGCCGCAGCCGCTCTCGCCGTGAATCAGGATATTGGCATCGGAAGAAGCGTATTTTTTCGCTTTGTCGGCGAGCCGGCGGGCCTGGGGGGAATCGCCCACGATGGTGTCAAAGGTGAATCGGGTCGCCATCCCCGTGTTGCTCTGCTTTTTTCTGCGGCGCAGACTGAGCAGCTGCATATGGTTTTCAATCGCCCAAGCGAGGGCCATCGCCAGCATCAGGGTTTGGCGGCTGTGTTTGCCCAGCGGGCCGGATATGGAAACCGCCCCCGCCAGCTGCCCTTTTTCGGCAAAAATCGGGGCCGAGGAGGTGGCGATATTCTTGAAGATATTGCTGAAATGCTCCGGGCCGCTGAGAGAGATCGGGCGCTTCAAGGCCAGGCACAAAATATGGGCGCAGGTGCCGACCCGGGATTCCGACCAGACCGTGCCGGGAATAACGCCCAGGCGATTGTTTGGGTAGGACTTGATGACATGAACGATGACGCCGTTTTCGTCGCTGACGGAGATATAGCACTCGTCGTCCGGCGGCGACGTTTTTTCAAACTGGCGGATATAGTGGCTCGCCGCCTGGATCAGCAGTTCTTTTCGTTGCAGCAGTTCCTCGAAAGCCGCCGAGTTCATGATCAGCGGCGCCGCGTAGGCTTTGGGATCGAGGCCCGCTTTTTGGCAGCGCATCCACGACCTGAGTACTTCCGGGTGTACGAGTTCCCGCTCTTCCGGCGCGGCCGTCCCTTCGCTTATTTTCTTTTTCAACTCATATATCTTGTTGTGGACGATGGTTTTTTTGTCAAAATTGGCGGAAGGCGAAGCGGCGAGGGCCGGACTGATCAGCAGATCCATATTCATTCATGCGCTCCTTTATAATTTTTTACAACATATTCTGAGAGTACGGTTTTCGCATGAGTGAACACTCACTCTTTCCTCTTTGCTCTTCTCTCTTTCCTATTACTATACTATGTCGGCGGGGATTTGGCAACAGGGGGGTGGAAAAATTCGGGGGATGTTTGCGAGGGCGCCGATGGAAAATGGCGTTGTATCTCCGGGGTTGTTATGATATACTCGAAAGGTGAGAGGGGGCGAAAGTATGCGCAGACTGCCGATAGGGGTTCAGGATTTTGAAGATATGATTACCAGCGGCTATGTTTACGTGGACAAGACAGATTTGGTTTATAAACTGGTCACGGGAAGCAAACAATATTTTCTGGGCCGACCGCGCCGGTTCGGGAAAAGTCTGCTCATATCGACACTGGAAGCGTACTTCCAAGGGAAGCGAGAGCTTTTCTGCGGACTGGCGATAGAAGAACTGGAAAAAGAATGGAAATCGTATCCGGTTATCCATTTGGATATGGGCGGAGCAGACTATTCCAGCCTTGATACTTTTAGCACATGGTTAGCGAGCAGGTTAAAAAACTACGAGAATATGTGGGGATTGCCCAATAATACCGACGGCATACTTTCTTCACAATTCATTGATCTTATCGCCAACGCTCACAAAATGGCGGGGCAAAAAGTAGTCATATTAATTGACGAGTATGACAAACCACTAATTGAGACATTGGACGACAAAGAATTGAATGATCTATTCCGTTCAAAGTTGAGATATTTTTATGGCGTATTAAAAAGTGCTGATGAACATATGCATCTTTCCTTTCTGACCGGCGTGACCAAGTTTTCCCAAGTCAACATCTTCAGCGATCTGAACCATCTGAACGATATAAGTATGAATAATAAATACGCCAATATTTGCGGCATGACGGCGGAGGAACTGGCTGCCAATTTCGGGCCGGAACTGGATGAACTTGCGGAAGCCAATGATATGAGCCGGGAAGAAGTCATGGCCGAAATGAAAGGCCGCTACGACGGTTACCGTTTTTGCCGCAAAATCGGCGGCATATATAACCCGTTCAGCATATTAAATACCTTGGAAACCAGAGAATTCCGCAACTACTGGTTTCGGACGGGTACACCCACCTTTCTTGTCAAGTCGCTGGCCGAACACAGTTTCAACCTCATGGAATTTAACGATGAAATCACCGCGACTGACGACGAACTTACCGACTACCGCGCCGGCAGCGCCAATATAGTCCCCCTACTCTACCAAAGCGGCTACTTGACGATAAAATCATACGCCGACAGCGAATATACCCTGGGATTCCCGAACGCAGAAGTTCGATACGGTTTTACCCAAGAATTGTTTAACTACTACGCGCCGGATTCCCAGCGGCAGGATTTTGACGCGAAGCAGTTTGTGCGGGACTTACGAAACAGAGATGTAGACGGTTTTATGCGCCGGTTCCAGGCGTTTTTTTCTTCGATTACGTATGATTTGAAAAGCAAGTTCACGGCGGAAGCGCATTATCAGACCGTAATGTTTCTGGTGACTACTCTGATGGGCCAGTACGCAGCGGTTGAGATCCACAGCAGCAGAGGACGTTCCGACTTGGAGATCACCCTGCCGGAAGCGCGATATATTATGGAGTTCAAACTGAGCAAAAAACAAGATAGTGCGAATGCGGCGCTGGCCCAGATAAGAGATCGGGGATACGCCGAACAATATATGGCCGGGGGGCGCCCGATTGTGCTGGTGGGAGCGGTGTTTGACCCGGAAAAGCGGAATATCAGCAGTTGGATGTATGATGCTATGACGCCGTATACTTTGCGCGAGCCGGAGTAAAGAAGCTGCGACCGCAGTAGGAGGCGACGTAATGACAAAAATGTACGCGGCTATGTCTGGAAGGCCACGAAAGTCCGCGACCTGCTTGACTTCATGCTGAAGGGCTATCCCATAGGATATTTGATGATATGGGATTCGGCGGACAGCACGGACAAGAGCAAGCAAATAGGGACGGACGGTAAAGCATATTCTGCCCCGAAAAGCCTCGTTA
>JAISWK010000064.1 GCA_031270805.1 Gracilibacteraceae bacterium
CTTGGTTCCTACCTCGGAGACTCGCCGGGTAAGTCTCCGAAGCGGCCAGTCTCAGTTGCAGAGGACTTACCAACAGCTCGGAGACTCGCTGGGTAAGTCTCTCGCAATCCGCCCGTTGGTTTTCGGTACGATTGCCATCGTCCCCTACGGCAATACCGCCCGATTCGGCGTATACGGTACGATTGCCATCGTCCCCTACGGCAATACCGCCCGATTCGGCGTGTACGGGACGATTGCCATCGTCCCCCGGGGCGCGCCCCTACGATATCCGGGTTGCTCGTTTCTCGCACAGTCTGCCGTCCCCATTTTGTCCCGTCCCTAATCCCTAATCCCTCTCCCCAATTGTGCATTGATACGCCTTGTTCTTTCGTATAAATGCGCGCCCGTGTCCCCCATTTTGTCCTGCAGGCGCGCAATGCGCGCCCCTACGATACCCGGGGGTTGCTCGTTTCTCGCACAGTCTGCCGTCCCCATTTTGTCCCGTCCCTAATCCCTAATCCCTAATCCCTAAAAAAGGAGTCAGCAAGTGAAGATCTGGGACAGCGTAATACTGCACATACCACACTCATCGCTGGTACTGCCAAAAGAGGCGATCGGCGATATTTTCATACCTTGGGCGCGGCTGGAGCGGGAAGCGCTGGAAACGGCGGATCTATTTGCGGACGATCTGTTTGACTTGCCGGCGCAATCCGTGCAAGCCCAATACAGCCGCCTGGTTTGCGATTTAGAGCGATTCGAGGACGACGGGCGGGAGCCGATGGCGGCCATTGGGCAAGGGGTGTTTTATACGCATCTCACCGACGGAACGGAATTCCGGGGCGCCGCAATGCGGGAATGGGCGCTGGCCAATGTCTATCGCCCGCACCACGCCGCTTTGACGGCGGCGGTCGACGAGGCCCTGGCGCAGGATGGACATTGCCTCATCATTGACTGCCACTCATTCAGTCTGCCGGGTGAGCAGCCGGATTTCTGTATCGGCGTTGATGAATACCATGAGCCGGCTGCCGTAAGCGGGGCAAAAGACGTGCTGGCAAAGCATGGTTGCAGCTGGCGCCTAAATGATCCTTATGCCGGCGCGATAGTGCCGCTGAAGCATTTCCGCAAGGATAAAAGGGTCAAGTCTTTCATGGTTGAAGTGAACCGCCGCCTTTACCTGAACGATGATTTCCATAAATCCGCAAGTTATGGCCAAATAAAGGCCATTGTCCAGGAAATGTGCCGGGCGAGCGCCCGCTTATGGACGGAGAGTTTCCAGGCATAGTCAACCTTACAATAATGTCAGTTTAACGTAAGGTTTTTCTATGGCGACTCCCCGGCGGCTCGGCTATAATCAGAGCAAAAACACGGAGGTTTGTCATGGCGGCTGTTTTGCAGGCAAAAAACCTGGAAAAATATTACGGCAACAAAAATAATCTGACCAAGGCCCTCGACGGCATCAGTTTCAGTGTCGGGGCCGGCGAGTTTCTCGGCGTGATGGGGGCCTCCGGCAGCGGCAAAACGACGCTGCTCAATTGCCTTTCCACGATCGACGCGGTGACGGCGGGACAGATTCTGATCGGCGGGCGCGACATCACGACGATGAGCGGGAAAACGCTGGCCCGATTCCGGCGGGAGACCCTTGGCTTTATATTCCAGGATTTCAATTTACTGGACACGCTGACGGCTTTTGAAAACATTGCTCTGGCCCTGACGATTCTGCGCCGGCCGGCGAAAACGATCGAAACCCAGGTGCGGGAAGTGGCCGCTGTGCTGGGGATCACGGACGTGCTGGCCAAATTCCCCGCCCAGATGTCCGGCGGCCAGCGGCAGCGGGTGGCCAGCGCCAGAGCGATTGTGACCGCACCGGCTCTCGTCCTGGCCGACGAACCGACGGGGGCGCTGGACTCCAAATCCGCCCGGGCTTTGCTGGAGAGTTTTCAGCACCTGGTGCGGGCCCGCGGGGCCACCATCCTCATGGTGACGCACGACCCTTTTTCCGCCAGCTACTGCCGGCGGATCCTCTTTATCCGGGACGGCCGCATTTTCCAGGAATTAGTGCGCGGCGACGAAAGCCGCAAGGAATTTTTTGACCAAATCATCGAAGTGGTGAGCCTGCTGGGAGGTGACCGGGATGAACTCCGCTGAACTGGCCCTGCGCAATGTGCGGAAAAGCCTGCGCGATTACGCCATATATTTTATGACCATGACTATCGGGATTTGCATCTTTTATGTGTTTAACTCCCTCGGCAGCCAGCAGGCCGTAATGGAATTGAGCGGGGCCCAAAGCCTGACCATGCGGATGCTGGATCGCCTGGTTGGCGGTTTTTCCCTCTTTATCTCCCTCATACTCTGCTTTCTCATCATTTACGCCAACGGCTTCCTGATCAAACGGCGGAAAAAAGAATTCGGCCTCTACCTGACGCTGGGCATGGAGCGGGGGCAGATTGCCCGCATCCTCGCCCTGGAAACGCTGTTTATGAGCCTGGCCGCCCTCGTTGCAGGGCTTTTGCTCGGCGCCCTTCTCGCCCAGGGCATGGCCCTCGTCACCGCCTCCCTCCTCGGCGTCAAGATCGGCGGGTTCCATTTTATTTTTTCCCTCGCCGCCGCCGGCAAAACAGTCGTCTATTTCGGCCTGGCTTTTGGGCTGACCTTGTTTTTCAACATGTGGCAGCTGAAGCGGCAGCACCTGATCGACCTATTATACGCCGGGCGGCAAAACGAGCGCAGCCGGGCCCCCCACCCGCCGGTGGCCGCAGCCCTCTTCCTCCTTTCCCTGCTCATCCTGGCCGCCGCCTACCTGATTACGGCCGCCCGCCTGTACCAAAGCCCGCTCCTCCTCTACGCTCTCTTGGCCCTCGGCGCCGTAGGCACATTTCTCTTCTTTTTTTCCCTGGCCGGCTTTCTTTTCACGGCCCTGCGGCGGACAAAACTGTACCTGCGCGATCTGAACATGTTTGTCCTCCGCCAGCTGAGCAGCAAGATCAACACGGCCTACGTCTCCATCGCCCTGGTCTGCCTCATGCTTTTCCTCTCCATTTGCTCCCTCTCCTCCGGACTCGGTCTCGCCCGGGCCATCAACGAGGATTTGCGCGCCAACGCTCCCTATGACGCCACGCTGATTTTGCGGTCAAAAAACGGAGGGCCTTTCGCCCCGGCCGGCCTGCCGGCGGCGGCGGAGGAAAATGGGGCGAACCTGGCCGGTTTTGCCGCCGCGAGCGGGGCGGCGGTTTTCCGCGAGGCGGCGGATCTCAACCTCAATTTTACCGCCGGCCGGGAAAAAGCCTCTCTCTACCTGCTCGGCCTCACGGAGTATAACGCCGCTCTGGCCCTGCAGGGCGCGCCGCCCGTGACGCTGCCGCCGGACAAATACGCCCTGAATATCGGCGCGAGCGGAGCGGACTGGGATAAGGCCCTCGGCCAATTCACAGCCGGCGGCGGGGAAATCACCCTGGGCGGCCGCAGCCTGAGTACGGAGAGCGCCCTCTGGCGCCATTATGTCTTGGAAGTGAGTACGCGGAGCAACACGGATATTGTCGTCGTGGCGGCGGACGAACTGGTCGCCGGCCGGCCGGCTTTGAAAGAAGTGCTTTTTATCAACTATCCCCAACCCGACCTGACTTACGAGCAGAAATGCCTGGCCGCCCTGAGCGAGCCGGACATAAGGGCCGCGGACGGCGCGGAACTCTCCGCCCTGGTCGAAACCAGGATCCAGGTCGCCGACTATACCGGCAATAGCACGGCGACGATCGGCTACCTGGCCATATACATGGGCGCTGTCTTTCTCCTCGCCTCGGCCACCGTCCTGGCCATAGGGCAATTGTCGGAGGCCAGCGACAATATCCGGCGCTACAGACTGCTCAGTCAGTTGGGGGCCGACGCCAAAATGCTGCAGCAGGCCCTGTTCCGGCAAATCCTCATCTATTTCGGCGCGCCGCTCCTGCTGGCCCTCGTCCATTCCGCCGTCGGGATCAAGGCCGCCGGCGCCATCATGCTCAAGGTCGGCGGTTTCCATATTTTGGGAGCGAGTATTGTCTCCGCTCTGATTATGGTGTTAGTCTACGGCGGCTATTTTTTCGCCACCTATCGGGGCGGCAAAAACATGGTCGGCCTATAAGCGCTCTTTTTACTATTCCCAGCTCCCTCAGGCAGGAAAATGGCCTCAAATCACAGAACTATCATGTGAATCTGACGGCTGCGGCCTGGAGGAATGAATAATTCATGGAAACATTTTGGAAACCCGGTCGCGTGCTGTTCACGGTGGCGCTCTGGCTGTCAGTGGTTTTTGCCGCCCCCGCCGGCGCCGCTTCCCTGGAAGCAGAGCCGGAATACCAGTGGACGGCCGCTATGGTGCGGGCCCCGCAGGCCTGGGATTTGGGGGCGGACGGCAGTGGGATCATCGTGGCGGTCATTGACACGGGCGTGGATTTTTCCCACCCGGAACTGGCCGCCCGGGTCGTCGCCGGCTATAACGCCATCAAATCCAGTACGGCCCTCAAGGATATGGAAGACGACCACGGACACGGCACAATGATTGCCGGGATTATCGCCGCCGAACGTAATAATATCGCTCCGGTCGGCGTGGCCCATATGGCTGCCGTCATGCCGATAAAAGCCGTCAGTTCCTCGGGTTCGGGGGACGACCGTGATATAGCCGCCGGTATCGTTTGGGCGGTCGAGCATGGAGCGCGCATCATCAATCTCAGCATCGCCTCGACGGCGCAATCGCCGGAGTTGACGGAAGCGCTCCGTTACGCGGCGGAAAAAGGCTGCCTGATTGTCGCCGCCACCGGCAATTTACCCAATACGGCCGAAAATGTCCTCGGTACTGTGGAGCAGGACCAGGAGGGCGTGGGTTATCCGGCCGCCGATCCTCATGTCGTGGCCGTGACCGCCTTGACCCGGGAGGAGCGGATCGCCGATTTTTCCCTGACCGGAGCGGAAGTGCTGCTGTCCGCCCCGGGGGATACGGTACTCACCACATATCCGACCTACCTGGGGACAGGCGGCGGTCTGGCTTACACCAAGGGAACTTCGGTGGCGGCCGCCCTCGTCTCCGGAGCGGCGGCCCTCATCTGGAGCGAGTTTCCCGAGGCCACGGCGGCGGAGGTTATGCTGGCCCTGACTTCGTCGGCCCGGGACAAAGGCCGGGTCGGGCGGGATGAGGAATATGGCTATGGCGTGCTGGACGTCTACCGGGCTTTGCAAAGCCTGAAACCGCAAGTCCTCTACCACGCTCCCGCTGTCCTGAACTGGAGCGGCGGCACGGTGGCCAGCGGAGACGACGCCGTCGTCGCTATTCCGCCGGGCGCCTTTAATCTGGCGGTCGATCCGAGCGGCACGGTGGAGGCGGCGCTGCCGGTCAACATTGCCCCGACGACCGAGGCGAGCCTTTATGTGGGAGGGGTGGAGGGTCTGGGCGTCGCTTATTCCGTCGCCTGGGAAGGGCAGCCCCCGCAAAAGGCGATCACGCTGACCCTGCCGCTCGGGAGTGACGCTCCGGGTGCGGGCATAGCCTATATTTATCGTTTGCAAGGGTCGCGTTGGGTAAAAGTAGGCGGCGGGGCCGCCGCCGTCCCGGGCGGCAGCGTCAGCGCCGGGCTTTTCGCGCCGGGCATCTATCAGGTTGGCGTGGTGCGGCAATCTCTGCCCGTCGATCGGGTGGCCGGGCTGGATCGGATTCAGACGGCTCTGGCCACCGCGCGGGAAGCTTTTCCCCAGGGAACGGACTCCGTCGTCATCGCCCGAGCCGATGATTTTCCCGACGCGCTGGCCGGCGTGCCCCTGGCCTATAAACTGCAGGCTCCGTTGCTGCTGACTTTTCCCGATTCGCTCCCCCCCGAAGTGCTGGACGTTATTCAGACCCTTTCTCCGCTCAACATATATATCCTGGGCGGCGAGGGCGCCGTTTCCGTGTCGGTGGCCCGGCAGCTGGCCGGCATCGCGCCCATTACCCGCCTCTACGGCGGCGACCGCTTTGAAACAGCCGCCGCTGTAGCCCGTCTGCTGGGTACCCGCGGCCAGGCGGTTATCGTCAACGGCCGCAATTTTCCCGACGCGGTGTCCATCGCGGCGGAAGCGGCCCAGGCCGGCTGGCCGATCCTGCTGACCGAGCGGGATGAACTGCCGGAAGTAACGGCCCGCGCCCTGCGCAACCTGAGCGTTACGCGGACGATAATCGTCGGCGGCCCGGGCGTGGTGTCCGCCGAACTGGAAAATACATTGCCGGCCCCGACGCGCCTGGCCGGCGACAATCGCTACGACACTTCGGCTTCGGTTCTATACGCCCATCTGCCCACCGGCGCCAATTTATATATCGCCACCGGCCGGAACTTCCCGGACGCCCTCACCGGCGGGCTGCTGGCGGCGCTCAATTCATCCTCCATCATGCTCGTCAGCCCGGATGGATTGACAGCCCGGCAAAAATCGCTGCTGAGTACGCTCCGGGGCAAACAGGCCGTGGCCCTGGGCGGAACGGGCAGCGTCAGTGAAGAGTTGTTGGCGGAAGTGAAAAGACGCTTGGAGTGACAATTGCAACCCCCGGGTATCGTAGGGGCGCGCAACCCAGGACATCGTAGGGGCGGATGGCAATCCGCCCGTTGGATTTCGGGACGCCTCGTTGCAACATCACCGCCTCGCTCGCGTTTTCACTTATCTGTTTAGTGCGAGGCGGTGTGTCGCTGGCATTGCAACATGGTCGCATCGCTCGCGGCAACACCCATCAGCCATCGGCGATGCTCCCTGTTGCTGCTGCAAGTCGCACTCGCTTTCTCCGCTCCGCGGCGCTCGTGCTTTTTGTGATAGGGGCGCTTCCCTTCATCGCTTCGCGCGGTCGCGCCCCTATCCACTCTTTCCTAAAATGGGTGAGTTCCGTCTCACTCTTTACTCTTTCCTATTCACTCTTTCCTAAAAGCGGGTCATTTTATAAGCTCCAAGGCGGGGAGAGCGCCGGCGGTCAGGGCGTCGTACATTTCCCGGCTCAGGTCGCAATGATAAAACAGCCGGTAGTATTCCGCCACCTTGGCGTATAAATCATAGTCGGCGTAATCCGGGTACAGCAGTTCTGTCAACCACAACAGGCCGAGATAGCGGTTGACGGAAGGCGGCATCCCCATCCAGTTATAAGGACCGAAGGGGATTTTGTAGTACGCGCCGGACTGAATCGCTTTCATCTGCTGCCAGACCGTATCGGCGCCGACCGTGTCGTAAATGCTGTCGGGTCCGAAAACGATCAAGTCCGGATCCCAGACCAGCAATTGCTCGATATCCACCTCGTTGCCCGTACCTTTGGCCGAGGGCGCGTCCACGACGGCCAGGTTGTCGGCCAGCATATCGACGACTTCGGCGTGAAAAGACGAAGCGGCGATGACATTCAACCCCGCGTCGCCCAGCAAGTAAAGTACGGCGGTTCGATTATCCCCCACCGCGCTCATGACGGCGTCCGCGCTCGCGTAAACCTCGGCGCAGAAAGCGGCGATCTCTTCTGCTTCCGCCTCCCGACCGAGCAAAGCGCCCAACTTGCGGAAAGCGTCGCCCGTAGATTCCAATGTGGCGGAAATATGCACGGCCGGCACAGACAGCGCCTGGGTAATGCCGTCCAGATCCTCGTTGATGCTCGCCTTGGCCTCTCCGATGTCAATGATGATTTCCGGGCCGATAGCGGCGATTTCCTCCAGGTTCAGATTGTCCGTGCCGTAAAACTGCCCGACCACGGGCAGCAGACGCAGCGACTCTTCCACATAGGGTTCGGCGGCGGGGGAGAAATCCGTCGCGATGCTGACCAGCAGATCCGGGGCGAGCGCCTGAATGAACATCTGGGCCAGGGCGCCGCTCGGCGAAACCCGCGTGATCCGGGCCGGCACTTCCACCGTGCGGCCGGCGTCGTCAGTGAATTGCACCGGCGCGGCGGGCGTTTCCGCTGCCGGCGGCGCGGCGGGCGGTGCGGCGGTACAGGCGCTGAGCAGGACGAGCGCCAAAAGACATAGTATACATAGATGTCTGGTAGGTTTTACGGTTTTCATTTCAATCCTCCTTGATTTCCGGCAAATTTTTTTCCGCCACACAAGGCGGATCATCGAGAACGGGCGTGCAAGCGCAAACGCCGCGCTCATCCCGACGGACACGGACATTGACGCCGTAAAGCTCCTTGATCCGCTCCGCCGTCAAGGCCTCGGCCGGCGGGCCCGCAGCCGTGACCCGGCCTTGCTGCAGCGTGATAACCTCGTCGGCAAACATAAAAGCGTGGTCGGGACTGTGCGTGGACTGAATAACGCTGTAGCCGGCCCGCGTCAGGGCCTTGATTTGCGAGAGTACGAGCATCTGATTCCCGTAATCCAGGTTGGCGGTCGGTTCGTCCATGATGATCAGAGCGGCCTGCTGGGCCAGGGCCCGCGCGATCAAGACCAGCTGGCGCTCGCCGCCGCTGATTTGGGTGTAGCCGCGCCTTTGCAGATGGGCGATGCCGAGGCGTTCCAGCGCCTCCACCGCCAGAGCCGCCTGCCGCGGGCCGGGCGCGGACATTCGGCCGATTTGCGCCGTCGTCCCCATGAGTACCATGTCGAAAACGCTATAATTAAACGAGGGCTGGTGCGATTGAGGAACATAGGCGGCCTTCCGGGCCAGAACCGCGGTGCTGATCCGGCGCAGCGGAGCGCCGTCCAAGAGGACATCGCCGCTGTAGCCGCTAAGCAAGCCGAGGATGCAACGGAAAAGCGTACTCTTGCCGGCGCCATTCGGGCCGAGTACGGCCAGCAGCGCCCCGGGGCGGGTGCGAAAACTAACTTCCTGCAGGACGGAGGCGCCGCCGGCGTAAGCAAAACTGACCCCTCGCACTTCCAGCCCTTTCACACAATTTCCTCCTCTCTGGTTATGAGCCACATGAAAAAAGGCGCCCCGATAAAAGCCGTGAGGATACCGATGGGGATTTCGACTGGCAGCAGGTTGCGGGAGATATTATCCACCAGCAGCATGAATAGCGCTCCGCAAAGCATGGAGGCGGGCAGAAGCCAGCGGTAATTGTTGCCCGTAAAGCGGCGGGCCAAATGGGGAATCACGAGTCCGACCCAGCCGATCATGCCGCTGACCGATACGCTGGCCGCCGTGATCAGGGTCGCGGCCAGTATGACGAATATGCGCACGCGAAACACGTTGACGCCCATGGTCTTGGCTTCGTCGTCGCTCAGCGTGAGCAAGTTGATCTGCCAACTCAGCATAATTAAAACGAGCAGACCGGCGGCCATGGGTAAAGCGGCGAAAGCCAGGCTGGACAGGCGCGTCTTGGCCAGCGAACCCATAAGCCAGTAAGTTATGGCCGGCAGCTGGTCGTTGGGGTCGGCGACCAGCTTGATGAAAGAAGTCGCGGCGGAAAAAAGCGAGGACACCATGATGCCCGACAAGATCAGGCTCAGAACTTTGCGCCCCCTGGCCCGGCTACTGATGAAAAGGACGAAGGCGATGGATGTCAGGCTGAAAGCAAAGGCCCAGATAACGGTCAGACGGGCGCCCAAGCTGAAGAGGATGGCCAGCGCCGCGCCAAAAGCCGCGCCATGCGAAGCGCCCAGGATGTCCGGCGAAGCCATCGGATTTTGGAACACGCCCTGATAGGCGGCGCCGGCGGCGGACAGGCAGCAACCGACGAGACAGGCGAGCAGAACGCGCGGCAGGCGGACATTAAGGAAAATAGATTCCTCCTGCGCCGTCCAGAACGCCTCGCCGCCGGTCAACGGGAAAAAAATAATGCCCGCCAGCTCACGCAAGTGGATCGGATAGCGCCCGACCGTGAAAGAAAGAACGGTCACAACTAACAAAAGGACAAATAACAAAACCAATCTCAACGAATAATGGGTTCGGAGATTGCCGTCCTTATGTTTAAGCGCGGTTGGTCTGGCGATAGTCTCATCTCCGTATGGTTTCGGCGGCGAGAGGGAGGCAGACGGGAGATTCTAATATTATACAGGGGGCGCCGGCCTCTGTCAATAGCAAGAATCTTTTCTTCTTTTAGTGGCTGAGGGAGGTGAAACAGAAAATAACGATAAGAAACAGTGTCATTTATAAAACAAGACGGAATGAAACTGATTGAAAATATAAACAGAGAATCGGCAAAAAGCGCAAAAAAAGCGCCCGGCAAATCCGGACGCAAAGTATAATGAAGGAGAAAAAGGCTACTAAGGAACTGTTCTCAAATAACTTATACATTTGACTTGCCCTTTTGCACTCTGGCTGCGTTGCCAGAACCCGCAAATACAGCCAGTATTAGCGGAACCTGGCGCCTTGCCAGAGTACAAAATTGCTGCGTCAACTGCACAAGTTATTTATCA
>JAISWK010000033.1 GCA_031270805.1 Gracilibacteraceae bacterium
CGATTGCCATCGTCCCCTACGGCAATACCGCCCGATTCGTGGTATTCGGGACGATTGCCATCGTCCCCTACGCTCTCCCAATTGTGAATTGTGAATTGTGAATTGTGCATTGTATAGAAACGTCCCCATTTTGTCCTGCCCCTAATCCCTCTCCCAACTGTGAACTGTTAGCTTAAAATCAATGGTTGCCCTTTGCCGCGCCTTGTGCTAAAATTATGGTATCTCATGGATAACCCTGTGGAAAAACCGGTTATCCGGATCTTTTTGGCCGGCGCCCGCGCTGAATCGGCCCAGGCGGCTGCGGCGCGGACGGGCGGGGAGCGACGCTACTAAGGGGGGGTACGTTTGCGCTATATTGATTGCGAACAGATGGGACGGGCCAGGAATGGTTGGCTGGACAGCCGGCATCACTTTTCTTTTGATCAGTATTACAATCCGGCGAACATGAATTTCGGGGTTCTGCGGGTGTTAAACGACGATCGGGTTCAGGCCGGCGAGGGTTTTGATACGCATCCGCACCGCGACATGGAAATTATTTCCTATGTAGTGGAGGGCGAGCTGACTCATCGCGACAGCATGGGCAACGCTCGGACGCTGACCCGCGGTCAGGTGCAGTATATGAGCGCCGGCACCGGCGTTTTCCACAGCGAACTCAACCTGGGCTCCGATCTGCTGCGCTTCCTCCAGATTTGGTTTCCGCCCGACCGAGCGGGGTATCAGCCAAATTACGGGGATTTTCCCTTCGTATTCGCCGATCGCCTGGGCCGGTGGCTGCCGCTGGCGACATCTTACCAAAATGAGGATTCCGCAGCGCCGATCCGCATCCACGCCGATGTCAATCTGTTCGCGGGCGTGGCGCCGGCGGGCGGTGAACTGGACTTTTCCCTCCGCCGCGGGCGGCAGGCCTATGTGGTCAACATTGAAGGGTGTACGGCGGTGGGCGCCTTGACCCTCCAACCGGGCGACGCGCTGGAATTGATGGAAGAGGAAGCGCGCTTCCGTGCGAACGGAGACTTTTCCCACCTCCTGCTCATTGAAATGAAAAAACCGTGAATGTTTATCAGAAAGGGATTCCCCGGCAGGTTCGTCCGCTGAAAAAACTGTATCGGAGGGCGTTATAGTATGGGTGTCGTAGTAGCGGTCGCCAATCAGAAGGGCGGCGTGGGAAAAACAAGCACGGCCAACGCGCTGGCTCTGGGATTCCAGCGGGGCCGGAAAAAGGTTCTGGCCATCGATCTTGACCCGCAGGGCAACCTGAGTTTCAGTCTCGGGGCGGAGACAGACAATATGCCGACCGCTTTCCATGTGCTGGCGCAGGAATGCGCCATCGGAGCGGCCATCCAAAAAACCCCTCTGGCGGACGTCGTCGCCGGCGACATAACGCTCAGCAGCGTCAATATCGACTCGGCCCAGGAAGGCTGGGAGTTTATCCTGCGGGACGCCCTCGGCAACGTGCGCGCCGCTTACGACTATATTATCATTGATACCCCTCCCGCCTTAAGCGTACTTACGGTCAACGCTTTTACGGCGGCGGACGGTCTGCTCGTCCCGATCCTGGCCGATATATTCAGTCTCCAAGGACTGACCCGCCTGAACGATACGGTGGCGCGCGTGCGGGAATACAGCAACCCCGACCTGCAACTGCTCGGCATCGTCCTGACCCGTTTCAACCCCCGCACGGTTCTGAGCCGGGAGATCCGCGTCACGGCGAGCATGATCGCCGACGAATTGGGCCTGCCGCTGCTTAAGACGACGATCCGGGCCAGCGTAGCGATCGCGGAGGCGCAGTCCATGCAGGTCGATATGTTCAAATACATGCCGCGCAACAACGCGGTGCAGGACTACAAGCACCTGGTGCGGGAATTAAAAGAGAGAGGACTGTGAGGGACGCGGCCGCCAGCGCATCGTCCCGGAAAGAGGTTGTGTCATGGCAGGTAACAAAAAATTTAACCTGAAGAGCGAGCAGCTCTTTGAAAAAATCATTCCGGCGGATGGAACCCGGGCAGAAACACCGGCAGCGAATCCCGCGCCCCCGCCCGCTCCGATTGCCAGCGCGCCTTCGCCTGCGCCCGCGCCCGTTTCCCCGCCTCCGCGCCGCCTGAATTTACCGCATGACACGAATGATCGTGTTCCCCTGGTTTCGAGCGGCGAGATCCGGCGCGAGTTCACGGAAGATTACCGCCAGCCCGTCAACTTGATGTACGATATCGTCATGGAACATATCGGCGACACGCTGCACGGCTACGGCCTGTGTCAGTGCCCGCGCTGCCGCATGGAAGCGGCCTCCGTCGCCCTGAACAAAATAAACTCCAAGTATGTGTCTGTTTTTTCCCCGGCCGTGGCCTTGAAAGACGTCTACTACAAAAAGAATTTCGCCGAAATCACCAGCGCGATGCTGCTGGCCTGCGCCGTGGTCAAAAACGCCCCCTGGCACCGGACGAGTGTACGGGATCAGGAGGAAATATTCATTGAAAACGTAATGGAACGCGTCGTAGCGACCATCATCAAAGACGTGGCCGGCGCCTCCCCTACCTGCCAGTGCGAGCGCTGCGTCGGCGACATCAGCGCCTTTATGCTGAACGACCTGCCGAATTATTATCGCGTCGGCAATATCAAGCAATTGATTGCCGCTTGGATCCAAGCCAAAAGGGAGTTTGACGCCATGCTCGTTCCGCTGTACGAATATTACGCCGGCCGGGTGGCTGAGCGCCCGCTGCATTGAGCCGCGCGGCCGATATGGGAAACGCAATGGAGAAAGGGACGCTTTCTTCGCAGTTTTTAGAGTTCATGGTGCAAAACGGCGTATTGCGCTTCGGTGATTTCCTGCTCAAAAGCGGACGAAAGGCCCCGTATTTTATCAATACGGGATTGTTTACAACCGGGGGGCAATTAGCAAAACTGGGCGGATTTTATGCTAAATTAATCCAGAACTCTGTGCGGAACCGCTCATACGGCCTGGGAGAAAAACTGGATCAGGCGGCAATTAACCAAATTAACGAGAAGATTAAAAGTAAGTTTGATCTTCTGTTCGGCCCCGCGTACAAGGGAATATCTCTTGTAACCGCCACAGCGAGCGAGTTGGCCGTCAAGTATGATTTGGACATGCCGTATGCCTTTAACCGCAAAGAGCCGAAGAATCACGGCGATGGAGAAAGGATATTGGGACATGTGCCGCGGCGCGGCGAACGCGTCGCGTTAATTGAGGACGTCGTTACTGCGGGCACGTCTGTGCGCGAGATGCACGATTTGTTTGCCGGTTTGAATCTTGGCGCGAAAATTGTCGCTTTGTATATTTCTGTGGACAGAATGGAGCGCGGCACGGGGGACAAAACCGCCGCCGACCAAATAAGAGCCATGGGGATTGAACTGTATTCTATCACAACGACCTGGGATATAATAGAATACCTGGAGACCGAGGGGGGAAAAAAGATTGCCGACGCGCAAAAACACGCCGACAATATCCGCGCCTATCTCTCGAATAATGCGGGCTTCTAATCCCTCTCCCCAATTATGAATTGCCAAACCGATAGCCCTCGCCGCGCGCGGAGACGACGGTGTACCCGCTACCCTCAAGTTTTTTGCGCAGATTGGAAAGCTGGTATTTGACCGCGCGGGCATCGCCTGCCGCCGATGTGTTCCACACTTTTTCGTACAGATACTCCGCGCTGAAAACCTCGTCCTTCCTTCGCGCCAAAAAGAGCAGCAGCGCAAATTCCTTTTGCGTCAGCAATATGTCTCTGCCGTCCGCAAAGGCTTGGTTTGAGATCAGATCAAGCGTCAGGGAACCGAAAGCGATCCGGTCGGCCGGCTTTTTTTTGCTGCGCACCAGCCGCAAGAACGCCGACACCCTTTCTCGCAGCTCGTCGATGTCGTAAGGCTTGGTGATGTAGTCGTTGCCTCCGGCGCGCAAGCCCGCCAATTTGTCCTCTTTCTCGGTTTTGGCGGTCAGAAAGAGTACCGGCGCGTCGCAAGCCCCCCTGATTTCCGCGAGGAAATCAAGGCCGCTCCCGTCCGGCAGCATGATATCCAAAACAACCACGTCGGGCGCGACGCTTTTCAGATGCTCCCGCGCTTCGGCCAGATTCCTCGCCGTCAGCGCCCTGTGTCCGGCGTTTTCCAGAATACGGCTGTTCAGGCTCAGGAGTTTCAAATTGTCCTCCACGAGCAAAACTGTTCCACAGTTTTGCAATTCACAATTCATAATGCACAATGCACAATTACTCCTTTCCTTTCAATTCACAATTTTTTCAATTCATAATGCACAGTTTTCAATTCAATGCAGGATTATTCGTTTTTGCTGTTTTTATGATGCTCGTCAGCATTTTAAGAAGCTCTTTATTGTCGGCGTAGATGCCGGAATATTCGGCTTCATCGATGTAGCTTGTTTCATGCAATATTTCCAACCAATATTCTGTTTCGGAACTTTCTTTCAGCGCGATGTTCATTTTTGCCACAAAATCTGCCTTGCTTTGTCCGCGAATCGCTTCTTTGATATTTGCTCCTATGCTTGTACCACTTTTTAGCAATTGCCTTGAAAGAATAAACTCCTTCTTTTGCTCAGACAGATATTGATAAAGCCTAACAATCCGTATCGCAAAAGCTTTACTCTTTATTTCAATAACATTATCGTTTTTCATAGCACTCCATCCCCCTAAATTATTATGCATCATCAATTGTGCATTGTGCATTGTGCATTGTGCATTGTCAAACTCGCGCTTGTCCCCCAGCCGTACTCGCTTTCCACCGTCACCTCCCCGCCATGCTGCAGGGCGATTTCTTTGCAGATGGCAAGTCCCATCCCCGAGCCGCCGTCTTTGCCGGACACGCCGCGCTCGAACACATGAGGCAATAGCTCGGGTGGTATGCCCGCGCCTTTGTCCTTGACGACGATACGCACATCATTTCCGGCGGCGACGCCGCTCACTTCAATGTCGCCATGTTTCGCGTGGGTCAAGGCGTTGTCCAGCAAATTCCAGAGCAGGCGGGACAAATCATCCGGATTTCCCTTTACCTGCGGCAGATCGTCCGGGATGGAGAGGGTGAGCGCGCGTCCTTGTCTTTCCATAACAGGTCTGAACAGGCCGGCGATCAGACGGGTGGCTTCCCCGATATTGAATACCGTGATTCCGGGCGACGCGGCTTCCCCCTCCGGCTCCGCCGCGCCCGGTCGTGACAGCTGCGACAGGCGCAGGGCGGTCGTCGTCAGTTCCGACAGGCGCTTGGCCTCCCCGCTGATGGCGGCAAGGTCTTGTTCGGTCTGCGGATCCAGGCCGCCCTCTTGTTCGCGCAGATGTTCCGCGACATATTGCGCATAGGCGGACATGACGGTGAGGGGCGTCCGCACCTCGTGGGAGAGGACGCCGAGCATATCGGCTCTGATGCGCGCGGCCTGGCCGAGCATGGCGTTTTGCGCGGTAAGCTCCTGTTCCTTCTCCCGCGCTTCGGCGTAACTCACGGACAGCATGACGCATTGGCAGAGAATCAGGAAGAGATTGGAGGTCACGCCCGGCATGAACAACGCGTCGCCGAGGAAGGATTTTGTCAGCGGCCCCCAGACGACGAAGATTCCCATTGCCGTGACAAAGAGCAGATTGTACGGGCTTTGCTTCATTTGCTTTGACCGCGCCGCGCTCACCGCCGACCAAAGCAGCGGTACCAGGCAGAGGTAGGCGTAGGAGATGCCCGTTATGCTGAAAGGCACAAGGAAGTGCAGCGCGCCGGGGACGATCAGCGTAATCCCGTACACAACGCGCCGAACCGCGCCTTTGACCGGCAAACGAAAAACGGCGTGGGTGAAAAGCGCGAGCAGCCCGGTGTGC
Organism: Gracilibacteraceae bacterium; assembly: GCA_031270805.1. Lineage (GTDB taxonomy): Bacteria > Bacillota > Desulfitobacteriia > Desulfitobacteriales > Syntrophobotulaceae > JAIRRL01. Next base: position 5,820 of record JAISWK010000033.1, read on the forward strand.
AGCGGCAGGAGAACTACATAGACGCTTGTCAGCGCGCTGTTCATGCCCAAAGGGAAAAGAAGCTGAACCAATCCGTTGGTTTCCAGCGAAAAACGGGCGGCGACGCACAAGGCTATCGCGGCAAAAATGAAGTAGACCCGCTCGCTGCGGCGGTGCAGGAACAGCACCAGATGATAAATACACATCGCAACGGCCATGCCGAGAAAGACAGCGAGAAAAATCCGTCTTGCCATCGCGTCGCCGAGCAGCGGATCGGGGCGCCCGATTGTCAGGTCGTAGTACAGGCCGGCGACGGCCCAGCTATAATTGCTCACCTGGATCACGAGTTCCGTATCGCCGTTTTGGACGGTGAAGGGGATATAGGCGTTGCGGACGGAGGTGATGGCACCCGCTGCGGAATCGCTGACCGCGCCAGCCGTGAAAACCAGGACGCCGTCAATCCAAACGGCGCTCTGGTCGGGAATTTCGGGAACGTGAAGCATTAGCTGCGGCTCGTCCGTCAAAATCCGCAGGCGGTAGGTGGCGAAGCCCGTGAGCGGATAACCTTGCGCGTCCCAGGAAGCGGGGGCGGCGATGAGCGCCTTGCCCTCAGGCTCGCCGTTCGCGAAGTCCTCCGGCCCGTATAAATGGCCGTGGTAAAACTCCCATTCGCCATCGAGGGCATACATATCGCTGGCAAAATCCGCGCCGGATAGGTCGAGGACGCCGTTTTCCGCGCGGGCCTCCCCCATATGGCGCGGCGCGGAAACCGCCCAAAAGGCGAGCGCGCTGGTGAGGAGCAGGGTAAAAAATATCAGGGCAAAACGGCCGCCGCCACGTGGTCTGTTCATATGGTAGGTTCCTCCTGTGTTGGTGCGTTCTTCCGCATTGATTATACCAAAAATCCGGCCCTTTATAATAGCAAAAATTCAAAAAAGAGAGAAAGGTAGAGAAATCCTAACCTTTCTGGCAATTCACACAGTAGGAGGGATTAGGGATTAGGGATTAGGGAGGAAAATTTTTTCACTTCAAAGAAAACACTTGACATTACTTCGCCATTATGCTATGTTGAATGAAAATAGGGGGTGAAGTTATGAGGCTTGTTCACCGGCCGCAATATTTGGCTTGGCTGAACGATTGGCGGGATAAGCCTGTCATCAAGGTTGTGACGGGTGTGCGCCGTTGCGGGAAGTCCACCCTATTCAAGCTGTACATCGACAGCTTGCTTGAGCGCGGCGTTAAGCAGGAGCAGATAGTGTCAATCAACCTGGAGGAATTGGAGTATGAGCAACTGACAAACTATCGCGAACTTTACGCCTACCTGAAGGCGCGCTTGTTTGACGGCGGCGCGACCTATGTTTTCATAGACGAGGTTCAGCAATGCCGGGGCTTTGAGAAAGCCGTGGACAGCCTGTTTGTCAAAGGCAAGGCCGACGTTCACATAACAGGCTCGAACGCTTTCCTGCTGTCGGGGGAGCTTGCCACTTTGTTGTCGGGGCGGTATGTGCAGATAGAAATGCTGCCGTTGTCGTTCGCGGAGTATTGCGACTTCCAGGGCGGTTCCGGCGCCGCGCTATTCCGCGACTACTTGCGCTTTGGCGCTTTTCCGGCAGTCGCTGCGCTTGGCGACGACGCCGCGCTGGTGCGTTCGTACTTGGACGGCGTTTATAGCTCTATCCTCGTCAAAGATGTCGCCCGCCGGGAAAAAATAACCGACCTCACCGTTTTGGAAAATATAGTCAAGTTTCTGCTGTCGAATATAGGCAGTCCGGTATCGCTAAAAAAGATTGCCGACGCGCTGAAATCCGCGGGGCGTACAATTTCGGTCAACACGGTGGACAAGTATGTTCATGCCCTATGTGCGGCGTATCTGTTCTACAAATGCGACCGCTACGATGTCAAGGGTAAAACTCTGCTCAAAACGCACAGCAAGTATTACGCGGTAGACAGCGGTTTGCGGGAGCTTTTGCTGGCGAGTTCGGCCGGCGACATCGGCCACATTTTGGAGAACACCGTGTACTTGGAACTTCTGCGCCGCGGCGGCAAAGTTCGCCTAGGCAAAGTCGCCGAGAAAGAAGTTGACTTCGTCTGTGCAACTTCTGACGGTCTGGCGTATTACCAAGTGTCCGCAACCGTCCTCGAGGAAAACACGCTGCGCCGTGAACTCGAACCGCTTCAGCGCATAGCCGATAACCATCCCAAGTACTTGCTCACACTTGACGAAATACCGCGTTCGGCGAACTACGACGGCATACGTCAAGTGCATCTTGTGGATTGGCTGCTGGGAAAATAACGGCTCCTTGCGTTCGGAAAAAGGCTAATGTATAATGGTGGTGTTAGGGGGTGGCGGGATGCGGAAGATGCCGATTGGGATACAGACCTTTGAAGATATCATAACGGATGGGTATGTGTATGTGGATAAAACGGAGTGGGTGTACAGGCTGGCCAATGAGGGCAGGTATTTTTTCCTGGGGCGGCCCAGGCGATTCGGGAAGAGCCTGCTTCTGTCCACGCTGAAGGCATATTTTGAGGGGAAGAAGGAGCTGTTCCGGGGGCTGGCGGCGGAAGGGCTGGAGCAGGAATGGCCCTCTTACCCTGTGCTGCATTTGGATTTGAATGTGGCGTCCTATCGGAATGTGGATGACTTGGCATTGGGGCTGGATGCCAATTTGCGGCGGTTTGAGGAAAAATGGGACATTGACCCGCAGGACGCATTTGCGCCTACGCGATTTTATCAGCTGATTCAGCGGGTCTATGAGAAATCGGGGCGCAAGGTCGTGGTCCTCGTGGACGAGTATGACCGGCCCTTGCTGCAAACCATGGAGAACGGGGGTTTGCAGGATGAGATGCGGCAGGCGCTGAAGGGTTTCTACGGGGTTTTGAAAAGCGCGGATCAGTGGCTGCGCTTCGTGCTTTTGACGGGGGTGACGAAGTTTTCAAAGATCAGCGTGTTCAGCGATTTGAACATGCTGCGGGATATCAGCATGGAGAAAGCGTATGCCGGCGTCTGCGGGATCTCGGCCCGGGAACTGGAGGCATGCTTTGAGCCGGAGCTGCGGGCGCTGGCGGAGAGCAATGGGAAAACCTATGAGGAAGCGGTGGCGGAGATGAAGAAACGCTATGACGGCTATTGCTTCACCAAACAGGGGGAACGGATCTTCAACCCGTTCAGCGTGCTGAACACATTGGCAAAACAGGAATTTGCCTATTACTGGTTCGAGACGGGGACGCCGACGTTTTTAATCGAGCAGATGAAGCGGGATCGTTTTGACTTGCTCAGGTTTGCGGAGGGAGTAAAAATATCAGCCGAAGATATCGACGATTACCGGGCGGACGGGGGGAACCCCGTGCCTTTGCTTTATCAGAGCGGGTATCTGACGATTGGGGGTTACGCAAATAACAGATACACACTCGGTTTTCCGAACGAGGAAGTGCGGTACGGATTTTTAAAAGAGCTGCTACCGTATTATACCTACAGGCCGCCTGGGCAGGCGTTTTTTGCGGATGATTTTGTGGACGACCTGCGGGCGGGGAACGTGGACGGGTTCATGGGGCGGATGAAGGCGTTTTTTGCCAATATCCCCTACGAGTTGAACGATAAGACGGAGCGGCATTACCAGGTAATATTCTACTTGGTGTTCGCGCTGATGGGGCAGTATGCCCGGGCGGAGGTACATAGCGCCAAGGGGCGTTCCGATGCGGTGGTTGAAACGGCGGAGGCGGTGTATGTGTTTGAGATCAAGCTGAACGGGACGGCGGAGGAAGCGCTGAGGCAGGCGAAGGGGCGGGGCTACGCGGCGCCTTACGGGGCGGATGCGCGCAAGGTGGTGCAGGTGGGCGTGGAATTTGACAAGGGCGAGCGGAATATCTCCCGTTGGCTGGTGGAGGCGACAAAATGAGCGATTATCACCTCTTTACTACCGCGCCGAGGCCGAGCAGCAGAACAGCGGCGGCGGCGGCGACCAGCACCGCGATTCCCCCGTTTTTCCCACCGAAATGCCTTGCGCCCGGCGCCTGCGGAGCTTCGTCCTTAATCAGCTCAAAAGCGATGGTCACTGTTTCGGCGCGAAAGCGCGCCTCGAGGGTATGCGTTCCCGCCTCATAAGGCTCAAGCCGCGCCGCCGCTATGGTCAGGACGGTGCTGCCGGAGCGGAGGGCGTAATCGCCGCCGGCCGCCCAAAGCTCGCCGTCAAAGTACAGGTTTTCAAATTCTGGCAGCGGAATCTCAATTCGCACTTCCAGCGGTGTTCCGCTGCCGTCCAGCGCATAGTAAAAACGCCCGTTCTCGTCCGTGCGCAGACCGCTGAAAGCGGCGTGGTTGCCCGGCGTAACGCCGGAGTCGGCGGTGGAAGCATAGGTGGCATCAGCGACCCCGGCATCGGCGCCAATCCCGGCGGCGACTTCCGCTGCGGGCGTAACGCCGGAGTCGGCGGTGGAAGCGGCGGCGGCCGGAATTTCCGTACCGCTCGCCTCGCTCCCGCTCCCGGCGTCGGCGCCGGAATCAGCGAAGTTACCCGGCTCGCCGGCGCTGCCTGGCTCAGGGGAGTCGCTCGGGTCACTGGAATCACCCGGCTCGCCGGCGCTGCCCGGGTCAGTGGGATCGCCCGGGTCAGTGGGATCGCCCGGGTCACTGGGATCGCCCGGGTCACTGGGATCGCCCGGGTCACTGGGATCGCCCGGGTCAGCAGGCTCGCCCGGGTCAGTGGGATCGCCCGGGTCAGCTGGATCGCCCGGGTCAGTGGGATCGCCCGGGTCAGCGGGGTCGCCCGGGTCAGTGGGATCGCCCGGGTCAGCGGGGTCGCCCGGGTCAGTGGGATCGCCCGGGTCAGTGGGGTCGCCCGGGTCAGTGGGGTCGCCCGGGTCAGCGGGGTCGCCCTGATCGGGGGGCGGAGCGGGGCGGTCAAAAAGCTCCACGGTGAAGTTTTGGGCCACGACGTCCAATTTATCATAAAGGTCGCTTTCATTCCAAGCCGCGTAAGTGTCCGCGCTTTCGTCCGCCCGGCGGAAAGCCGCCGCCGCCGTGTGAGTTCCGTTATTCAAATCCTGGAAGGTCTGGGCTAAAATCGTGACGCGGGTGCTGCCGTCCTCGGCGTTATAATGTACGACGGCCATTTTTTTCACCCCATCGATCCAAAAACTGTCAAAACTGGCGAAGGAGTTAGTCAGGCCGCCGCTGCCGTCCGGAATATCGCCGATATAGAAAACCTGCGCCCTCACCTCGTCGTAAACGCCGGAGATCAGGTACCGGCCGCTCGCACCGTCCCAGGCCCCGATATGCCCGTCCTCGCCGGACTGGGGGTCGATGGTGATGGGGTATTTGTTCAGATTGGCCTCCAGCCAGGCGTTGTCCGGCGTGGGCGCCAGGATGATCTCAAAATCAGCCGAGGCGGTAAAACCGCCCCCGATGTTTTGCGCGTGCATATAAAAAGCAACGCCCTGCTCAAAGTCCGTGTAATCCCGGGGCGAGCCGTAGATCGTGCCGGGGATATGGGAAGTATCCTCCACGCCGTCCGCGAGATACAGCCCCTCCGGCAGATCCAGCCGCGGCCCTTGGCTGTCGGGGCTGCCGGTCAGCCAGAACTGCAGGCCCTCGTTACCCGGTACGCGGGTCTTGGCGATAAACTCGTAGGGGATGTATTTGTACATCAAATCCGGCGGGTTGGCCCGCATCTCACCCACGCTGGGAGCGACCAGGAAGGGGAAGCCGTTCGTCCGCGCCCACCAGGCGGCGTAGCTGTCGAAATAAGCGTTGATGGTGGTTTGGCCTTCGCGGCGGTAGAAGGGGTTGACGTCCATCAGCTCCACGCTCTCCGGTATGAAGATGAACGTGACGCCGCCTTTTTCGTCAAGACCCATGTAGTGAAACGCTTGGTCGCCGATATAGCTCAGGCGCGAGTCTTCCGTCAGCGTCACCGCGGTCAGATGCTCGCTCATGAACGCCGAGAAGCCGATGCTCTGCACGCTGTCCGGTATGGCGACTTCGGCAAAGGCGTTCTGTTCAAAAGCGGAGACGCCTATCGACTCCAGCGCGGAGCCCGGCGCGAAGCTGAGGCTTGTCAGGGTCTTCTCCCCGATATAATCTTGGCAATACGCGAAGGCGTACTCGCCGACGGTTTTCACGCCGGCCGGGATTTCCACGGCTTTCAGTCCGGCGCTGCCAAAGACGCGGTCGCCGATCGTATCGAGCGCGGAGTTCTCCGCGAAGCTTAGCGTCTCGAGGTAGTAGCAGCACATGAACGCCTCCTCGCCGATGCTCGTCACGCCGGCCGGGATTTCCACGGCTGTCAGGCCGCTTTCTACGAACGCCCTCATGCCGATTGTTTCCAGAGCGGCGCCTTCCGCGAAAGTCAGCGTTTCCAGGTTTTCGCAAAACTCAAACGCGCCTTCGACGAGATCGGTGTAGGAGGGCGGAGTACCCGGCCTTGCGGAATCGATCGACACGACGCCGGCCGGGATTTCGATGGCCGTCAGGCCGCTGAACGCAAAAGCGCCCGCGCCGATGGACTCCAGCGCGGAGTCCGGCGCGAATTCGAAGGTTTCCAAGCCTGAGCACCTATAAAACGCCTCCTCGTCAATCCTTGTCACGCCGGCCGGGATCTCAATGCCTGTCAGGCCGCTGCCGTCAAATGCGTTCTTGCCGATGTATTCCAGCCGGGAGCCTTCCTCGAAGATGATTGTCGCCAGGCTTGCGCAGCCCATAAACGACCGCTCGCCGATGGTTTTCACGCCGGCCGGGATCACGATCTCGGTGATGCCTGTTCCGCTGAGGAGCCCGCCGCCGTCGCTAAAGTTCTCTCCCACGGCCACGCTGCCGACATGGAGGACGGTATCCGGGATTTCAAAGACAGCATCCTTGTAATTGAACGCGCTGGTCCCGAACATGAAGGCGCTCAGGCGCGTGATGGTGTAGCCCGCGTCCTCTATGGCTTCAAAGTCCGCTTCTATATCCGCCCACTCCAGTTCCTCCCATCCGTCTTCAGGCTCGGCGATCTCCCTGATCGTGACGGTCGTCGCTTCAGACATGCCCTCGATCCCCTCCCAGTCGTCGTTGAAGTCGAATTTCACAACGCCAAACCGGGCCGTTTCCGTCAAAGAGACTACGGCCTGAGGCGGGATCACGCCGTCGGCCAGGGTGAGGCCGCCTGGCAGGACGAGGGAAAATGTATAGGATCGCCATTGTGTCCGGTCATAGCCGGTCTGCACGTAGTCGCCCACATTGCTGTCATAGTGTCCTGCGTATTGCCAGCTGATGCTCAGAGTCTGCGCCTCCGCCGGCCCGCTATCGACGCTGACCAGCGCTTGCAGGGTTTCGGGCAGCGGGATTTCATTTTCCGGCGTCCCCAGGGGGACGTCGAGACAATACGTATCGGCAAAGAAAGAGTAAACATCATGATAACCGTCCTCCGGCAGCAAAAACGCGGTAATTACCCCGTCAGCGCCCTCTTCAGCCAGCGCGCCCGGTCCGCAGGGGAAGGGCAGTCCCAGAACCAGAACCGCCGCCAAGACGACCCGTAGCTTATAGAGCGATCTTTTCACGGCGCATCATCTCCTTAACATAATTTCCGCCCCAGGGGGCTTGGCAGTTCACAGTTGGGAGAGCTTAGTTGGGAGAGCTTAGTTGGGGAAGCAAAATGACGATGACCCTAATCAAAAAACTAAGCTCTTAAAACTAAGTTCTAAGCTCTCAACCGGCAGGGGAGAAGAGGGGAACCACCCCGCCGCTTCGCGGCACCCCTCCAAGGGAGGGGAATTGAACCACCCTGGGAGCGCGGCCATCCTGGCCGCCAATACGCTTAATAAGCAAAATCATGCCAAGGTATCGTAGGGGATAGGGGCGCGACCGCGCGAAGCGATGAAGGGAAGCGCCCCACTCGGGCGGCGTCCCCTACAAATACCCGTGGCGTCGCGCCCTTTGCCTACAGGATCCCACTGATCACTGATCACTGATCACTGATCACTGGTATCACCGCGCTCCGCCGAAAGCGTACACCCTGGTTTCGGTAGTAATCCCGCCAAAGTCCACGCCCGAGGGGTCGCCCGCCGGGGTGAGGACAATGGCCGCCCTCGTTCTGGCAGCCAGGGCCGAGCCGGTGAGGGCGTCGACGAGGGTGGCGCCGTCCGCCGTGTAAATATTCGTGTACTCGAAGGTCAGGGCCTCACGGATAGCCTTGTTCGTGGCGTAGCGGTCGGGGCCGAAAAGCCGGGTCGCTCCGGTCACGTCGCCCACGAGGGTCGGGCCGCCCAATATATAGTGGTCAGTGGGCAGTGGGTAGTGATCAGTTGCGAGAGTACCGTCCGGTTGATGGTCAGTGGGCAGTGGGTAGCGATCAGTTGCGAGAGTACCGTCCGGTTGAGCTATCTGGATCAAGTACCCGTGGGCGGCGGCGAAGGAGGCCGCGCTGACGGCGTCGGCGATGGCGTTATAACCGACGATAAACGTCCCTTTCGGGTTTAGCACTTTGGCGTTAATCAGGGCCGCCGTCTCAAAGCGGTTCGCACCGCGGAGAACTTCCACCGCTACGTTCGGCAGCGCGGCTTTCAGGGCCTCGATCACGGCCCCGCTCAGGGCGCCGACGGTGTAGACTTTCTTCGCCCCCAGGCGCTCTATCTCCGCGACTACCGCCGGGTCAAGGCCGCCGACGCAGAGGAGGATCGGGGCGTTCTCCTGTCCGGCCAGCGGGGCCACGGCCAGGGCGTCAATCAAATTGTTCTGTCCGCCGGGCGCCAGAATTACGGTATCGGCGCTCGTCCAGCCCTGGCGGGAGATGGCCACGGAGGTCTCGACCCTGTCCGCGCCGCTGATATAGCTAAGGCTGGCCTTGGTCACCGTGACGGGTGTCCCGGGGGCCGCAGGTGGAACGACAGGCTGCTGCGCGCCGCCACCACCGCCGCCACTGCCGCCACTACCGCCGCCGCTCAATGCCTTAATCTCGCCTACTAAGCTCAGGGAAGCGGGCAGGGTGTAGTTGAAGGCTTTCGCACCGGCGAGAGCGAGGCCCGTCACGGTTACATCTTTGTTTTGGCCGACGGCGGCCGTGGTGAAAACGGCTGTTGCCGCGCTCAGATTCGCACTGACGTTGTCGTTATTGATCAGGCCCTTCAGCTCCGGCGTCCCGCTGAGGGTGGCGGCTACCGTCCCGTCGTAAGCCTTGGTCGCGACGCTCATGCCGCCCAATGTCAGGGCTTTGGGCGCGATGGTGAAACTGGTCGAGGCCGAGACCGAGGGATCGGAGGGAGGGGTGGCCGTGGCCGTGACGGTGTAAGTCCCGGCTGCCGTGGGGTTGACCGCAGTCGGGCCGTAAGAGCTTCCGTCCCCCTGGACGCCGCTGTAAGACCAGGTGAGAGTCACGCCGGCAGGCAGGTTCCCGGTGGTCGGATTGGGCGACTGACCGTAGGTGAGGCCGGCCTGGGTCAGGGTGAAGGAGGGGGCGGCCCCGCCGTCCGCTTCAAAGTTCGCGGTAAGGGTCACGGCGTTTGCGGGCATGGTGAATGTCGCGGGGTTGGCCGTGTCGCTCGAAAGCGTCACGCCGTCCACCGTCCAATTCTCAAAGTGACAGCCGCTGGCGGGATTTGCCGTCACGCTGACGGAATGGCCTTGCCCGTAATTGCCGCTCGCCGTTCCCGATACCGATCCGCCCGCGCCCGCCGAAACGGTCAGTGCGTGGGTGGCCGGCAGCGCGGCTATCGTGATGGATAACGCCTGAGTATCACTGCCCGTGCCGTTTGCCGCTTGCACGGTAAAGTTGAAGGTTCCCGCCGTGGTCGGCGTACCGGAAATGAGACCGCCGCTTGAGAGTGCCAGGCCATCCGGCAGATTCCCGCTCTCTTTCGTCCATGTGATCGGCGTATCGCCGGTGGCCGCGAGGGTTTGGCTGTACGCCGCGCCTGCCGTGCCACCCGGCAGGCTGTCCGTGCCAATGGACGGCGCTGTTCCCGCAGGTGTACCGCCATCCGGATCCTTCACCTTGACCACGCTTTCATATTGTCCGTTGTAAATCCAATATCCCCCGGATACGCTGTCCTTGTCGTCCTTTTCCCGCGCAATATTGTCAATACTCAGGTAATCCTGGCCGGAAACCGTTCCCTCCACGGTCACCGTGCTTTTCGCTGGCCCTGCGGCGCTGCTGAAGCAGGTAACGCCGATGCTGTCTGCTCCGCTTGCGGCGACATCGCTTTTTACAATCACTGTGCCGCCCGAGCCATCTTCCGCAATACCTGCTTCAACACCCACAGCGTATGCGCCCGTCGCGCTCACCGCGCCGTTAACCGTGGCGGTGCTTTCCCCGGCGGCTTTGACCCCGGTGGCGGATTCTCCCGTGACCGTAACATTGCCCGCACTGGCTGTTCCGTTTCCATCATTCATACTTCCGGCCGCCAGGCCGATGACATTCTCCCCCGCCAGGAAAATATCGCCGCCCACCGTAACCGTCGAGTCCTGCCCCGCAAGCGCGCCGATGGCATAGTCACAGAAGTTTCCGTTCAGCGTTTTGATGTCGCCGGCGACGGTGATTTGGCTGCCCTCACCCTCATTGTTTTCATACCGGGCATGGGCGCCGTAGACATAATAATGCTGAGGGTAGGGCTGACCCGGGTTTTTAATGAGGATTTCGCTCACCCGCGCCCTGCCGCCGTTGATCGCTTCAACGCCGCGCCTTTCGCCGCAGACGGTGAACCGGCCCTCACCCGTATAGTTTATGCTGCCGTTATCCACCTTGAGGGCGGAGGCGGTGAACCAATCGCCTGTGATTGTTCCGCTGCTGTCGACGAGCAGGTTGAAGCCGTTCAGGTTAAAGGTAAGGGTTTTCTCTTCGACCACAATCGGTTCACTATAGGTAATGTCAGCTACCAGCACGATGGTTTTGTCGTCCACTGCGGGCGCAAGCGCAAAATCAAGCGCGCTTTTCAGGCTCGGATACGCCACCTCGTCGATGGTGCAGACATAGGTCTGCGGACTATCAAGCCGCACGGTAAGCGGCGAAGAAAAAGGAGCGGTTCCATCGGCAAACGCATCCTGAGTCGCCGTTATGGTCAGCGGATCGAGGGCGTTGATATCGTTCGTCAGCGTGATCTGGACTTCCGTGTTGTCGGTAAAAGTGACGCCGACAATGGAGTTTCCGGATGCGCCGTCTCCGCCAAGGAGCCAGTGAGCTTTGTCCTGCACCGCTTTGAACCCGCCCTGACTCAGCCTCACAAAAATACTTTTTGTGTAAAGAGTTGCCCAGGCGTTGCCCTCGGCGGGGATTGCCGCAGCGGCTGTAACCGTAACCTCAGATCCCTCATAATAGGCGCCGTGGTTGCCGCTTGTAAATGAACCGATATATACCGTATATAATTTGTATGTTCCGGCCGCGACAGAAATATCGCCGTCCGCCGTTATTTCCCTGACGCCGCTGTTCGATATGTCAATTGCGCCGCCGCCCGCAGAGTACAGGCTTGCCGGCACAAGATACAATCCGCAGTTCTCAACCGCCTGATAACTTGAAACGGTTATCTTCTCCACGCCGCCGCCTATCGCAGTCGTTCCCGGAGTGGGCGCCGGCAGATGAGCATTGGTGATCTGTATACTTCCCCGATTGACCAAATTCTTGCTTGCATCGACCTCAAACAGGTTAATATAGGTACCGATTCTCACCGGCAAGGTGAATTCCGTACCGGAGGTCACCGTAACGCCTATTCCTGTCATGGATGTGCCTTGCGAATAGGTGCTTGGGGCGGTAGTATTGTTCATCTGTAGTGTATGATTGGCCTTGTTGTAAGCTGCGTCCTCGATAAGCAGTTTTGTTTTCGACACAGTTGAACCCGGTTCGAGGGTGAACGCCAGGTCGGGGAACGCTGCCAGCACGGTGAGGGGGAAGATACCGATCAGCACAAACACTGCCAGCATGAGCGGAAACAGTTTTTTTACCATTGTCTTATTCATGTGCTTATCTCCTTTCGTTTTGCCGCTTAAAACCGTCAGACTGTGTGAGAAAGGGAGTCGTAGGGGCGCGCATTGCGCGCCCCTACGATACCCGGGGGTTGCCGTCAATGCTTTTCCACACAGTCTGCCGTCTCTTTTTCGCATTTTTCCCAATTGAAAAATACATCAAGGAATGCTATAATGAATTTCATCCGGGCTTTCCAGCTGGCCGCCCACACTCCACACTTCACAGGATAGCGAAAAAGGCGCCCGCCGTATACTACCCGGCGGGTAGTATTTGCCGATTTGAGGAGGATATTTTGATGAAAAAAATACTCGCGGCACTTTTATCTTTCTGTTTGCTCGCCGGCGCGCTGTCCGGGTGCGGGAGCAAAGACGGACTTGACCCGAACAACCCGGTGACGCTGACCATGTGGCACAACTACGGCGGAGCGATGAAGGAAACGATGGTCACGCTCATTGATGAGTTCAACAACACGGTCGGGAGAGAGCGGGGCGTTATCGTCAACGTGGCCTCTATCATGGCCTCCAGGGAACAGAACGAAAAGCTGACCATGATCGCGGACGGCACTCCGGGCGCGCCGGAGATGCCGGACCTCGTGACGGCCTACCCGTCGATGGCCTTGACGCTGCACGAGGCGGGACTGCTGGCAGAGCTGGACGGATATTTTACCGAGGGCGAGCTTGAGGCCTTTCTGCCGCGCTTCATAGAGGAAGGCCGCCTGCCGGACGGCAAGCTGTACGTGTTTCCCGTCGCCAAGTCCACCGAGGCGCTGTTCGTCAACAAGACCTTCTTTGACCGTTTCGCTGCCGATACAGGCGTTGCCCTTGACAGCCTTGCGACCTTCGAGGGCATTGGGGCGGCAGCGGTAAAATATTGTGAGTGGTCAGGCGGCAAGACCTTTTTTACCGCCGATTCGTGGTTCAACATCGCGCAGGTGGGGACTGCGCAGCTTGGCGGGACCTTCGTGGGCGACGCTTCGCTGAACACGGAGGCGGACGCTTTCAAGCGGATTTGGGACTTTTCCGTCCTTCCCGCCGCCGTTGGCGCTTACGCCGTGGTTGACGGCTATTCCAGCGACCTTTATAAAACGGGTGAAATCGTCGCCTGCATCGGGAGCACGGCGGGCGTGCTGTTCTACGGCGATACGGTCATCTACGCCGACAACACCGACGAGAGCATTGAATCCATCGTCCTGCCGTACCCGGTGTTCGAGGGCGGCCGGAAAATCGCGCTCCAGCGCGGCGCGGGCATGGTGGTGGCGAAGTCCGGCCCGCAAAAAGAATTGGCGGCGGCTGTTTTTCTTAAATGGCTCACCGCCTCCGAGCA
>JAISWK010000067.1 GCA_031270805.1 Gracilibacteraceae bacterium
GCAATCGTCCCGTATACGCCGAATCGGGCGGTATTGCCGTAGGGGACGATGGCAATCGTCCCGAAAACCAACGGGCGGATTACGAGAGACATACCCAGCGAGTCTCCGAGCTGTTGGTAAGCCCTCTGCAACTGAGACTGGCCGAACTGCCAGCGGCCTTAGTCGAAGGGAATGGAGTCCGACCGCGTCCAGTGGACGAAGAAGGAAGGGCTCCATTCGGCGAGGCCGAATGGAGTCTCCTATGCCGCCCAAGCCGAACTGCTGCGCTCTTGTCGGTGAATCAAGCCCGTCAGGGCGCAGATGAACCGCTAACAAGAGCCATGCAACAGGCACCCGGCGAGTCTCCGAGCCGTTGGTGCCGAACTGCCATCCGCCCCTACGATGTCCTGGGTTGCTGTCAATGCTTTTTCACACAGTCTGCCGGCCCTTTTTTTGCCGTCGAGACGCCAATTATTTCACCGTTTTACCTGTTTTTTACATTTTCTTGACGCCAAATTTACACAAATTCCTCCCGCGCGCGAAAAAAAGCTTGAAGGCGGGCGCGGCTGGTGATAAACTGAAAGTGACGGGAGATTCGGGGTAAAGCGCGGGAGGAAGATGAATGAAAAGAAAAAATGAATTAAACATACCGGCTTCGATGAAGCAAATAAAGAGGGAAGTAAAAGCGGCGGTTCTGGTAATGGTCGTAACGCTTGCCGGTCTGAACCTGGCGGCGCACCTGTTCGCGGAGCCTGTTCCTCTCTCTGAGTCTGTTCCCGCTCCCGCCGCGCCTGCTCCCGCCGCGCCTGCTCACGGCGGCGTTTTTACCGAAACCGCTTCTCTTGCCGCAGGTGAACAGGACATTATACTTAGCTATATGGATTATTATTATGATTCTCTGGCGAAACTGGAGATAAAAGACCCGGCGCCGCTGTTCGCCGCAGACGCCGCTCTGCCGGCCCGGGCCGAGCGCGTCGTCTGGGAGTATCTTGCCGCCGTCCGCTCACTCGGACAAACCGATCTTTCCCTTGTGTCCTGGCAATATTGGCTGAACGTACAGAGCGCCGAGAGGGAAGCGGATGGCAGCTTGAGCGTATTGCTGACGGAGCGGGCGCGGCAGAATTTTGCCGCAACGCCGGAGACCGCGACGGAGAGCTTCGACGTGCGGCATCTTTTTGTTTTGAAAAACACGCCGGCCGGCCCGAAAATCAGTCAGCATTACCAAATAGGCAGTCTCTACCGCATGGTTCTCGGTGATTACATGCGCATGGCCCGTTCCCGGCTTTCTCGCGCCTACCCGGCCGCCGCTCTCAATCAGACGCCGTCTATGACCGAGGCGGAGGCGGAGCTGTATCTGGCGGCGCGCCTGACATCCTTGCTTGCTCAGGCTGAAAAGGACAGCGCGGCGCGTCTCAGCCAGGGAAGTCCGCAAACCGCAGCGGCAGCGCATGCTTATAACCGGGAAGCCGCCAAAGCTTACGCCGACGCCTGGGTCGGGCAAAGAAACAGTCAGTGGACTGATTACAGCAATTTGGGCGGCAATTGTCAAAATTTCCTCTCGCAATGCCTGCTGGCCGGAGGCATACCGATGGACACCGGCGGCGGCGCCGTCTGGTATTGGCAGGGAGGAGCGCGGCGAGCGCCTTCCTGGACGGCGGTAACTTATTTTCTGAATTATGCGCGGGATAATACCGGGCCGGGTATGGAGGCGGCGGCTGACGCTCCTTACTACAGCGGCGAAATAGGGGACGCCGTTTTGCTCGGCGATGAAACCGGCTGGCGGCATATTGTAATCATAACGGACATCGTCCGGGACGCAGAAGGGCGCGTACTCGACTACCTGGTACACTCCAACACCGCTGAATGGAAATATTTTCCTGTAAGCGCCTACCCGTATACAAAACAGCTGTTGATTCATATCAGCGGCTGGAATTAAGACTGTGGGCGAATGAACGATTATATAGCAAGGAGCAAGAAATGAAGTGGGATGATGCAAAGAAAATAATCTTGCAGAATGAAGAAGTCCGGAAAGAACTCAAAAACAACGAGGCCGAATATAAAATTATTGAAGAAATAATAAATAGCCCTGTGCTGTGGGACACCGCCTGCGGGAAGGGCGCGATGGACATTGAGGCTGTTGGAGGAAAAGGCAGTTGAATAATATTGTCTCTGAAAGGCTTGCCGCAGTTGCTATTTTTCAATGACGGCGCATACAGCGGCAAGTTGGTCGGGGAACTCAGCGAGGAGGAAATAGAGGCCAACCTCAAGGACTTATTCAGCTGACGACAGGACGCGGCGCCGTATTGCCGTCGATCTCCCTCGCCCGTCCGCCCGCAGCCTCAATACGCAGCAGCACTTCGGCAAAATGTTCCAATTTTTCCATGCGATAGTATGCTTCCCATAAGTCCCCGCCCCAGGTGACGGCGCCGTGGTTGGCCAGCAGCGCGCCGTTATGCGTCCGGCAGTAGGGGGCCACGCTCTCCGCCACTGCGGGCGAGCCGGGTATGGCGTAGGGCGCGAGCGGGACGGGTCCGAGAGTAAGCAGGACTTCGGGCAGGATAGGGCGATCCAGGGCCCGGCCCATGCAGGCCAGTGCCGTCGCCGCCGGCGGGTGGGCGTGGACCACCGCCCGGACAGCCGGGTTTTCCCGGTAAATACCCAGATGCAGGCCTGTTTCGGAAGACGGGCGCCGATCCCCTGCCGTCACGCGGCCGGTCAAATCCATGCCGACCAGCATATCCTCCGTCAAAAAACCTTTGCATACGCCGGTCGGCGTAGTCCAAACCGCCGCGTCGTCCGCCCGGCAGGAAATATTGCCGTCATAAGCCGCGATCAGGCGCCGGGCGTATAAACGCCGGCCTATTTCCACGATTGTTTGTCTGAGCGTCTCTGACATTCGTCGCTCCCTCCTTCAACTCCAGTCGCGCGCCGCCCGCAGCAGCGCCCTGATCTTTTCCTCGTCCTTGACGCCCGGCGCGCTTTCGGCGCCGGACAATACGTCTATCTGGCCGGCGCCCGTCGCGGTCAGCAGGCCGCGGACATTGGCCGCCGTAATCCCGCCGGCCAGGATCAGCGGCAGAGCAGTCAGGCCGGCCACATGCCGAAACAGCGCCGCGTCCGCCGCGCCGCCGCTCTCAGCCTTCTCCGGCGCGCGCGGGTCCAGGAGCAGAGCGCAGGCCCCGCTGGCGGCGTAAGCCCGCAACGCGGCATCGGTTATATCGGGAAAAATAGTACGAATCAAACCGATGCCTTCCCGGCGCAGGGCGGCGGCGATGGCGCCCGTCTCGGCCGCGCTTTCCCGGCCGTGCAGCTGAACGAAAGCCGGGCGGAGCAGCAGCGCCAGCGCGACGACCTTGGCCGGCGCGCCGCTCGTCACCAGGCAGGTGCGGCCCGGCGCCAGAGTATTGGCTTCCGCCAGCAGCACCGCCGCTTCCGCCCGGCTGAGGTTCCAGGGCACGGGCCGGGGATACTCCGCGACAAAGCCGAGCCGATCCACCCCGAGCCGCAGGCAGAGCGCGACGTCGGCCTGCGTTTTTAAACCGCAGATCTTGATCAGCGGCCTCATCCCGGCACCGTCCCCTCCGCCCGTTGCAGGGCGTCGTACAGGGCACTCATGTCGGGGGCCTGCCAAAGGGCCGAGCCGACCAGTACCGCGTCCGCGCCGGCCCGGGTCGCGGTGCGGGCGTCGGCGGGCGTCCGGATGCCGCTTTCGCTGACGAGGAGAGCGCCCGGCGGCACCAGCGCCGCCAGGGCTTCCGTGTGGGCGACCGTGCCGTCGTCCCTCTCCAAACCGCGGATGTCGCGGTTATTGAGACCGACCAGCCGCGCCCCCAGCCGGCCGGCCGCAGCCAGCTCGGTCGCCGTGTGCGCTTCCACCAGCACCGCCAGGCCCAACTCGTGGGCCGCCGCGAATAGTTCCGCCAGCGCGGGGTACTCCAGCAGGGCGCAGATGAGCAGGACGGCGGCGGCGCCGGCCTCCCGGGTTTGGCGCAGATCCTCCGGGCGGCGGATAAAATCTTTCCGCAGCACGGGCAACCCGGCGGCGGCCGTCTCCTCCAACAGCCGGAGCGAGCCGCCGAAAGACGCCGCCTCCGTAACGACGGAAAGGGCGGGGGCCCCCAGCGTCTTCAGTTCCCGCGCCACCGCCGCCGCGCTCCGGCCCCGCATCAGTTCCCCTTCTTTCGGGGAGCGGGGCTTGAAATCCGGAATGACCGGGATGAACCCCGCCGCCCGCCTGGTTCGGAGCGCGGCGGGCCAAAGCCCCTCCGACTCCCGCACCGCCGCCATTTAACTTTCCCCGGCCGCGGCGGGAAACGAATTGGACATCTCGCGCAATTCCTCCAGTTTTCGCCGGGCCGCGCCGCTGGCGATCAATTCGTCGGCCAGTTGGAGACCGGCGGCGAGACTGTCGGCTTTTTCCCCGACCAAAAGGGCGCCGGCTGAGTTGAGAGCGATGGCGTCGCGGCGGGGGCCCGTGACCGCGCCGGCAAAGACGCCGCTGATGGTTTCCGCGTTTTCGTCCGGCGTGCCCGTCCTGATGTCGGCGAGGGTGCAGCGGGCGAGGCCGAACTGTTCCGGCCTTATTTCATATGTCGTTATCTCGCCGTTTTTTAACTCATTGATCCGCGTCGCCCCCATGAGGGAAATTTCATCCAGCCCGTCCAGGCCGTGGACAAACATGGCCCGCGTGTAGCCCAGTTCCCGCGCCACATAACTCACGGTATCCAGCAGCTCCGGCTGATAAACGCCGAGCAAGTGCCGCGGAGCGAAGGCCGGATTGATCAGGGGGCCGATGATCGTGTAAAAAATAGTCTTAATGCCCAAATCCTGCTCCGGCGGCAGCACTTTACCCATGACCGGATGGAAGAGCGGGGCGTAGAGAAAAGCGATCCCGATGGTTTCAATCATTTTTTCGGCTTGGGCCGGCGTGAGGTGAATATTGATGCCCAGAGCCTCCAGCACATCGGCGCTGCCGGAAAGACTGGCGATGGAGCGGCTGCCGTGTTTGGCGACCGGGATCCCGGCCGCGGCGGCGACCAGGGCGGTGGCGGTGGAAATATTGAAGGTGCTGAGTCCGCCGCCCGTGCCGCAGGTGTCCATGAGTTCCGCCTTGACCGCCGGTTTCAGCGGGATGCAATTGTCGCGCATGGCTTTGGCGATACAGGCCATTTCCCGGAGGGAAGCGCCTTTCATCAGCAGAGCGACTTGGAAGCCGGCGATTTGAATATCGCTCACCTCGTCCTGGCGGATCGCGGCAATCAGGGCGAAAATCTCCTGCTCCGTCAATTCCTCCCGCTTGGTCACTTTTTGCAATACATCTTTATACATGAATTTCGCCCTCTCTTGTTTCCAGGCCGGCGCCGGCAGTTCCTGAGCCGGCGTCGATAGCCGCGCGCAGCCCGCGCACGAATTCCCGCACCGGCGCCACGCTCGCCGCCCCGTTTTCCGCGACCAGGCGCACGATGGCGCTGCCGACAATGACTCCGTCCGCCAGAGCGGCCATTGCTCCCGCCTGGGCTGGGGTGGAAATCCCGAAACCGATGGCGCAGGGCAGGTTCGTCACCGTGCGCGCCCGGGCGATAATATCGGCGGCCGCCCGGCCGATCTCCTGCCGTTCACCCGTTACGCCGAGGGAAGAGACGCAGTAAAGAAACCCTTCCGCCGAAGCGGCGATCTGTCGCACCCGCCCAGCCGAAGTCGGCGCCAGCATGGAGATGAGGGTGACGCCGCAAGCCGCGCTGTCCGCCGCCAGTTCCCCTCTTTCTTCCCATGGCATATCCGGCGTAATGAGGCCATCCACCCCGCAGTCCGCGCAGTTTTCCATGAAACGGCGGCTGCCGTAGGTAAAGACCGGGTTCAGATAAGTCATAAAAAGCAAGGGAATATTGGTGCGGCGGCGCACCCGCCTGACCAGAGTAAACAGTTTGTCCGCCGTGCAGCCGGCCCGCAGGGCGCGCTCATCCGCCGCCTGGATCACCGGCCCTTCCGCGATGGGATCGGAAAAAGGCAGGCCTATTTCCTCCAGGTCGGCGCCGGCGTCAATCAGGGCGTAAATAAGCTCTTCCGTCACGGCCATGTCCGGATCCCCGCCCGTGATAAACGGGATCAGCGCCTTGCGCCGATGAAAGGCTTCCGTAATCCTATTCATGCAGATCCACCCCCCTGTAGCGGGCGATCGCGGCCACGTCCTTGTCCCCGCGGCCGGATAGCGTAATGACGATTATTTTTTCCCGCCCGAGAGCGGGGGCGGCCTGGCGGGCCCAGGCCACGGCGTGGGCGCTTTCCACGGCGGGAATGACGCCTTCCATGCGGGAAAGGTAGTCGAAGGCCTCCACCGCTTCGGCGTCCGTCACCGGAACATAGATGGCCCGGCCGCTGTCGTGCAAAGCGGCGTGTTCCGGCCCGATCCCCGGATAATCCAGGCCGGCCGAAATCGAATAGACCGGGGCTATTTGTCCGTAGGCGTCCTGGCAAAAATAGGATTTCATGCCATGGAAAACGCCGACCGAGCCATTGGCGATCGTGGCGGCGTTCTGGGGGTGATCGACGCCCAGGCCGGCCGCCTCGCAACCGACGAGAGCCACCTGTTCTTCGGGAATAAACTCATAAAAGGAGCCGATGGCGTTGCTGCCGCCGCCGACACAGGCGACGACGACGTCGGGCAGCCGTCCTTCCGCCGCCAGAAGCTGCGCTCTGATCTCCCGCCCGATCACCGCCTGAAAATCGCGCACCATGAGGGGGAACGGATGCGGCCCCATGACGGAACCGAGGACGTAATGCGTGTCCGCCGCGCGGGAAGCCCATTCGCGCATCGTGGCGTTGACGGCGTCTTTCAGGGTCATGGTGCCGCTGGTCACGCGATGGACTTTGGCCCCCAGCAGTTCCATCCGGTAAACATTGAGGGCCTGCCTTTCCGTGTCCTCCCGGCCCATAAAAATTTCACAGTCCATGTCCATCAGCGCCGCGGCGGTCGCCGTGGCCACTCCGTGCTGCCCGGCCCCGGTTTCGGCGATCAGCCGGGTCTTGCCCATCTTTTTCGCCAGCAGCGCCTGACCGAGAACATTGTTGATCTTGTGCGAACCCGTGTGGTTCAAATCTTCCCTTTTCAGGTAAATTTTCGCCCCGCCGAGATCGGCCGTCATCTTCCGGGCAAAGTACAACCGGGAGGGCCGCCCCGCGTAATCGGCCAGCAATGCCGCCAGTTCCCCGGTGAATTCCGGATCGGCGCGCCAACGCTCATAGGCAGCTTCCAGTTCCAGCACCGCGCTCATCAGCGTTTCCGGGATGTAACGGCCTCCGTAGCCGCCGAATCTCCCATTTTCCATTTTTTTCCGCCTCCGTTTTTCCGCTTTGCCGTAAAAACAAAATCCCCGACAAAGCATTGCTCTGTCAGGGACGAATAAAGCATTATCCGCGGTGCCACCCTGATTCACGAAAAAATTCGCGCGCTTGGCAGGATACTGACATATCCCCGGCAACTGACGTATGCCTGCACGTCGTGGAATACTCGGCTCGCGCCTTTCCCCACGCCCTCGGCGGCCCATTTGCCGATCTGCCTCTCCGCCCGGTTCCCACCATCCCGGACTCTCTGTGCGCGCATTTACCGGCTTTATCCCCGCTTCAACGGTTTACGCGCTTATTTTACCGGAAAAATCCCCGGCTGTCAATAAGCCGGCAAAATTTTTTCTCAATGAGTCCACAAGGGTCCGTAAGTTCGTCCTGCAAGCCGTAAATGTCAATAAAGATGCGGTTGCGGGGTCCAAAGGAGGGAACCACCCCGCCGCTTCGCGGCACCCCTCCAAAGGAGGGAACCACCCCGCCGCTTCGCGGCACCCCTCCAAAGGAGGGGAATCCCTAATCCCTCTCCCTCCCCAACTGTGAACTTTGAACTGTGCACTGTGAACTGATCCAGGGCGTATTTCTTGTTTCTTATTGGCGAAATGTGCCCGTAAGTTACTAAATCACTACATGATTATGTTGTTCAGTTCATCCACCAGTGCGTCCGGGTCTTTGCCATGCACCATCGCCGCTCCCTCCACGCTTTCCATCGTGGCGGAAGGGCAGCCGAGGCAATGCATCCCGAGGCTGAAAAAGACCGGGGCGGTCTGGGGGTACTCCCGTAAAACCTGGCCGATTACCATTTCTTTGGAAATCATGCCGTCACCTCCTTAGAAAATAGTCACTATAAACAGCACCTTGGCTTACTACGATTATAATGAAAATGAGAGCGACTGTCAATGGGAAAACGAGTAAAAGAAAATTGCTGCCGCCGGCCTTGCGCACGTCCCGCAGACGCAGGGGCCAGAGCAGCAGCTCCAGGCCGTAATATACGGCGAAAGGCAGGTAGAGCGGCCAGCCGAACGTGACCATCACCCAGGCAATCCCGGTGAGAGGCAGCAGGGCGTAACGCCGCTCCAGCCAGCAAACCAGGCCCATAGCCTCCGGTTCGGCCGCAAAAGCCCGGGCCCCGATCCCGACCTGGATGAGGCGGGCGACAGCGAAAGCGGCGGCGGCGGTCGCCCAGAGCAGCAGGAACGGTTGGCGGCGCAGGTCGGCGACCCAGGCGAAGTCATAAGGAACGAAAGTCAGACGCCAGAGCGGCAGCCGATAGAAGAGCAGCAGCCAGCTGCCCGCTATCGTAGCCATTCGCAGGAAAAAGGCCGCATAGCGCCAGAAACAGCTTTCGCGCATCGCGCGGCGGGGGCGCTTGCCCAAATCCTGAAAGCGCCAGTGTTTGGCCCGGATGTTTTGCAGGCCGGCCAGCAAGAGCAGCACGCACCAGGCTATGGCGACGGCGCGGGCCGGCCAGGCGGTCAAAGCCACGGTATCCGCTTCCTCCCGGGCAGAGGCGCCGGCCAGTTCGCCCCAACTGCCGGCAAGCGGGCGGAGCAGATTCAGCGTAAACACGCCGTCCACGCGCAGCGGCTCGTCCCAGGCTATGGCCCGGTAAAGGGCTTTGCCCCCCAGAGCCGCGCTCAGATCGCGCAAATAGCGTTCACTGGCCGCTCCGGGCGGCAGAAAAGCGCCGGCCGTCCAGGCCCAGTGCGAAGCGTGCCGCGCCGCCATATCCAGCATCGGCTGAAAATCGGTCGCCGGCGGCGGGCCGGCGGCGGAGAGACGCGGAGGCAAAGCGGTCCACAGGCCGATGCCTACGCGGTCGGCCGCATAAAACCAGATCTCATCCGGGAAAGATTCATAAAAACAGACGACATTATAGCCGGCCGCTTTTTGCTCCGCCAGCCAGCCATCCGGCAGGTCGCCGGCCCGCAGGGCAAACTCGTCTTTTTCGCTCAGGTAAAGGCCGCGTACCGGCACGGCCTGCCCGTTAATCCGCCAGAGTCCGTCGCCGGTATCCGCTTTGGCGACGCCGACCGGCATCTGGACGGAATCCTGTTCCCCCCGGCTGTTGGCGACCTGCAGGGTAAGGAGGTAGAGATAGGGGTCGTCCGGCTGCCAGGAGCGAGGGGAGGCGAGGGGAAACTCCAGGACGAATTTTTCGCCGTAGTTGGCGGTGGCCTCCAGGCGAACAACCGCGCGGGCCGCTTCTGTTCCGTCGGCCGCCAGGAGAACGCCGGTCACGGTCCAGGGATCATTGCCCGCGAACCGGTAACGCAAGAGTTCGCCCGTCGCCACGAACAGACTGTCGGCATCCCGCCAGTCAAAGGCGATGGTTTCCGGGGCGATTATCGTCTCCGGCACGGAATCCAAATGTATCCGCCCCGTGATATGTTCCCGCCAGGGCCAGATGGCGCCCAGCGGCATGGCCCGGCGCAGCGGCGGGCTGCTCAGTTCGATGATCAGGATATTCGGCCGGTCAAAAAGCAGGCGCGTCGCCTCCACCGTGAACGCGACCCCGTTGCCGTAGCTTTCCGTATCGCCCACCAAGTTTTCGCTGCGCACGCCATTCAAGTAGATACGAGCCTGGCCGGAAAAACTTTCCAGCACAAGTTGAGCAGAGCGGGAAGCCCATTTTTCCGACACGGAGAACTGGCGAGCGACGACATGAACATCAGCGCCGGAGGGTAAAACCACGTCCGGTCGCGCGAAAAGACGCCCGAACAGCCCAAGAGGCTTGTCGTCCGGACTCAAGCGGTTTTCTTCCCGCCAGGCCTCAGCCGGCGAGTCGTATCTATGCCAGATACCGCTCAACTCCTGACTCAAGCGGTACACGGTTTCGGTTTGGCGGACGGAAAAAAGGGGCGGCGATGGTTCTTCCCGCCACAACAGTATGATCAGCCAAAGCGTGAGAACAAGCAAGGCAAGCAAAAAAGCGGTGAAGCGCTTGAACATTCCGGCGGGTCAGTGAATCTCGCGACACGGCCCGCAGACGCCGTAAAAAACGAGGCGGTGGGTTTCGATGGCAAAACCCGTGTGTTCCGTCGCCAAAGCATCCAGTTGGAGCAAATCGGTGTGAAAATCGACCACTTTACCGCAGTTGCGGCATACGACATGGTAGTGGTTTTCGGCGTTGCCGTCAAAGCGCGTAGACATTTCGCCGCAGTCCAGCTCCAGCAGAAAATTGTTTTCCTTCAGCATGTTCAGCGTGTTATAGATGGTGCCGAGACTCACGCCGGGAAAGCGTTCCTTCACCTGGCGGTAAATCTCCTCCGCGGTCGGATGGGAATTGGTATCCAATAAGTATTCCAGAATAGCCTGCCGCTGAGGTGTGAAGCGAATACCTTTGTCTTTAAGGCTTTTGAGGATGGCAATCGCGTCTTTACTTTCCATTGCTTATCTCCTTATTACTGATATGTATTTCAAATGAATCTAAAACGATTAACATTCTCAATTACTATCGCCATCATTATATCTCAGAGAGGCGAGGCGGTCAATATAAATGTTCCGCCGGAGAAAAAAAAGGCGCGCAATGCGCGCCCCTACGATATCCGGGAAACCCGTCCCCACTCTTTCCTCTTTACTCCCCACTCTTTTCTCTTTACTCCCCACTCTTTCCTCTCCTAATCGCTTACTTCTTCCAATTTGGTCGTCATCATGCGGTACAATGAAGTGTCGCGGGGGAACTGGTCAATAAACGGGATTATGCTCTTGCCGGCAAAAAGCAGTCCGTGTCCCGCTTCGCTCCCGGTGACAAAACTGAGCTGGCGCTCGCTGATATTCAGCAGGCGGGCCAGTTCCGCCCGATCGTTCGCCGCCTGGTTCAGCATCATAATAAAATCGGAATTGGAAAGCATCCGCCGCGCCAGGTCGGACAGAAGCAGTGTTTCCACGTTTTGGGTGATCCCGGTCGGGATGGCGCCCCATTTGCGGGCGCGGGACCAGAGCTCAAAAAAGTAATTGGCGTTGTATTCGCTCTGAAAGAGCAGCTGCAGCTCGTCGATATAAATCCACGTCCGTTTGCGCAGTTTGCGGTTGCGCGTGATGCGCACCCAGATCTGATCAAGCACGATAAGCATCCCGATGGTGCGCAGCTGCTTGCCCAAATCTTTGATATCAAAAACTACCAAGCGCTTCTGGATGTCCACATTCGTATGGCGGGCGAAAACGGCCAGGGAACCGGTGATATACAGTTCAAGGGAAAGGGCGAGGCTTTTGGCCTCCGGCTCCGGCTGGCTGCGCAATGTGGCGTAAAACTCCTTCAGCGTCGGCACGGGGTTTTTGGCCGGATTGGCGAAGTAGGGCTGATAAGTCAGCTTGCAGGCCCGGTCGATCACCGTTTTCTGCCCGGCGCTCAGACCCTGTTTGCTGGCCACGAGCAGTTCGCAGAGCGAGAGAATGAACTCCGCTTTGAGCAGCAGCGGGTCGTCGTCGTCGGCATAGTCCATCGTGATGTCCATCGGATTGATACAGGCTTTGCTGCCGGCGGAAATATGCACGACTTCCCCGTCGAAACCCTGAGCCAGCGGCGTGTACTCCCGCTCCGGGTCGATGATGATGACTTCGGCCTCGGGATCGGAAAGCAGCACATTGATCATTTCCCTTTTACTGGCAAAACTCTTGCCGCTGCCCGGCGTACCGAGGATGACCCCGTTCGGCGCCTTGAGCGTCCGGCGGTCGAAAAAAATAAGGTTGCGAGAAAGAGCGTTCAGCCCGTAATACATACCGCCGCTCTGGTACAGCTCCTGCGCCGTGAACGGGATAAAAATAGCCGTGCTGTCCGTGGTCAGCGTCCGCTTGATTTCCAGGCAATTGACCCCCAGGGGCAAAACGCTGTTCAGGCCCTCCATCTGCAGGTAGAGCAGTTTGTCCGCTTTGATATTGTTTTTGCGCGCCGTGGAAATGATCTGCCAGACATTGTCCTGCAATGCCTCCAGGTCGCGGGCAAAAGTGTGGAGCAGGATCGTGACCTTGAACATGCGCTGATTATGGTTTTCCAGCGCGTCGAGCAAAAGACAGGCTTCTTCATGGGCGCGGCGCGTTTCCATCGGCACCGCGATCTCCGTGTTGCGCCCTTTTTGCACGGCGGCGTCCTGTTTACCCGTCGCTTCCATTTCCATGTAGGAAATCTGCCGTTTGACCGTTTCCAGCGCCTGCCCCTGCTCCACGTTTTCGATATGAATATTGACGGACAAATCAATGGGCAAATCCGTCAGTTCGGAGACGACCTTATCCGACAACTCGGCCGGCAGTTCGCGGACGTAGAGGCAGCAGCCGACGTAATCGTCAAAATAGTAATGGTCTTTGGGTTGAAAATCAAACCCGGCCGGAGCGATAAGATCCTTGGTCTGCAGTCCGCTGGCCACGAGTTGAGTGTAAGTGAAGGTGTATTTTTCCTCGGGGCGGAAATGGTTATGCAGCAGTTCCAGCCGTTCCGAGCCGGAGAGGGAGCGCACTTCACAGCCCAGAGACTTGAAATGTCCGCCCAGATCGCTTTCGATCCGGGCCAGGGCCGGAATAGCCGCCTCATAGCTGGGAGCCGTCGTCGTGAATGTCATGTATTTTTCCCGCAAAATGGAATTCTGCCCCTCGAGAGCCCGGGCGTTCAGCATTTCATTCATCTCATGCCGGTAGGAGTCGAGTCTGTCCCCGGCCGGGCGCAAAAACATCTGTTCGCGGAAAAGCTCCTTGTCGATCCGCCGGTTCAGTACCGTAATCTGGAGGTGGAGCGTCGGGCCGCAATAGTTCAGCAAGGCGCTGTAATGGCGGAAAATATCTTCCTGATCGTCCCGGCGCGCCGTCTGGTAATTAATGTCAGTAAATTTGAAGCTGCGGCTGAACTGCCCCGTATTCAGTTCACAAACGCCGTCCTCGTACATCCGTTGATACCTGATGCACTGGGAGGTATTTTTTGGCGCCGCCAGCCGCCGCAGCCGCTTTTTCAGCGCCGCGTTTTGCTGCGCGGTACTCTTGTCGAGCTGCCGCAATTTTTCGTTGTGCCGCTTTGCGCTTTCTCTGGCGCGCTTTTTTTGTAACTGTAAAGCCTTCGTATTCGAGTCGGGAATGATTTTGCCGAACAAACCAGGCATGAAAATTCCTCTTTTCCTTGCGCGGCGGGGCCGCGTTGCTCACGCCGGGCGCGGTCAGAAGCACGGGCGCGGCTTCAAAATGCAGGCGCAGACGCCCGATCCGGTGGCGGATCACCAGGGCGGCGTATTTTTCAAAAGGGAGTCCGTCTTTGCGGATAAAACCCAGGGCCATGAATGGCGCCGCCTCCGCGATGACGACATAACTTACTGTGTTAAGCGACAGGCGGAGTACCCGAGCGCAGAGCAGCCAGGTGGCGACGCCGGCCAGGATTGCGGCGCTGAAACAGCATAATTGGCGGATGGACAGGCCGAACATGATTTTTTCATGGTATTCAGTAATTTCTTTCGGGATGGACGCGTGCACATGACACCTCCTATGCGGCGTTGCAGATGGATTTCGCCAGCCCCTTGCAGTTAAAGACCACGATAGCGAGCAGAATCGGATACCCGACGAGAGCAAAAACCGAAAGCAGGTCGCCCGTCCATAATTGAGAGGGGTCGTTGAACAGGAGCGGGTAGAAAGAGAGGGCGAGGTAGATCATCGCGCCCTGCAGACAGATGGCGGCAAAGTTTTTCAGGAAATTTTTTCCTATGCCGCTCAGCTCCTCATGCGGGAAGGTCGCCAGCGGAATCGGGGCGACGGCGATGTAGAGGAAAATTTCGATAAAACGCCCGATGACGATGACGTTGACCATCAGGAGAACGAACTGGACTATGAGGCGGATGAAAAACAATTCGATGAAAAATCCGAGCTGTTCCCCCAGGTTCATATCCTCAATCAAAGCGCGGTAGCCGCCCGTGTCGGCGTGGGCCGGGTCGAGCGGGCCAAAAACCTCCGCGGCCAGCGCGTCCCGGATACCGGCGGTCAGGTGCAGGGACACATTGTACATGGCGTCCATGATGAGCAGGGAACTGTCAACCGCGAATTTGCAGATTATGAGTTTGAACAGGACACGAAAAACGATCTCGGCGCTCAGCTGGATGCCGCCGCCGGCCCCGTCGGCTCTCATGCTGGCCTTATGCAGTTCCAGCACGAGGAAAAGGGCGAGGATCACATAGGCGACGGGTAAAATCACTGTTTCCATCACATTTTTCACGAAGGTGTACAGCGTGCTATTGAACGCTTCCAGCGTCATACCCAGCTTGCCGTCCGAACCGGCGCCGATAACCATGACGCCCAGATCGTCCAGCCATTTGTTCAGAATGTTTTCAAACATATCCCCCTACCCCTTCCCGCCCCGCCGTCATTTTCTCCGCTCAGCCGGGCAGACGGAACAAAGTCCCGATCCATTCCGCCGGCATCTGCAAGCGGGAAAAAACCTGAGCGGCCGTGATGATGGCCGCCGCCCACGATCTGCCACAGGCCGGATTGCAGGGCCGGCCCGTTTTTATCCTTGAGACCGCCGGCCAGGATGACGACGCCCCAGACCAACCAGAGACTGCCGCCGAAGGTGACAAATTTTACGATTATTTCCATTACGCTGCGCAAAGTTTCCATTTTTTTACTTCCTTTCGTTTTTTTCACGCCTCCCGGGCGCTAAAAGCCGGAACCGGGTCAAAACGCGGTTTTCGCCCGCTGTCCGCCAGAAATCCGTAGCGGCGGTGCCCGGCCGGGTTGAATTTCCTGCTCTTGAACGGGGGTAATCCCTGGATGAGAACAAGGCATTGCTGCCGTTCCAAGCGGCCGACTTCCGCCGCGTCGATGAGATCGCGCCCGATAATCTGGTTGTTCAGGCTGAAACTGCCGTTTTCGCCGCGGGTTTCGCCGGTGCTGCGGTGATCAATCGTGGTCTTGCCGATCATCTTCGCAATATTTTCCGTCGTCTTCACCGACTTGCCCCCGAGGAACACGATCGTGTCGCAGCAGTCCGTGATGGTTTCCGCGTCGTCCTTATAGACGGAATCCAGCTGGGCAAAGGACTGCAGGATGATGGTGGCGGATATCTCCCGGCTGCGAATGGTGGAAATCAAATGATGAAAATCAGGGATTTTGCCGCAATTGGCAAATTCGTCGAAGAGGCAGCGCACATGCACGGGCAGCTTGCCGCCGTAATGGTCGTCCGCCTTGTCGCAGAGCAGGTTGAACATCTGGTAGAAAATCATGGCCGGCAGGAAGGAATAGGTGGAGTCCGTGTCGCTCATGACGAGGAAAAAGGCGGTTTTGCGGTCACCGAGCTCGTCCAGTTTTAACTCGTCGCAGCTCATTATCGCGCGCAGTTCGGCGATGTCAAACGGCGCCAGGCGGGCGGCGCAGGAAATAAGAACGGATTTCATGGTTTTGCCGGCGGCCAGGCGGAATTTTTTGTACTGTTTGACGGCCAGACAAGTGGGATTGGTTTTTTCCAATTCGGCGAACAGGATATCGGCCGGGCTTTGAAATTGCTCGTCGTCTTCCCTGACCTGGCATAACTCCAGCAAGTCAATCATGCCCGGAATGGTCCGCTGCTCCGGAGGGCACTCCTGGCAGAGATAGGCGATGAGCGCGGTGTAAAGCAGGCGCTCGCAATCCAGCCAGAATTTGTCGCCGCCCTGTTTGTCGCCGCTCGTGTTCTCGATCAGGACGTTCACCACTTTCAGAATATCCTTTTCCCGGCGGATGTAGGCCAGCGGGTTATAGCGCAGGGATTTGCCGAAATTGACCGTGTTGAAGCAGCGCAGTTCATAACCGTTTTCCACAAACAAGTAGCCTGTGTCCGGCAGCAATGTACCCTTGGGATCCGTGACGACATAGGACGAATGCAGCTGCATTAAGTTCGGCTTGATGATGGAAAATGTCTTGCCGGAGCCGGAGCCGCCGACGACAAGGACGTTTTTATTGCGATCGGCAGAAAAACTGGCCGGCTGGCGCAGCGTGACGCTCTCCGTCGCCGATAAAATGATATTCCAGTCCGGGTCGCGGTCAATCAGCGGCGCGATGTCCCGCTTCCGGCCCCAGGCGGCGGAACCGTGTTCCTGGCCGGAGCGGAAATTGCCGGCGCCGGCCTGGGCATACAGAAATACACCCCAGCAGAGCGCGGCGGCGATCAGGCCGGCCACCAGGGCGACCGGCCCCAAGTCCAAACGCCAGGGCGCGTCCTGTATTGCCGGCCAGAAAGCGGCCGCCGCCGCCGGCAAAGCGAGCCAGTCCCCGGCGCAGAGAGCGGCCAGGCGGTTGGCGCTCCAGAAGGCGAGGCCGGAGATGAGCGCGGTGAAGATCGGCAGATATGGCATAGGGTTCACCTCCTTTCCCGCCAAATGTCTTAATTTGGCATTAATGTAATTAGTATACATGGGGCTCCCTGTCTTGTCAAGGAAAAAATGAGATATTTTGGAAAAAATTTCGCGTGGATTTTTTCTCATTCATTATTATTGCTTTACCCTGCGGCTCATGCTATAATTAGCCATCACAGTACAGCAACGCTCGCGGAGGGACGCCGCCTTGAGCCTGACCGCCATATTGACCGGGTTGAACTGGATGGCGATAGTCGATATCGTTATCGTTTCCGTGATTTTTTATCAATTATTCCTGATGATAGAGGGCACGCGCGCCGTGCAGCTGATCAAGGGAATTTTTGTCTTGCTCCTCGTCTCCATGCTCTCGCGCCAGCTGGAACTGGAGACGTTGACCTGGTTGCTGGACAAGCTGTGGACGATGATGCTCGTGGCGCTGCCCGTCGTTTTTCAGCCGGAACTGCGCCGAGCGCTGGAGCAGATCGGCCGCGGCCGCCTGTTGAGTCTGCGCTCCCTGCGCGAGTCCGACAAAAAAACTCACGACCTGATCAACGAATTGCTCCGCTGTATAAAAGTGCTGTCCCGAAGCCGCATCGGCGCCCTAGTCGCCCTGGAGCAATCCACGGGCATCCAGGAATACGCCGACACCGGCGTCAAGATCGACGGCATAGTTTCCTCCGAATTTCTCGTCAATCTTTTCATCCCCAAATCCCCTCTGCACGACGGCGCCGTCATTATCCGCGGAGATCGAGTAGCGGCGGCGGGTTGTTTTTTGCCGCTGACCCAGAACCCCAACTTGGATAAGAACCTCGGGACGCGCCACCGGGCGGCCATCGGTCTGTCGGAGGTCTGCGACGCCCTGGTTCTGGTCGTGTCCGAGGAGACCGGCGTTATTTCCTCTGTGCAGGAAGGAAAACTGCAGCGTTTTCACGATGAAAAGAGCCTGACCGATTTGCTCCACCGCGTGCTGCTGCCGCCGAATCCTTCCGGCAAATCGCTTTTTCGGAATGTGAATAAAACACGCCGATAATATTAATAAGAAAAATTAACAGGGTAAAGCAGGTGAGGCCGTGGAAACGCTGAAAAAAATCTTTCGCCACAACTGGAATTACAAACTGATTTCTTTTATCTTAGCCCTTTGCTTCTGGATGTGGATCACCAGCCAATCCGCTCCGATCACCCTCTGGGGCGAGCAAAAAATCACCGTCCCTCTGGTGCTGCGCAACCAACCGGCCAACCTGGTCGTTATTTCCCCCCTCAACCCCGTCTCCGTCCGCTTGTCCAACCTTAATTCTGATGTGGTCATGGATGTGGGGGATGTTTACGCCTATATAGATTTGGAGGACGCGGCGGCGGGCGAGGTCTCCCGCCCGGTGCGGATTTACGCGCCCGAGGGCGTGCGGGTCAGCGATCTCAGTCCCCAGAACCTCGTTATAGCCTTGGATGTCGTCCAGGATAAAGTCGTGCCGGTCGAGGTGGACATTACCGGCGCGCCGGCCAAGTATTACACGGCGGGCGATCCGATTCTGACGCCGGACGTGGTCAGCGTGCGCGGTCCCCAATCCCTGCTGGAAAACCTGACGAGCGTCACTGTGGCCGCCAATTTGAATGGCGCGGAGGAAACACTGCAGTTAAACCGGCCCGTGCGCTTTGACGGCCTGCCGCTTTTGCCGGACACGAGCCTGCGGGCCTATCCGAATATTGTCAGCGTACTTCTGCCCATTTACCGGGAGGAGGAAAGCGTTAACACCGTGCCGGTTGAACTCGAGCTGACCGGCGCCCCCCAGGCGGGTAAAGTCGTGCGGGCGGTGAGCGCCGTTCCCTCCAGTCTGCAAATAATCGGTATGCCGGAGGTGCTGGCTCAAATCGACGCCATCCGGCTGCAGAACTTGAATATCGCCGGCTGGGATAGCACGGGCACGATCGAAGTGCCAAGCACCGGCCTGAACTTGCCGCCGGAGACACGGACGGCCACCGAGACCGGAATCCGCGTCCTGGTGACGATCGGGGACGCGGCCGTGCGCAAAACATTGACGGCCCAGGTCAGCGTCCGCAATGTGCCGGCGGGCTTCACCGCTTTGCCCATCGGCGAAATCGAGGTGGAGGTGAGCGGGTATCCCGAATGGGTAACCGATCTCACGCCCCAGGACCTGGTCTTCTGGGTGGACGCTTCGCTCTACGCCCCGGGCAGCCATTTTGTCACCCCGTCCCGCAACTTGCCGCCGGGGGTGGAACTGGCGCGGATGCCCAGCGTCAACCTCGTACTCCAGCCGATCGTACCCGAGGAGGCGAATCCGGAGACGCCGGTCGACCCGGCGGAAACGGAGGCGGAAGCGGCGGCGGGTGAAAGCGAAAACGGCGAGGGCGAGGGCGAGGGCGAGGGCGGCGAGGGCGACGAAACCGGCGACGGAGAAAATGAGCCGGGGGAAAATGAGCCTGGGGAAAATGAGCCTGGGGAAAATATTTGAAGCGATGGGAGAAACATATTGGAGATATTTGGAACAGACGGCGTCCGGGGCATAGCGGGAGAGGAATTAACCCCGCTGTTGGCCTATCGCTTAGGTCGGGCCGGCGCGCATATCCTGCGGCAAAAAACCGCCGGGGGAAGGGCCGGGGACAGGCCGGTCGTCTACGTGGGCCGGGATACCCGCATCTCCGGTTCCATGCTGGAAGCGGCGCTCTGCGCCGGTATTTGTTCCATGGGCGTGGACGCGATCTGCGCCGGAGTGATCCCCACGCCGGGCGTCGCCTGTCTGGCGCGGCAGCGGCGAGCCCTGGCCGGCGTAGTCATTTCCGCCTCGCATAATCCTTACCCGGATAACGGGATCAAGTTTTTTGCCGGCACGGGCTGTAAATTGCCCGACGACTGGGAGACCGAGATCGCCGCCGCCCTGGACGGGGCGGATACCCTGCCGGCGGTCGCGGGCCGGGAAATCGGGCGGATTGAGTACGCGCCGGAACTGATCGATGTATACCGGGATTTCCTCTTGACCGACGCCCCATCCCTCGCGGGATGGAAAATAGTGGTGGACGGCGCCAACGGGGCCGCTTCCGCCCTGGCACCTTCCTTGTTCGCCTCCCTCGGCGCCCGGGTGGAAGCCGTTTTTTGCCGGCCCGACGGGACGAATATCAACGCCGGCTGCGGTTCTACCCAACCGGAGGCCCTCGCGGCTGCGGTGCGGCGCGTCGGGGCCGACGCCGGCCTGGCTTTCGACGGGGACGCCGACCGCCTGATTGCCGCAGACGCCGAAGGGCGGATTCTCGACGGCGACCACATTATGGTGATTTGCGCTTTGGCCCGGGCCGGACATTCTTTGCCCGCTGAAGCCGTGGTCGTGACCGTGATGAGCAATATCGGCCTGGAGCGAGCCTTGACCGCGGCCGGCATCACCGTACACCGCACGCAGGTCGGCGATCGCTATGTAATGGAAAAACTGGCCCAAACAGGCGCGGCCTTAGGCGGCGAGCAGTCCGGCCATATTATATTCCCCCTGCGCCATACGACCGGCGACGGCATATTTACGGCGCTGGAACTCCTGCGCATAATGCGCGGCAGCGGCCGCTCGCTCGCCGAACTCGGAGCGCAGATGGAGCAGTTTCCCCAGGTACTGCTCAACGCGCCCGTCGGCCCTAAAGAGGCCGTGCTGGCCGCGCCGGCCGTGCAAGCCGCCATCCGGGCCGTCGAAGAGCGCCTGGGTTCCGGCGGTCGGCTGCTTGTGCGTCCTTCCGGCACGGAACCACTGATCCGCGTCATGCTGGAAGGGCGGGAGGAAAAAGAATTGCGCCGGTTGGGGCAGGAACTGATCGACCTAGTCACGGCGACGGCGACGGAGATCTCCAGCGGCAGGCACTGAAGAAAAGCGAGGGTATACTATGTGCGGAATTGTAGGTTATGCGGGCCGGCGCCCGGCGGCGCCCCTTTTGCTGGCCGGATTACAAAAACTGGAATATCGCGGTTATGATTCGGCGGGCATCGCCCTTTTGACGCCGGAGGGCGTCCGGGTGGTCAAAACCGCCGGCCACGACGGAGTCATGGCCATGGAAATCCTGGCCGGACAAATCGACCGTCTGCCGGCGGAGGCTACGACCGGGATCGGGCATACGCGCTGGGCGACGCACGGCCGTCCCACGGATAACAACGCTCACCCGCATTTGGACACAGCCGGCGAATTTGCCGTCGTCCACAACGGCATCATCGAAAACTACTTGCCCTTGCGCGCGCGCCTGCGGGAAGCGGGCTGCGTTTTTCAATCCGAAACGGACTCGGAGACCGTCGTCCACCTGCTGGCCCATTATTACCGCGGCGATCTGGCCGAAGCACTGCGGCGGACGCTGGCGGATATCAGCGGCTCTTTTGCCCTGGTGGGCATGTGCCGCCACCACCCCGGCCAATTGGTGGCCGCCCGCCGCAACGCACCCCTGATCGTCGGCGCCGGCGCCGAGGGCGATTTTTTTGTCGCCAGCGATATCCCGGCCGTACTGACGGAAACCAGGGAGGTCTATGTGCTGGAAGACGGAGAAATGGCGGTCGTCAGCGACGGGGCCGTCAGTTTCAGCGATTTTGCCGGCACGGCCCGGGCCAAAACGGTCATGCGGGTGACTTGGGACGCCGCGGCGGCGGAAAAAGGCGGCTACGAGCATTTTATGCTGAAAGAGATAGACGAGCAGCCCCGAGCGCTGCAAGACACGCTCTACGGGCGCGTGAACCGGTCCGGCCTCGTGGATTTGGGGATTCGGGCCGAATTCTTTGCCGGGGTTGAGCGCGTCGCCCTCGTGGGCTGCGGCACTGCTTACCACGCCGGGCTGATCGGGCGCGAACTCCTGGAAGCTTGGGCCCAGCTGCCGGCGGAAACAGCCATCGCCTCCGAATTTCGCTATCGGCGGCCCTTGCTGGATGAACACACTTTGGTTGTACTCATCAGTCAGTCGGGGGAAACGGCCGATACGCTGGCCGCCCTGCACGAAGCGCGGAAAAACGGGGCCCGGGTGCTGGTCGTGACCAATGTGGTCGGGAGTACGGCGGCGCGCGAGGCGGACGAAGTGCTATTTACCTGGGCCGGGCCGGAAATCGCGGTGGCCTCGACCAAGGCCTATACGACCCAATTGGAAGTCATGGTTCTCTTGGCCTTGTACCTGGCGACGGCCAGGGGGCGCCTGGCGGCGGAGTATAGCGCGGCTTTGCTGGCGGAACTCCAGGCTCTGCCGGCCAAAATAACGGAGATCCTCTCCCGGAAAGAACAGCTGCGCCGGATGGCCGTCCCGATCAGCCGGGCCGGCAGCGCTTTTTTCATCGGCCGCGGGCTGGACTGGGCTGTCGCCTTGGAAGGCGCCCTGAAACTCAAGGAAATATCGTATATCCACGCCGAGGCTTACGCCGCCGGCGAACTGAAGCATGGCACGCTGGCCCTGGTCACGGCGGATACCCCCGTTTTGGCCGTGGCGACCCAGCGCGCCCTGTACGACAAAACCCTCTCCAATGTGGAAGAAGTCAAAGCGCGCGAAGGCCGGGTTCTGGCCGTCGCCGCTTCGGACAACCGGGAATTGGGCGACGCGGCGGACGAGGTGTTCTGGCTGCCGCCGGTCTCGGACGCCCTCGCCCCCCTCGTCACGATTGTCCCGCTGCAGCTCATCGCCTATTACGCGGCGGTGCTGCGCGGCAACCATGTGGACAAACCACGCAATTTAGCCAAGACCGTCACCACGGAGTAGGCCGCCTTAGGGATTAGGGATTAGGGATTAGGAATTCCCCTCCTTTGGAGGGGTGCCGCGAAGCGGCGGGGTGGTTAGGAGGAAAGGGAAATAAATGCACTCAAAACGGACGGGGTTTTTGCTAGGATCACTCTTATTGTGCGCGCTCCTGGGCGCGGCTTGCGCCGGCGCGCCGGCGGGAGACGGAGCTGCGGGCGGGGAGCCGCTCAAAATAGGATTGCTGCGGATTGACGACTCGATTCCTTTTTATGTAGCGGAAAAAGAAGGGCTTTTTGCCGCCCACGGCGTCACGGTCGAACTGGCGCCGTTTAACAGCAGCGCCGACCAGTCCAAGGCGATGGAAGCCGGCGAACTGGATATGGCGATGAACGACATGATCGTGCAGGCTCTGATGCGCAAGGGTGGAACCGGGACCAAGGTCGTGGCCGTCGCCTTCGGGGCGACGCCGGCGGAAGGGCGTTTTCTGCTCGTGGGCGCCCCCGGCAGTGACCTGGCCCCGCCGGCGGCCGGAGGGGCGGACAAAAAAATCATCGGCGCGGCCGGTAAAACCGTGGCTATTGCCAATAACACGATGATGGATTATCTCCTTGCCCAGTTTGCGGCGCTGGGCTATTTCGCCCCCGACCTCTCCGACGTGAACGTCATAAGTATGCCGAACCTGATGCAGCGGGTGGAGGCCCTGATAGAGGGCCGCGATATCCAAATGGCCATACTGCCCGACCCGCTGGCTTCTTACGCCGTCCAAGCCGGCTGTCCCGTGCTGATCGACGATACGGCGCTGGGCCTAAACCTGTCCCAGTCCGTGGTGCTGGCTTCCGCGACCGCGCTGGACACGCGGCGGGACGACGTCGGCAAGGCGCTGGCGGCTTGTTTTGCCGCGATGCGAAAAATAAACGAAAACCCTGACGCTTACCGCGATTTTTGCCTGGAAACGGCCAATGTACCGGCGGAACTCAGCGCCACTTATCCGACCCCGTCTTATACGCCGGGCGCTCTACCGACGGAGGAAGAGGTGACCCGTGTCATGAACTGGCTGGTGGAGCGCAATTTGCTGCCCGCCGCCTACTCCTACGCCGACACGGTGGACGGAAGTCTGATCACCACCGGCGAGAGCAATTGATGCTGCGTTTGGAAAACGTCAGTTTCAGTTACGGCGGAGCGCAGGGGGAAAAAGAAAACAGACTGCTGCTGGACGGCGTTTCCCTGCGGATCGCGCCGGGAGAGCGCTGGGCGGTCATCGGGCCGTCCGGCTGCGGTAAAACCACTCTCCTCCATCTGGCGGCCGGCTTGCTCCGGCCTCAGTCCGGCGCCGTTTACCTGGCCGGGGAACCATTGCGCGGCCCCCACGCCGATATCAGCGTTATTTTACAGGAATACGGCCTCTTTCCCTGGAAAACAGTGTTCGCCAATACGATGCTGCCGCTCTTACTCCGGCGCCAACCGGCGGCCCGGGCCCGGGAGAAGGCGGCAAAAACTCTGCAAGAACTCGGGTTGTGGGAACAGCGGGATCAATACCCGAATCGCCTTTCCGGCGGCCAGCGGCAGCGCGTGGCCATTGCCCGGGCGATTGTCGGCCGGCCGCGGCTGCTGCTGATGGACGAGCCGTTCTCGGCCCTGGACGCCCTGACCCGGGAAACACTGCAGCAGACCGTGCGGGAATTGTGCGCGCGGGGTCTGACTTTTTTGCTTGTGACCCACAGTATTGAGGAAGCGGCCTTTCTCGGGGAAAAGATCATCATTTGGGGCGGCGCCGGGCCCGGCGCCATAGGCCGGATCCTGGCGAATCCCGAGGCCAGAAGCGAAGATTACCGCGGCGCGGCCGCTTATGACGCCTGCTGCCGCGAGCTGCGCGCCGGCCTGCGAGGTTAGGATGGGAAAAAAAGGTAGGTATAATTTCCTGGGCCTTTTACTGGGAACGATTTTGTTGCTCTTGCTATGGCACGCGGGCAGCCTGGCTCTGGGCAAAGCGTTTTTGCCCCCGCCGGCCGCCGCCCTGGCCGCTTTCGTCCGCTTGCTCGTGAACGGGGACTTGGCCTGGCATTTCAGCGTCAGCGCGGCGCGCGTCCTGGTCAGCATGGTTTTGGCCCTGGCGACGGCCGTGCCGCTCGGCGTCCTCCTGGGGCGCAACCCGGCGGCGGCCCGGGTGTGCGGGCCGCTCGTCGCCATGCTGTACCCGTTGCCGAAGGTGGTCTTTCTGCCGGTATTTATTGTCCTGCTCGGACTCGGCGACGCGCCGAAAATCCTGCTGATCACGCTGGTTATTTTTTTCCAGATCGTCGTCGTCGTCTGGGACGCGGTCGCCTCAATCCCGGCGGCCAGCATCCTTTCCCTGCGCTCCCTGCACGCCGGCCCCCGGCAGATGCTATGGCACCTGATCCTGCCCTATTGTCTGCCGCACATTCTGACCGGCTTGCGCATAACGACGGGCACCGCCATAGCCGTACTCTTTTTCGCCGAAACCTTTGCTTCTTTTGACGGGCTTGGCTATTTTATCCTGGACGGGATGGAGACGCGGGAATATACGGTGATGTACGCCGGTATTATCGGCATGGCCTCGCTGGGCCTGCTTTTTTATGCTTTGACCGGCCTGCTGGAACGGATTTTCTGCTCCTGGCGGCTTTGAAGAGGAAAGAGTGGAGAGTCCTGAAAATATCAGGAGTTGTGTTCCGCCGCCGCCGGCAGCTGTTTCAGCAAATTGGCCGTCTCAATGGCGGTCATGGCCGCGTCGAAACCCTTGTTCCCCGCCTTTGTCCCCGCCCGCTCAATCGCCTGTTCGATGCTGTCCGTCGTCAGGACGCCGAAGCTGACCGGGATGCCCGTAGAGAGCGTCACCTGGGCAATTCCCTTCGATACCTCCGCGCTTACATACTCAAAATGAGGCGTCGCGCCGCGGATAACGGCGCCGAGGCAGATAATGGCGTCGTATTGGCGAGACAAAGCGGCTTTTTGCGCGACCAGCGGGATCTCAAAAGCCCCCGGCGTCCAGATCAGATCGATATTTTCCGGCGCCACGCCGTGCCGGAGCAAAGCGTCTTCCGCGCCGCCGACCAGCTTGCTTGTGATAAATTCGTTGAAACGGGCGGCCACGATGGCGAATTTGAGGTCATGGCCGACGAGTTTTCCTTCAATAACGGAACGCATAATTCTTCCTTTCGTTAAGGAACTGTTCTCAAATAACTTATACATTTGACTTGCCCTTTTGCACTCTGGCTGCGTTGCCAGAACCCGCAAATACAACCAGTATTAGCGGAACCTGGCGCCTTGCCAGAGTACAAAA
>JAISWK010000134.1 GCA_031270805.1 Gracilibacteraceae bacterium
GCCCGATCCGGCGTATACGGGACGATTGCGAGAGACTTACCCAGCGCACCCCGCCGCTTCGCGGCACCCGTCCCTAATCCCTAATCCCTAATCCCTAATCCCCACGAATGAGCTCTTAACTCAGGGGACAAAGACGATCTTGGCGTCGCTGCCCGCGTCAAGGCTCTCAAAGCAGGACTGCGCTTCTTCCAGCTTGGCGACCCGGGTCACAAGTTTGTCCAGGTTCAGCCGGCCTGCGGCCATGAGGTCAATAACCTTTTGAAAACCCTCAGGTTCGAAGTAGAAGCCGCCCCGCACGTCGATTTCCTTCATGGACGTCGTCTCCATATTGAGTTCAAAGCTGCCGTGGATAGCCACCATCTGGAAGTGGCCGGCCCAGCCCAGCAGATCCATTGCCACGGCGGCGACCGCCCCAACGCCGGTGCATTCAAGGACATGGCTGAAACTGCCGCCGCTTATTTCTAACAGTTTGTCCTTTAAATCGGCGTCCGCTCCGTTCAAAACGGCATCGGCATAGTTACATTCCCGGGCGAACTTGATGCGGTCGGCGCTGATTTCGGTCATGACAATCTGGGCGGCGCCCATGGCCCGGGCGACGGCGGCGCAGAGAAGGCCGATGGGCCCGGCGCCGGTGACCAGCACCTTGCTTTTGGCGTCGACCTCCGAGCGCAGCACGGCGTGCATGGCGATGGCTGCCGGCTCCACCAGAGCGCCCTGAATGTCGCTCAGGCTGTCCGGGATTTTTACCACCATGTCCGGGCGCACCAGGCAATACTCCGCCATACCGCCGTCAAAGCCATTCTCGTTGCAGCCGTAGGACACCAGCAATGTCTGCATACAGAGGTTGATCCGGCCCGCTTTGCACAAATCGCACTCGCCGCAGGGATTCAGCTCCATGATCACCACCCGGTCGCCTTTTTTCAGCGTCCGGCTGGCGCCGGGATCAACGACCACGCCGCAAAACTCGTGGCCGGGGGTCTTGGTGCTTGTCCCCTGGTCGCCGATAAAGCCGCCGTTGCGAAAAAACATCAGATCCGAGCCGCAGATGCCGGAAGCCTTCACTTGGATCAGCACATCCCGGCCGTTAGGGGCAAGATCCGGTACAGCGCGAACCTCAACTTTTTTGACATCGACGATTTTTATAGCTTTCATAAATATACCTCCTGTTAATTGCGACGCCGGGCAGGGGGCCTCGGCCTATTTGTCTTACACCGTCAAATAACCGCCGTCTACGGGAATCGTAACGCCGGTGACGTGGCTGGCTTCGTCGGAGGCCAGGAATACCCCCATCCAAGCTACTTCATCCGCCTGGCCGAAGCCGGAGGGGAGATAGAGGCGCGAACGCCAGAATTTGACTATCGGATTCTCCGGATTTTCCATCAAGTCGGCGATGATCGGCGTATCAATGATGCCGGGGGCGATGGCGTTGACCCTGATATTATCCGGCGCGTACTGCCAGGCCGCCGCCCGGGTCAGGGACACTACAGCGCCTTTGGCGGCGCAGTAGGGACTGTCCACGCCGTATTCCCGGATGGGGGTTTCGGTATTGGGAAAGGCGCTGAAGGAGGTCATGGAGGCTACGTTGATGATCGAGCCGCCCCCCGCCTTCCGCATTTCCGGCACCGCGCAGTGGATGCCGTAAACTGTTCCGTACAGGATGACCCCGAGGCATTTATCCCAGAGGGCCTGATCAAAGTTTTCACAGGAAGTCGCCGTCGCGAAGCCGGCGTTATTCACCAGCACATTCAGGCCGCCGTAAGTTTCCACTGTTTTGGCCGTTAATTCCCGCCAGTGATCGATATCGGAGGCGTCACAGACCAGCGGCGTCACATCGCCGCCGAGGCTGCGGATATTGGCCGCCGCAGCCTCCAGGACTTCGGCCCTGAGGTCCGTCATCATTACCCGGGCGCCTTCCAAAGCCATCAGGCGCGCATATGCTTCGCCCATGCCCCGGGCCGCGCCGGTGACAATAGCTACTTTTCCCTTTAATCGATTCATGTCTGTTCCTCCCTATATTATAATGCGTCTGAGAGCTTGCGACTCTGGCCGTAAGCGATGAAAAAAGTCAGGCAGGTCAGGGCGACCACTCCGGCCATGACCAGAATACTGAGGCTGTACGACCCGGTCACA
Source organism: Gracilibacteraceae bacterium (assembly GCA_031270805.1). Taxonomy (GTDB): domain Bacteria; phylum Bacillota; class Desulfitobacteriia; order Desulfitobacteriales; family Syntrophobotulaceae; genus JAIRRL01. The sequence continues at coordinate 2,131 of JAISWK010000134.1, forward strand.
TCCCGCATGGCGCCTGTGATAAGAGCGGCAAAGACGCCGACCAGACCGATAATACCATTTGTCATACCGAGCAGTTGGGGCAAATCCCTCGTACCATACAATCCCAGGGTCATCATGGCCACGACCGCGCCGGGCAGGGGCATCGCCAGGCCAAAAAGCAATCCGAACAGCAGAAAAACGATCCGGCCCTGACTGAAAAAGACCAGCAGCATGCCCAGCACGCCGCAAAGACAGGCCAGGAAAAGCACCGCCCGGATACCGAATTTATCATTGACGACCCCGAAAAGCACATTACCCACGGTATTGAATGCCGAAACCACCGCCATGATGGTCCCCACAAACACGATGTCGGCGCCTTTTTCCAGCAGCATGGCCGGCACATGGGGACTCATGCCGGAAATGAACAACCCGGCGCCAATCAAGGTTAAGACCAGAAAAACAAAGGAAGCCGAGCCGACCGCCCCCTTGAAACCCGGACCCGCCGCACTGTGGGCCGCACCGGCGCCGGCGCTGTCGTAACCCAAAGGCGTCTGACCCACGTCTTCCGGTTTGGGAATGATCAGAAACATAGCCGGCACGAGCAGAACCAGCATAAAACCGACCGTAACCAGGCAAGCTGTCCGCCAGCCGTAACCGGCAATCAGCGCCGACACTACGGGGTTGCCGATAATACCGCCGATGCCGCAGGCCCCGGTGGTGAGCCCCAGCATGAAGCCCTGCCGGGCGATGAACCAGTTGGGGATCAGGTTGCCGATGCAAATGAGACCGCCCCAACTCAAGCCCACGCCGATCAGCGCCGCCGCCGCGTAGACCATAGCCACATTGCCGGCAAAATACAGCACCACATAGCCAAGGACAAGGCCCAGACAGCCGATGCCCACCAAGGGCTTGATCCCGATGACTTGGATGACCTTGCCGCTTAAGAAACTCACCGCCATACCGGTGGCCCCCAGGACAGCGAACATTACAGAAATGACCGTACTGGAAGCCTGGAGTTCCGTCGCCAGGATCGGCAGGTAAAGACTGAGGGTCAGGTAGCCGAAACCCAGGGAGGCCATGCAGATCAGTCCCGCGCCCAACGCCACCCTGTAACCTGAAAATTTCATACTTGCCTCCGCTTTCACTATCAGTGGGACACTTAGGGACGGCAGACTGTGTGGAAAAGCATTGGCGGCAACCCCCGGGTATCGTAGGGGCGCGCATTTCGCGCCCGTGTCCCCTATTTTTTTCTGCGGGCGCGCAATGCGCGCCCCTACGACTCCCTTTCTCACACAGTCTGACGGTACGATTTTGTCACATTTTTTTCTGTATCGGTTCCTGGATTAATTCAGATAAAACACATTGGGATCCGTCTCCAGTTCGGGCCGCAGTTGAAAACCTCTGCGCCGCCGGATCAATTCCTGTAAGTCCTCTTTTTGTCCGAATATTCTTGCTTTGGCGATGCAGTTTTGGACGCAAGCCGGTTCGCTGTGCCCTTGGGAGAGGCGGTTTTTCCGGCAGAAGTCGCATTTATCGACGACGCCGCGCGGTTTGTCTCCGTATTTCACCGTTTCGTACGGAGTCAGCGCCTCGCCGAAATAGCCGGTCTCGTTCGCGCGGAAATAACGCGCCCCGTAAGGGCAGGCGGTCATGCAGGCCCGGCAGCCGAGGCAAATGTCTTTGTCCACCGTCACAACGCCGTCCTTGTTCTTCTCGGTGGCGCCGCTGGGGCAGACCTTGACGCAGGCTGGGTCTTCGCAGTGCATGCACAGCACGGGAATGCTGAGGCGGCGGACATGGGGGAATTCGCCGAACTCTTTTTTCATGACCTTCGAGCGCGTCACCTGCGGCGGCGTGCCGTTTTCCTGCTTGCACATCGTGTCGCATGCATGGCAGCCCACGCAGCGCTTCAGATCAATGACCATACAATAACTCATTTCTCCGCCTCCTCCGCCTTCGTTACTTTGCAGCGCACACAGGCGTCATAGCCGCTGGAGAGATGGTCGAGCCGCTTGGGATCGCGCACTTCCAGGAGGCTGCAGATCGCCGAACCCTTACCGCGGCTGAGGGGCAGGTTTTTGGAGCGGGTCTGCCAATTACCGCCGCCTATGCCCATGACTTCCGGATGGACGCCTTCCGCCAGGAAAATCCGCCCCGTGACCCGGCGGCCGTTGGACGCTTCCACCGTGACCCGATCGCCGCTTTCCAGCCCTTTGCTCTCGGCTGTTTTCTTGTTGATGACGATATTGTAGCCGTAAGGCTCGGTGTCGTTAATTTCGTTGATCCAGGGGTTGTTCTGCCCCCAGGAATCCACGTTGACGGCATTGGTGTAAAAGACAGGGAACAGTTCATAGCCCGGTTTGGGAATTTCGTGGTCAATACATGGATACCACTCAGGCAGCGGCACATACTCGTCCAGTTGCTCCCAGGGGAGGCCCACGGCATTGAGTTCCGTTTCCAGGCGCTCCCGCACCTCCAGGTTCCATTCATGGTAAAGGGGAATCCGCCCCGGGTGGTCGGGATAGAGATACACTTCTTCTTTCTTGCGCGGCCAGGTCAGGACGCCGTTTTGTTTAAACCACTCCAGGCCTTTGTCGGGGCCGGCCCAGCTCTTATAGATCCGATCGATAATTTCTTCGACCTTGTATTTCCCGGTCGCTTCCAGCGCGTATTCCGGACCCAGACTGAACATGAAATTGAACAGTCCGTAATAATGCCCCACCAGGCCCAGCCGGGTGGCCAATTCCAGGATGATTTCCATGCCGGAGGGCAAGCCGTCCGGAGGCGGCACCACCGGCTGGCGCAGACTCAGGGCCCAGGGCGTGTGCAACCCGCCCGGGGTGTGGTGGTTGAAGCCGGCATTGGGCGGTACGTCGTAGCGCTCCAGATATTGGGCCTCCGGCAGGAAGAGGTCGGCGAACTGGGCCGAATCGCTGAGGAAGAGGTCGCAGCAGATATAATAGTCAAAACTACGGATGAATTCCTCCATTTCGTTGTTGTCGCCGAAATTCTTCAGCGGGTTGGAAGCGAAACTGAACAAAAGTTTGGCCGGGGCGTGCATCTTGAAACGCTCGGGGCTCAGCTGGGCCGTGGGCACAAAATGGTTGTCCTGGTGGTTCAGGGGCATCAGCGCCGTTAAGGCCTTGTCCTTGGGATCAAACTTAATCTCCGCCTCGAAATGCTTGTAGACAGATGTGGGCGAAGTCGGATAGTACATGCCGACGGCCTCCATGAATTGATCCTTCTCATAGACCGGAGGGATATATTTCGGCCAGTTGGTGCCCTCGTGCCCTTCGCAGGCGGGAGCAAAGCCGATGAGTCCGCCCGGGACGTTCATGGAACCCACGAGGACGTTCAGGGTCAGAACCGCCCAGATCGAGTGGTGGGCGTGCTTGTGCCGGGTAACGCCGGAAAAGCAGTCGGCGGCAGCCGGGCGCAGCGGATATTCCTTGCCCTCGATGGTTATTGTCCTGCCGATGGCGGCGGCCTCGCCGAACTCTTTGGCGATCCGGCGGGTCACGGCGGCGGGCACGGTGGTGATTTTCTCCGCGTATTCCGGCGTGTATTTTTTGACATGCTCGACATAAAGCTCAAAGCTCGGCTTCACCTTCCGGCCGAACACCTTGAATTCACCGAACAAGGCCCGATCCTTGATGGTGGGATCGTCGATGGTTTTGGCCTTGCTGTCCGAGAGATCCCAGACGTAAGGCTTGCCCGTTTCCTTGTGCCGCACCATTCTGCCGGTCTCCACGTCCACCAGGTCGGGGGCGTTGACCTTGTTTTTCAAAAACTCCCTGTCGTAGATGCCCAGTTCATGCACCAGCACATGGGCGACCGCCAAAGCAAAAGCCGCGTCCGTCCCCGGGCGGATGGGCACCCAGGTATCGGCTTTTTCCGCGCCCATGCCCATATAGGGATCGACGTTCACGAGCTTGCAGCCGCGCTCGCGGGCATCGGCGAAGCGGCGGACGGTCATATTGAAGCCGTGGCGGGTGGCCGTGCCGGTCTGGCAGCCGAATTGCAGAACATAATTGCAATAGTCGTAGTCGGGCATACAGTTGCCGGTGCCGCTCAGGCGCTCGTATTCCTGATGAATGGCCGCCCCGCATATATCGGAACAATACCATTCCGTGCCAAGGAGCATCTTGAACAACATCATCGTCCATATGAACATCGCGTTATGCGCCACCATATTAGTGGCGATGATCGATTTCGGGTCTTCCTTCACTGCGGCCCCGATCTTGGCCACAGCAATGCTATAGGCTTCATCCCAGGATATCTCCTGCCAGCCGGGATCCTCGGCAAAGCCTTTTTTCGGGTTGGTGCGCTTCATGGGTTTGGTTACCCGGTTGGGGTCGTAGAGCTGCATGATACCGGTCGCGCCCTTGCCGCAGACCCGCCCTTCGCCTACGGGACTGTCCGGGTTGCCCTCGATCTTGACCACCACGCCGTCCACCCGGTGCGCTCTGATGGCGCAGCCGTTAAAACACATGTTACATACAGTCGGGATCCAGACATCTTCCTTAATAAGAGTCATAGCTTTCTCCTTTTTTCTCCATGCCGGCGGGCGCCGGCACAAACAGGCTGGGCAAATCAGTATCGCTGCCAGCGACCTTCATATTACCGGGCTGTAGCAGCCGGCTTGCAAAACCGAATAACGCAAGGCGGTGGCGCCGGCAATTTCGAGCAAACCGACGGGCAGCCAGAGCAGCGCGGGCGCGCCGCCGGCCAGAACAGCCCCTCCCGCCGCCAGGAGCGGCGCCGCCAGACCCGCTCCGACGACCGCGTAACGGAATACCGGCGCCAGTCCGCCGCTGAGCAGCGTTTCCGCCGATTTTTTCGCGCCGCTGCTGCCGTGGCGCGAGTTGTACACCAGGGTAAAGAGGGCGATGGCGGCCAGCAACACGGCGCTCAGGTGCATCGCCGCGACGAGGGCGCCGTTCAGACCGGCGGTCAAAGGCGCTGCCGCGCCCAGTCCGGCCAACAAGGCGCTGCTGAGGAACACCAGGGGCAGACTGCCGCCGGCCCAGAACTCCACGCCCTTGGCGTCACCCAGGAAAAATCCGTCGTAGGCCATGAGGAATCCGGCCAGCGCACCGGCCGCCAGGCCAAGTAGTTTTCCGACACCTCCCATCGGCAGGATAAACGAGGCGAGATACCCCGCCCCCGCCGCGGCAAAAAGGCCCAAGGCCCAGGCCCCCCGGCTGATCCAGGAATCCTGCGGCCGTTTGAATACCTGGATGAATCTTTCCCGCCGGCCGAGATCCGCTATTAACAACCCTCCTTTCCCAATTAGCATGACGATCAGGGCAATGAGCGCCCCCAGGGCGGATTCCAGCGCCACGGACGCGATAAACAACCCCCCTGCGACAGCGCCCAGCGCCATCTCCGGCCACATGTCCGCCCACTCTTTTTGCTCCTTGAAACCAACTTGCAGCGCGTACTCTTTCATCACCGACACTCCTTTGTAAAAAATTTTGATATTGTCTGACATTATAAATGATGTTAAAATAGTATGTAACGGGCGATTTCACAGAATATGCCAAAAAACAGGACGCTGTTCTTACGCGCCTGAAAAATAGGCAAAACAACAAAAATGCCTGAAAACCAGCTTCTTTTTTTGATTTGCCTGTCCGGCGGCCGCGGTGAAGCCGGTATAATGTATTATGTATATTAATTAAGGAGTGATAGTTTGCGCCGCTCCCTGACGAAAGAGATGATCGCCGCCAATTTCAAGCAATTGGCCCTGAAAAAACCTCTCTATAAAATAAATGTCAGGGATATTATCGACGTATGCGATATTAATAAGAACACATTTTATTATCATTTTGTCGATCGGGACGATCTGGTTATCTGGGTTTTCCGCAATGAACTGGCCAACCTGCTGCGGGGGAGCCGCTTCGCCGAACTGATCAGCGATACGGCTCTGAAAAACGATCGCTACCGTGATCTGCCCTTTTACGTCAATATGCGTAATCCGGAAGACGATTTGAATCTGGCTTCATTCTGGACTCTTTTCGGGAACTATCTGTACGACAATGAGGCCTATTATTTCAATATCCTGCGTGCCCGCGGCAATTCCAACCTGCCGAAATACATATTTTCTATTTATACCTGGCAATTTGAGCTGGACATTCGCTACCTTCTGGGCGCGCGCCGCATGGCGGAACAGGACGTCAAGTTTTTAGCCGGCTATTTTTGCCACGGCTGCCTGGGGTGGACTCTGAGCGGGATCAGGCGTCACTCGCCCCAGGTCGTCTGGCCGGACGGGGGATATAAAAATATCACTCATGATATTATGCGCCTGATCGTGAGCAACGCGCCATAATTCAGGGCAGCGCCGATTAGTCATTATTACGCAGCTTCGCTATGAGACATCCCTTATGCGGGCGGCGCGCAGTTATCGCGCCAGCTTGTATAGGCAGTACTGATTTAAGCTGACGCCTTGGCTTTTGGCGGTCGCGGTCAATTCAGCGTGCAGATCCTTTGGTACGCGCAACAGGATTTTGCCGTTGTATTCACGGGCGGCGATTACGTTTTCGAGCGGCGTTCCGTCGTCTTTGGGGTCGCTTTCGGCATCCGCTTCCGCCAATAGCGCGAGGTCAAGGGCGTCCGGTTCGACGGTCGGTAGCAAGGACAGTTTGTCAAGGCGTTCAAGTCCGGCGAGCGCGATTGCGAGTTTGTCATAGTCGCGTTTCGGGCATTTCGCCAAATATTTTGCGGCTGATTTTTTCAACGTGACTTTCACAGTGTATTTACCTCTTGCGCGTACAATATCATATACGATAGCACTCGTCAAGGGGTAATTTTTATCTATCATTAGCAGGCCGCCAGAAGTTTCTGATCCGCCGCTACCAAGAACGTGAGTGCCGGCAATCCGGACTTTGCCAATATTATACTGCTGGGAGAAAGCGTTCAGCTGCCCGATCCGCAAACGGCGGTAGTGTGGGCGCGCGTCGGTATTTTAGTCATTATTACGCAGCTTCGCTATGGGACATTCCTTATGCGGGCGGCGCGTAGTTATCGCGCCAGTCCAACTGCCGGCGCAGCCCATAATTGGAAAAATTTATTTTTATAGAAAAAATGTGGAAGGATTTTGCCGCCAGATGGCGAAATAATCTATGGAACAATAATCCAAATAAGGAGATGAGTGTATGAGGCGACCGAGGTTCTTGCAGAAAAACAAGTCTATTGAAAGCATTATTCACTGCTTGGAGGAAAAGTACGGAGACACCTTTACCTACTACAATTCGGATACGCAAAGCTTTATGTCCAAATACCAGGAGATTTGGCTGCGGGCGGTAAAATTGCCTAAAAAGATGGTGCAGGTTCTGCGGGATAAATATACGGGCGATTTGACGGACAATTACCTGGGTCTTTTGCTCAAAGACGATATCCAGGCGCTACTGCAGCGCACGGCCGCCCAGGTCTTCGAAGGCTGTCTCCTGTTTTATACGCCGGGGATGGCCTATACGCCGCTGGAGGGGGATACGGACGCGCGGGGTTTCCTGCGCTCTCCGGG
>JAISWK010000135.1 GCA_031270805.1 Gracilibacteraceae bacterium
GGCGCCTCAACAAGAACATTGCCGGCGTATATCTCGCGCGTTTTTAGTATATGCCTCTTGTTCTGCATGCTACCGTTTTTACTGAGCGGTTGCAAAGATACGCAAGTGAACGGCGATGTCCACATGGCGGAAAAGGAATTGCTGACAGCGTCAGGCGAATCTGTCTGCGGCTCAGGCGGCGTATTTGGAAAAGCAGAGAGCCGTACTAACTACGTCACCAACATAAGCAGATAAATCAAAGTGCGGACAAATAATCGAACAGTTTCATTTTTCTGCCTCACTCTCCCGTTATCAACGTCATTGTAGCTTTTGATGATGTAGGAAAGAGAGGAGAGTAAAGAGGAAAGAGAGTTCTCGTCTCACTCTTTACTCTTTCCTAATCACTCTTTCCTCCTTTGAAGGGGAACCACCCCGCTTTAGGAAAGAGAGGAGAGTAAAGAGGAAAGAGAGTTCTCGTCTCACTCTTTACTCTTTCCTATTCACTCTTTCCTTTGAAGGGGAACCACCCCGCCGCTTCGCGGCACCCCTCCAAAGGAGGGGAATGACTCTCTTTACTCTTCTCTCTTTCCTAGTCAACTTGACGGCTGGCCTTTTCTCTGCTATATTAAAAACCGGTTACCAACTATCAAGAAAGAGAGGGACTCTCATGCTCTCTGAGGACGAACGGCGCCTGCTCCATGTCCTGGCGGACGACTGCCGCCAGACGCCGGAGACGCTCTCCGTTCAGACCGGATTAAACACCGGCGATATCGCGTCTGTATTGGCGCAATGGGAAAAAGACCGGATCATCGTCAAGTATAAGCCGATGATCAATTGGGAAAAATTGGAGGAAAATCGCGTAACCGCTTTTATCGACGTTAAAGTGCGGACACAGCGCGATCAGGGCTACGACCGCATTGCCGCCCGTTTTCAAAAATTCCCGGAAATCCGATCCGTCTACCTCATGTCCGGGGAAAACGACCTGTGCCTGGTGGCGGAAGGGGCCAATATGTACGAAGTAGCCCGTTTTGTTTCTGATAAACTGTCGCCGCTGGAGTCTGTGGAAAATATTTCCACCAGATTTGTCCTCCGCCGTTACAAAGAGGACGGGGTTGAGCTGCTCGGCGCGGAGGAGAGACTGGAGCGTCTCCTGATCTCGCCATGAACAAATATATTGCCCCCACCGCTTTAGCTCTGCCTCCTTCCGGCATCCGCCGTTTTTTTGACTTGGCCTCCATGATGGAAAACGTGATTTCCCTCGGGGTGGGCGAGCCTGATTTCGCCACGCCGTGGGTCATGCGCGAAAGCGCCATTTACTCCATCGAACAGGGACAGACGATGTATACCAGTAACGCCGGCATCATTGAGTTGCGGCGGGCGCTGGCGCAAAACATGCAAAAAAGCGCCGGGCTTCATTATGATCCCGAGACGGAAATTCTGGTGACCGTCGGGGCAAGCGAAGCGATTGATCTGGCTTTGCGCGCCCTGATCACCCCGGGGGACGGGATCCTGATCCCTGATCCCTCCTTTGTCGCTTATGCCGGCGCGGCCGCGCTGGCCGGCGCCGACGTGCGTTTTGTCCCCTTGCGGGCGGAATGTGATTTTCGCCTCCAGGCGGACGACCTGCGCCTGGCCTGGACGCCCAACTGCAAGGTCCTCATGATTTCCTACCCGAACAATCCGACGGGCGCCGCCATGACGAGGGACGAACTGCTGCCCATAGCCCGTTTTGTTTCGGAAAACGATCTTCTTGTCATTTCGGACGAGGTCTACGCCGAACTGAGCTACGGCGAGCCGCACACGGCTTTTGCCACGCTGCCCTATATGAAAAACCGCACGCTCCATATCAACGGCTTTTCCAAAGCTTACGCGATGACCGGCTGGCGCATCGGCTACGTGGCCGCGCATCCCGATTTTATCCGCGTCATGACACGCATCCACCAGTACACCATCATGTGCGCGCCCATTATGGCCCAGATGGCGGCACTGGAAGGCTTGCAGCGCGGTGAGAGCGCGAAAAAAGAAATGATTCGCGAGTATGACCGCCGCCGCCGCATTATGGTCCACGGGTTCCGGGCGATGGGACTTCCTTGTTTCGAGCCGCTGGGCGCCTTTTACACCTTCCCGGAAATATCAGCCACCGGTATGAGTTCCGAGGCTTTCGCCGAAGCGCTCTTATATGAGGAAAAAGTGGCCGTAGTGCCGGGGACGGCTTTTGGGCCGGGCGGTGAAGGCCATGTCCGCTGTTCTTACGCCTATGCGCCGGAAAAAATCCAGGAGGCCCTGGAGCGCATCGAGCGGTTTGTCCAGAGGCGTGTTCGCGCTAATCCGGCTTAATTAAATTGAGTACCGTAATTGTCATTCCCGCCTATAACCCCGACGAGCGCCTTTTGGCCCTGACGGGGGAACTGACCGCCCGCGGCTGCGGTCGAATCATTGTGGTGGACGACGGCAGCAGCAGCGCGGACAGCGCCGCTGTGTTCGCATCCCTGGCAGCCGGGACCGGGGTCGTTCTTTGCCGCCACCGCCAAAACCTCGGCAAGGGCGCCGCCTTGAAAACCGGGCTTCGGGAAGCCCTGCGACTTTGGCCGGAATGCGCCGGGGTCGTCACGGCGGACGCGGACGGCCAGCACAGCGCCGCCGATATCGTCAAAATTTCTGCCGCCCTGGCGAACCGCGCCGACAGCCTGGTACTCGGGGTCAGGGATTTCAGCGCCCCGCATGTGCCGATCCACAATAAATTGGGTAATAAAATCACCTCCGCCGTATTTCGCCTGATTACCGGCCGTTTTTGCCCCGACACCCAAACCGGCCTGCGCGGACTGCCCCGGATTTTGCTCCCGGAATGGATAAATATCCCCGGCCAGCGCTATGAATATGAGATGAACCTGCTTTTGCACGCCGCCAAGAAAAAAACGCCGTTGGCGGAAGTGCAAGGTTGAAACGATTCTATGAACGCTCCCCATGATTGAAGCGCATAGCAAAGCTAGCCGTCACTGAGGCGGCTCGAATGAAATACTAAAGCTTCAAAAATTACCCTGAGCTGGGGACAG
>JAISWK010000042.1 GCA_031270805.1 Gracilibacteraceae bacterium
AATATGACCGCGACTTCGCCCTTCACGACACTCGAAAATTTTGCGCGTTCCTGGCTCGATGCAATTTCGGGCTTTTTTTGCGCGCAAAACTTCCGAGTGATCCTAAGTGAACAGTAACCTCTTTACTCTTCTCTCTTTTCTAAAAAAATACCCTGCTTGCCGCAGAAAATAAAGCGTGCTATAATAATAGCGTTAAAGAAGGAGGGACATGCCAAATGAACAAACACATTCAAACGATCGTCAAAGGCAGCCTGTCCGCCAGCGCGGCGCAAGGCGGCTGCGGCGCCTGTCAGGCCTCATGCCAGTCGGCCTGCAAGACTTCCTGCACCGTCGGCAATCAGGTTTGCGCCAAATAAAATATGGGTTGCGGGCGCGACCGCGCGATATCGTTGTAGGGGCGGCAATCTGCCGCCCGTCATTTGTAACAGGCACGGAAACAAGAGAGGGAATGCTTTGATCTGGGAAACATATCCGTTTACCCGGAATATACACGTATACAGGCAGGGCGGACTGAATCTCGCCTATGACGTCAACTCCGGCTCGCTGCACGCGCTGGACGACAAGGCCTACGCCTGGCTGGGGGAAATAATCAGCTTCCAGGCGAAGTACCCTCGGGAAGCCGCCAAGCCCGGTCGCTTGCTCGCGGGCACGGGCCGCGAACTCACGGCGGTGGAACGCAGCGAGATCCTGGGGGAATTCGAGCGGCTGGCCCGGGAGGGAACCCTGTTCAGCGCCGGAGCCGAACTGCCGCCGCCCGGAACCGGCGCGGCCCGGCCTCGGCTGAAATCCCTCTGCCTCCACTTGGCGCATGACTGCAACTTGGCCTGCCGCTATTGTTTCGCCGGCGCCGGCGCTTTCGGCGGCGAACGGGAGTTGATGTCCCCGGCCACGGGGCAAAAAGCGCTTGATCTCCTCCTGACCCGCAGCGGGGAAAAAGCGGCCGTCGAAGTGGATTTTTTCGGCGGCGAGCCGCTCTTGAACGCCGCAGTCATGCGCGGGCTGGTGGATTACGGCCGCAGGGCCGCCGCCGCCGCCGGCAAAAGGATCAATTTTACCCTGACCACAAACGCCCTGCAAATGGACGAAGATATATCAGACTGGCTGGAGCGGGAAAAAATCGGTCTGGTTCTCAGCATCGACGGGCGCCCCGCCGTGCATGACCGGATGCGCCCGCGCCCCGACGGCCGGGGCAGCTACGACGCCGTCCTCCCCGCCCTCCTCCGTACGGCCCGCCGCCGCGCCGGCGCCTCCCCCTACGCCGTGGGGGCCTATTACTACGCTCGCGGCACCTACACCCGCTATAACAAAGATTTTGACCGCGACGTCCTCCACCTGGCCGACCTCGGCGTCAATCGCATCTCCGTGGAACCGGTGGTCGGCGCCGGAGCCGGTCTGGATCTCGGCCCGGAGGATTTGCCGGAAATCTGCGCCAGTTACGACCGGCTGGGCGAGGCCTACCTCGCCTACGCGGCGGCTGGCCGTCCGTTCAGCTTTTTCCATTTCAACGCCGGTCTGGAGGACGGCCCCTGTCTGGCGAAAAGACTGAAAGGCTGCGGCGCGGGCCTGGAATATATCGCTGTCGCCCCGAACGGGGATATTTATCCCTGCCATCAGTTTGTCGGCCGGGCGGAATGGCGGCTGGGCAGCGTCTGGGCCGAACCGGCCGAACCGGCCGCGCCGGCGGCGGAAACGGTGCGGCGGCTGGCCGCCGCCCATGTCCTGGCCAAGGTAGAATGCCGGGACTGCTGGTGCCGTTTTGTCTGCGCCGGCGGCTGCCACGCCGCCAATGTCGCGGCGACCGGCGATTTGCTCCATGTGTATGACCTGGGCTGCCGCCTGCAGCGCAAGCGTTTCGAAGTGGCTTGCTATATCCGGGCCCGGGAAGCCCTGGCCGGAGGCGCGGCATGACGGAATACGCCCGCTCGGCCTGTCCGCTCAACTGCCCGGACAGCTGCGACTTCCTCGTGCGCCGTTTGCCCGACCGCCTGGCCCTGCAAGGGGATCCGGCCCTCTTGGGCTATGACTCCTTTATTTGCACGAAGGGCCATAATTACGCCGCTCAGACCCACGATCCCCGCCGGCTCCTCTATCCCTACGCCCGCACCCGGCGGCGCGGCTGGCGGCGGATCACTTGGGCCGACGCCTATGAGCGCCTGGAGGAGCAAGTTCGGGCCGCCCTGGCCGCCGGCGGCTCGCAAAGCATTTTGCACTACTACGGCACCGGTTACGGCGGGGTACTCGGCGCTCTCGATCAGCGCTTTTTCCAGGCCTTGGGCGGCGCGACCGTGCCGCGGGGCAGTCTGTGCTGGGCCAACGGCATCCGGGCCCAAGTCCGGGATTTTGGCGAGCCGCGGGCCGGAACGCCGGAAGACTTCCGCCATGCGGGCCTGATTATTCTCTGGGGGCGCGATCCGGCCGTCACCCACAAGCATCTTGTCCCCATCCTCCTGCAGGCGCGGAAAAACGGCGCCCGGATCATTGCCATCAACCCGCTCCGGGTCAGAAGCGCCGCTTTCGCCGACGAGTTTATCCGCGTGAATCCGGGGACGGACGGCGCCCTGGCGCTCGGCGTCGCTCATTGCCTCCTCGCGGAGCGGCGGATGGATTTTGCCTGGGCGCAGAAGCATTTAGCCGGCTTCGGCCCTTACGCCGCTTTGGTCAAGGATTTTCCTCCGGAAAAGGCCGAGCGGATCACGGGCGTTCCCGCCGCCCGCCAGCGGACTCTGGCCGTGGAACTGAGCGCGGAGCGGCCGGCCCTGATCTATATCGGTTACGGTATGCAGCGCTACGGCAACGGCACGAACACAGTGCGGGCCATCGACGCCCTCGCCGCCGTCACGGGCAATATCGGGCGGCGGGGGGGCGGAATTTTTTACGCCCACAACTACCACAGCGCCCTGGCCCCGCTGCTCCTGCCCGAGGAAACGTATAGGGAGCGAACGGCGCCTTACGCCCTCATGGCGGAAGAACTGCGCCGGGCCGAACCGCCGATCCGCCTGGCTGTGGTCACGCGGGCCAATCCGCTGGCTGCGCAGCCGGACAGCGCGGCCTGGAGCGAATTTTGGCGGGCGATCCCGTACCGGGTCACCCTGGACACATATTTTTCCGCGACCGCCGCCGCCTCTGACCTGGTTCTCCCCGTTGCGAACGTGTTTGAAAAAGAAGACCTCATCGTCAACAGCCAAAATCCCTGGCTGCGTTACGCGCAGCCGGTGCTGCCGCCGCAAGGGGAAGCCCGCCCCGAAGCGGTCATTTTTACCGACTTGGCCGAACGGCTCGGCGTCGGAGACAAATTTTCCCATACGGCCGCCGACTGGCTGAAATATGTGCTGGCGCCGCTCCAGGACGCGGGGATCACGCCGGAGAGCCTGCAAACCGGCCCGGCGCGCGCTCCCTACATTCCGGACACGGCCTGGGCGGAGGGGGATTTTGCCACGGAGGACGGCCGGGCCCGACTGCTCTCCCGGGAGGAATTCACGGCGGGGGAGGGGTTTTCACCGGTGGCGCGGTTTTATGCCGCGGAGGAACGCCTGCCGCCCGGAGTATTCATTCTCCTGACCCCTCATGCCGATCTCTGCCTCAACAGCCAGTTCACGGAGGGGTCGCGGCGAGTGCTTTACCTGCATCCGGCGGCGGCGGCCGCAGCCGGCCTCAGCCACGGCGACCGGGCTCGGGTGCGGACGGAACGGGGCGAGCTGGAGGCGGAGACGGCTCTGTCGGAAGACATCCATCCCCATGTCGCCGTGATTCCTTTTCCCGGCTGGGAAAAAGGGCGGGGCGTCAACGAGCTGACCGCGGCCCGGATGGATCCAGCGGGCGAGAGCGCCGCTCTGTACGATCTTTTTTGCCGGGTGGAACCGGCAGCTCCTAATGGAGGGATTTGATGTTTTTTCGGCGAAAAAAAATGTTTACCATTATCCTCATCGTCCTGGTCAGTCTGACCATGATGGGTTCCGGTTTTGTGGCCATTTTCTCCATCCCGGAATCGGCCTCCGGCGGGAGCGCGGAGCGGGAATCGCTGGAAAAGGAATTTGAGCAGCGCCGGCAGCTGGTCGAGAGCATAAGCCAAAATCTGGAAGCCGAGCCGGAAAACCAGGCCTTGCGCGGCGCTCTGGCGGACGCCTGGATGAGCGTCTATGCCGCGGCGGGGGCGCTGGGGCGGGCGGAAGCGGACGACGCTCTCGACAAGGCGCTCGAGTTGTACGCCGCTCTCAAGGCGGAGGCTGAGGCGGTGGGGGAGGCGGAAGACGCGACCCTGATCACATCTTACGCTACGGCTGCTTTCTATAAACGGGATTATGCCCTGGCGCTCGGGCTGCTGAGTGATCTGACGGCGCGGGAACCGGAAAACGTCGAGGCGCTGACCCTGTACGGGGCCTGTCTTTTTTACGGCCCGGCGGATTACGCCCAGGCGGAGACTCTCTGGCGGGCGGCCCTGGCTCTGGCCCGGGACGACGCGGAGCGGGAAGCGCTCGCTTATTACGCCGACATGGCGCGGTCGGCGCGCGAAGCGGCCGAGAGCGCGACCCAGGAAAACAATTGATGAGCGGGTGAAGTATTGTTTTTTGCCACATTGGCCAGCGGCAGTTCCGGCAACGCGATCCTGGTCGGCGCCCGGGGCCGGGGATTTCTCATTGACGCCGGTCTGCCGGCGGCGCGGGTGCTGGAGAGTCTGCGCCGCGTCGGGTGCGGGCCGGAGGAATTGGAAGGGATCTTTGTTACCCATGAGCACGTGGATCATATCCGGGGCGTGGGCGTCCTGGCCCGGGCCTGCGGTCTGCCTGTGTACGCCACGGCGGGGGTCTGGGCGGCGATGGCCGGGGCGGTGGGCGCTCTGCCGGCTGCTTGCCGCATGGTGCTTACGGACGATACCTTTGCCCTGGCCGGCATGAATCTCACCCTCGTGCGGACTTCGCACGACAGCGTGGAGAGTTACGGCCTCCTGGCCCGGGACGGCGAGCTGACCCTCGGAGTCGCCACGGACACGGGCGTGATCACGCCGGATATGCGGGCCAAGCTCCGGGGCTGCGACGCCCTGATCATCGAGGCCAACCACGACGGCGACATGCTGTGGCGGGGCCGCTATCCGCGATTTTTGAAAAAAAGGGTGGCCGGGGAATTCGGCCATCTGAGCAACACCCAGGCCGGCGAGGCTCTGCGGGACTGGATCGGAGAAAACACGCAAAAAGTTGTGCTGGCGCATTTGAGCGCGGAAAACAATACGCCGGCTCTGGCCTTGAAAACAGTGGTGGAAATGCTGCGCGGCCACCCGGTGCGGCAGAAGTGCGCGCAGCTGAAAATTCGGGTCGCTCCCCGGCACGAACCGCACGAACTGATTGTGTTGGGCGAGGAAAGGGGGTCAAATACCGATGGACAGAGAGTACGGGCCGCCGGGGCCGCCGGGCCCTGAGGCCGGCGCCAAGTACGAATACGTAGTTCCGCCGGCCGCGGCCCCAGGCGCGGCGCCGACCGAATTACGGCGACGAGCGGATTTGCCGGTGCCGGTGCCGGAGCCGCCCCGCTCCCGCTCCCGGGGCCGGGGAGTGATCTCCCTGGCCGTGCTGGCCTTTTGCTGCGCCATGCTGGGGTCGTTCCTCACCCTGGCCCTGGCTCCGGATATCTTCCGCGCTTACCGGACGGGAAACGCTTCCGGCGGGAATCAGGTCATTATCCGCCAGACTCCGGCGGGGAGCGGCGCGGCGGCGCTGCCGGAAGGGGAATCGCCCATAGTGGCCGTGGCGGAGAGCGTGGGGGAGACGGTGGTGGGCATCGCCAATTTCCAGCATTTGCGCTCCTGGTTCGGCGACGGCGAACTGACGGAGGTAAGCAGCGGTTCCGGTTTTATCATTGACGCCGACAACGGCTATATCGTAACGAATAATCATGTGGTGGAAAACGCCGAGGATCTGATAATCTCCCTGGCGGACGGGCGCGACGTCCAGGGGGTGGTGCTGGGCGGCGACGCGCGCACCGACTTGGCCGTGGTCAAGATCGAGGAGAGCGAGGGCCTGCGGGCGGCGACCCTCGGCGACTCCGGCGGCCTGCGCGTCGGCCAGTATGTGGTCGCCATCGGCAATCCGGGCGGAGCGGAGTTTGCTCGCACCGTGACCTGGGGCATTATTTCCGCGACGGATCGTTTTCTCATGCTCGAAGGGGAGGCCAGTTTCAAACTGATTCAGACCGATGCGGCCATCAATCCGGGCAACAGCGGCGGCCCGCTCGTGAATTTCGCCGGGCAGGTGATCGGCATCAATTCCGCGAAAAATCAGGCTTTTGGCTATGAAGGCATGGGTTTTGCCATCCCGATTTCGGACGCACTCCCCGTGATAACCCAATTGCTGGAAGACGGTCGCGTTCGCCATCCGGCTCTGGAAATCCAGATCGACGAGCGCTACAATGAAGCTTACGCCAGTTACAAGGGCTGGCCGGAGGGCTGCTACGTGGCGGCGGTGGTTCCGCGGGGCGGGGCTGATCGGGCCGGGATCAGGGAAGGCGATATCATCACCGCGATCAACGGCGAGAAGGTGGAAAATTCCCTGAAGCTGACCCACCGCCTCTTTGCCCAGAAACCGGGCGACCGGGTGGAAGTGGAGTTCTATCGGGCCGGGAGAACGCGGACGACGACGGTCGAACTGGGGGAAATAGTCGATGACGGTTAAGGCTTGTCTGCTGACATCGGCCCATCCGCCGGACGACGCCCGCATCTACTACAAGGAGGCCTGTTCCCTGCGCAAAAAAGGCTATGCCGTTACGCTGATTGCGCCGCGGCCGGCCGGAATCTCGGCCGCCGTTCCGGAAACGCTCACGGCGGAGGGGGTGCGGATCCGCTATGCGCCGGGCTACCGCAGCCGGAGCGAGCGCTTGGGGCATCTGAACGATATTTTGCGCCTGGCCCTGGCGGAACAGGCCGATATCTACCATCTGCATGATCCGGATCTGATTGCGCCGGGGCTGGCTCTGGGCCGGCGGGCCGGGCGGCCGGTAGTTTACGACGTGCATGAGTATTACGCCGACAGTCTGCGTACCCGCTATTGGGTGCCGGCGCCGCTGCGCGGCCCGCTGGCGGTCTGTTTTGACTGGTATGAAAAACAAGCCGCTCGCCGGCTGGCGGCCTGCGTGACGGTCAACGAAGATATGGCGGGGCTGTTCCGCGCCGCGAACCCCCGCGGCGTCGTGCTGTATAATTACCCCATCGCCTCCGCTTTTTCCTTTCCCCCGCCGGCCGCCCGCACCCCGCCGCCGGTCGGGGAAGCGCCGCTCTTGCTCTATGTCGGCGGCGTAAGCCGGGAGCGGGGGCTGGAGGTCATGCTGGAGGCCATGCCCCTGGTGCGGAAACGCTTCCCGGAGGCGGAATGCGCGTTGGCCGGGCCGCTGGACGAGGGGAGCCTGAACCGGCGCTACCGGCCGCTCGAACCGTGGCTGGCCCGCGGCGGCGTCCGCTCTCTCGGCCGCGTTCCTTACGCCGAAGTGCCCGCTCTGCTGCGGCGGGCCCGGGTCGCCCTCGTTCCCCTCTTGGCCACCCTCAACTACACGAAGGCCATCCCGGTGAAATTGATTGAGTATATGGCCGCGGGCCTGCCGGTCGTCGGTTCTGATTTTGGTCATATCCGCCGGATTGTGGCGGAAAGCCGCTGCGGCCTGCTGGCCCGGCCCGGGGATCCGGCGGATCTGGCCCGGCAAATCTGCGCCCTGCTCGCAGACCCGGCGGCGGCGGCGGCGGCGGGACAGAGAGGGTGGGAAGCCTTTCACGCCAGTTATTGCTGGGAGCGGGAAGAAATAAAACTGTGGCGGCTGTACGCCGAACTGGTCGGCGAGCCGTGAGGCTGTCCTATCGTTTCCGCCAATGGTGGAAGGCGGTTTTTCCCCGCGTCACCCGCGCGGATCGGGCCTGGGTCGCGGCGCTGCTGCCGCCGCCGGCCTACGCCCTGTTTTTGAGCATGAGCCGGGCCGGACAGAGGCACGGTCTCGATACGGCGCGCCAGCTCGCCGGCTGGGAGCTACATATCCGCTCGCGGCTGAGCGCGGCGGAATACACGGATTTGCTCCAGGCGGCGCTGTTGCACGACTGCGGCAAAACCCCTTTTCACCTGACGGTCGGGCAGCGCGCCGCCCGCGTGGCGCTGGAGGCGACGCCGGCCTCGCTGCGCCGGAGCGCCCTCCGGCGCTGGCCCTTTGCGGCCCGGGCTTTGCAGGCCGCCGCCGCCCACGCCGCCCTGGGCGCGGAGATGGCCGCCCGCTGCGGACTGAGTCGGCGGGTGCAATTATTGATTCTGCGCCACCATCAGCCGCAGACGCCGGCGGAAAAACTCCTGGCTCAAGCGGACGACCGATGTTGAGGTGTTTGTAATACTATTCATACGTCCATTCAACGATATTCCGTTTTTCCGGGTCAAAGACCGCTCCCACCAGCACAATCTGGCGCCCCCCGACCATATATTGTTCGGTGTAACCCTTGTTTTTTATCTGGGCCAGCGCCTCCTTCGCACTGTCTTGTTTTTTACTCAGTTTGAACTCTATGATATATTGCGTCTCCGGCAGAGTGATCTCCAAGTCGGAGCGTCCTCTGCTGCTGTGGATCTCAACTGCGGCGTACTGTCCCATCAGAGTGACCGCCACAAAAACAATGCCCTGATAATGCGCTTCCGCCGTGAATTGGCTGATCAAATCATACGGAATCGAAGAAAAAAAGGTCTGGAACCGGCGCATAAAACCGTCTACGTCTCTGTTATGCAAATCCCGCACAAATTCTCTGGCGTCAAAATCCCGCCGTAAGGGCGCCGGCACATAGTAGTTAAATAATTCCTTCGTAAAACCGTACCGGACTTCTGCGTTCGGGAACCCCAAGGTATAGTCGCCGTCGGCATATGATTTTATCGTCAAGTAACCGCTCTGATAAAGCAATGGGACGATATCGCCGCTGCCGGCGCGGTAGTCGGTAAGTTCGTCGTCATTTACCGTGATGCCATCATTAAATCTCACAAGATTGAGATTGGATTCGGCAAGCGACTTGACTAAAAAAGTGGGAGTACCCGTCCGAAACCAATAGTTGCGGAATTCTTTGGTTTTCAAGGTATTTAATATGCTGAACGGGTTATATATGCCGCCGACTTTGCGGCAAAAGCTGTACCCGTCGTAGCGGGCTTTCATTTCGGCCATGACTTCCTCTCTGTTCATGTCATTGGCCTTGGCAAGCGCCCACAATTCAGGCTCAAAATTGTTGGCCAGTTCCTCAGCTGTCATACCGCATATATTGGCGTATTCGTTATTCATGCTTATATCGTCTGGATGGTTTAGATCGCTAAAGATGTTGACTTGAGAAAACTTGGTTACGCCAGTCAGAAAGGTAAAATGCAACCATTGGTCGGTTTTTTTCAACACGCCATAAATGGCCCTCAATTCGGAACGGAGAGAATCGTGCAACTTTTCGTCACCGAGCGCATCAATTAATGGTTTATCGTATTCATCAACCAACA
>JAISWK010000072.1 GCA_031270805.1 Gracilibacteraceae bacterium
ACGTTGTCGTCATCGGTTCCGGTTTCGCCGGCTTCGCCGCCGGAGCCGAAGCCGCAAAAGCCGGAGCGAAGACGATTATTCTGGAAAAAATGCCGACTTACGGCGGCAACTCCATCATCAACGGCGGTGTGTACGCGGCCTGGGATTCCGAGCTGCATCTGCGGCAAAAGCTCAACTACGGCGACGACAGCGTCGCGCTTCATGTGAAGGACACCATATTGGGCGGCGATGAGTTTCCCATTCCGGAACTTGTGCAGATTCTGGCCGAAGGCTCTCCAGACGCCCTGAACTGGATGATCAACGAGGGCGGTTGCAAAATTAAGCCTATTCTGGCCAAAGCAGGCGGGCATTCCGCGTACCGCACACACGTAAGCGAGGAATACAGCGGCCGCGGTTATGTGGAACCGTTGCACAAAATCGCCCAGAAATACGGATGCCCCGAACCTCGCCTCCAAAGCGAAGTGACATGGATATGGCGCGCCGTTGAAGGCGGTCCTGTTCTGGGCGTCGAGGTGAAAAGCGGCGGTGGCGGCCGCAGCGGCGGCAAGGTTTCCAACATCAAGGTGAACCGGGCGCTGGTGCTGGCCTCCGGCGGATTTTCCCGCGATTTGAAAATGCGCACGGACCATTATCCGTACCTGAAAGAAAATTTCCTTTCGACTAACCACAAAGGCGCCACAGGCGAAATAATCCGTTTCGCCCAGAATGTCGGCGCGGATACCCTGCAGATGAACTTCATCCAGTTGTATCCCTATGCGGAACCGGAAAGCGGCGTGCTGGACGAACCGGCCGTTTATCCCTTCAACGGCCCGGGGGCCGGCGTCGTCTATGTGATGAAAAACGGGAAGCGCTTTATCAGCGAGCAGGAGCGCCGCGACAATGTTTCCTTCGCGCAGCTCAGACTCGGCGATGCGAACAAGCCCACCTATTCCATTTTCAATCTTGAAATGCTGCGGAAAATCGGCGTGGAGCAGGAAAAACTGGACGCTTTCGTCGCGAAAAAGAGGATAGTGGTAGCCGACACCGTCGGCGGCGTGGCCGAGCAGTTGAAAATAGACAAGGCTGCGCTGGAGGACACCATCAAGAAACATAACGAGTATCTCAAGAGCGGAAAGGATCCTGAGTTCAACAAGCCCATAACGCCCCAGATGGTGAGCCTGGAAAAAGGACCATATTACGGTATCCCCCAGTGGCCGTCCATCCACCACACCATGGGCGGACTGAGGATCAATCCCAAAGCCCAGGTCATAGACATCTTCGGCGAGGTAATTCCCAAATTATACGCAGCCGGCGAAGTCTGCGGCGGCGTACACGGGTCTAACCGACTCGGCTCCAACGCCATACCCGACGCGACTGTTTTCGGCCGTGTCGCCGGAAGAAACGCGGCGGCTGAAAAAGCATAACCTCTGAACCGGGAGACGGGCGGCGGAAAATGTCGTCGTCCGTCTCGTCGAACAGTGTCATCATTTTGTCGCTACAGTTTGTTTTGAGACGCTCCCGGTAGCAGAGGTCAAGGCATGAAATATATTTTCCTGCTTATCTTTTTGGTGGTCGTCGCATATCCGGCCGCCGGGTTTGCCTCGGCGCAGGAGCCGCCGGGCAAATGCTCGACAGACTGCCATATCGACATACAGGCCGTTTTGCCCGAAAACCACATGGTTGTGGAAGGCGAAAACAATATTTCCTCCTGTATGCAATGTCATCTCCCCGCGTCGGAGACGCTGAGAGATACGCGTGTTTTTTCCGCAAAAGTCCATAAAAAGCATTTTTCGGAAAAAAAACTTGAATGTTCTTACTGCCATATAATCAAGGCAGGTCTTTCGTTCGCCCTGCCCGGCAGGGAATCCATCGGCATACCCGATGAGCAGACAATGAAATTCCTGCCCGAGATAACCGCTGAATGGGCAAACTCGCCGTTTCTGGCCGCCGTGCACTCCGCAAAGGATGTCTCCTGTTCGTCGTGCCACGGGAACAGGCTGCCGCTTCTCGACGACAAGCCGACGAACACGGTCTGTTTCGGCTGCCATGCAAGCTACGAGGAGCTTGCCGCAAAGACGCCCGGCAAGGATCATCCCTCAAGAAACCCCCACGGCTCGCATCTTGGTCCGATCAACTGTACCGTCTGCCACAAGGCGCATGAAGTTTCCATCGCATATTGTCTCACTTGCCACACGTTCGACATGAATCCAATCCCGGCGGGCAAGCAATAGTCCCGGCAAGGATATACAGATTTCCGCATGGAAATTTGAACAGCGGCCCGGCGGCCGCTGTCGCCGCGAAGCGGCGCAAGTCAGACGAAAACCGCGTTTTCGGCTGACGATCCGCCGCAGGGAAAAGTTTACTTTTCAATGCGTGTATCAATAAAAGGGGAACGGGATATCCTCCATGAACCGAAGAAAATTCCTGTCGCTGGCTTCGACGGGCGTCCTTGCCGCGAGCGCGTCCGTCAACTGTCGATCGGCCGCAGCAGCGGAGAACCCCGAGGCTGCGGGCGTTCTTCATGACTCCACGTTGTGTATAGGCTGCAGGAGCTGCGAGGCGGCCTGCCAGTCGGTCAATGCCGCGATTTTGCCGAAGCCGGAGAATTACAGTATCCCGGAAAAGCCTTTTTATGATCGAAGCGTGCTCGCGACAAAACGCCGGACCGATTTTCAGCGGTTTACCGTAGTCAACAGATATGACATGGAAGGCCGCCGTCCTGTTCACAGGAAGTTTCAGTGCAACCATTGCATGGAGCCGGCCTGCGCCTCCGCCTGTTTCGTCAAGGCGCTGTATAAGACTCCGGAGGGGCCCGTTCTGTACCGGCCGGAACTCTGCGTAGGATGCCGCTATTGCATGGTTGCCTGTCCTTTCTTTGTGCCGGCCTACGATTACGATAACGCCCTAAACCCCTTGATCTACAAGTGCACCATGTGCGCCCCCCGCCTCGCCTCCGGGAAACTCCCCGGCTGTGTTTCACAATGCCCTGAAAAGGCGTTGATCTTCGGAAAACGCTCGGAATTGCTGAAAATCGCCAGGGAACGCATCGCGGAGTCCCCGGAAAAATATGTGAACCACATTTACGGAGAACACGAGGTGGGCGGCACAAACTGGCTGTATCTCTCGCCTGTGCCCCACGCTCTTCTGGACCAGCCGCAACTCAGTTCCACGCCTCCGCCGGAATTGACCACCGGAGCCCTGCGTTCAGTCGCCATGATCGCCGGCATCTGGCCGGTGATGCTGGGCGGCGCGTATCTCATCAATAAACGGCGGGAGCGGATGGCGGAGGAAGAAAAACAGGCCGCCGTCGCCAGAGCTCTGGCCGGGGCGACGGCCCCGGAAAAAAGGGCCGGCCAAACAGCGGAGGGAATGCCGCAAAGTAGAGACGGTGAATGAATATGGAACGCCCGATTTTCTCTTCCCGCCAGCCGCTCTTCAAAGACGGCCTGAACATATCCCGTCTTGCCAAATCGCCCGCCAATATCCTTACGGCCCTCATCTTTCTTTTGGGAATTTTTGTTACGGTTGTGCGTTTTACCAAGGGGCTTGGCGGGGTGACAAACTTGAGCAACTATAATCCTTGGGGATTGTGGATCAGTTTTGACTTGCTGTGCGGCGTTGTGCTGGCGGCTGGCGGCTATGTCGCCACCTCCGCCTATTATCTTTTCGGTCTCAAGGATTTGCGCACAGTCGTGCGCCCCGCTGTGACGACAGCCTTTCTCGGGTATTTTTTTGTGGTTGTGGCGCTCCACTATGATGTCGGGCAGCCGTGGCGGCTTGTTTATCCCATTTTCCTTTCCCACGGAACAAGCAGCGTACTGTTTGAAGTCGGCATGTGCGTATTTTTCTATCTTCTGGTTCTGACAACCGAATGGTCTGTCTACGCCTGCGAATGGCTGGGCTGGAAAGGCGTTCGCGCGTTTGTCCACAAGTTGGTGATTCCTCTGACCATGCTGGGCGTCATCCTTTCCACCATGCACCAATCTTCTTTGGGCTCTTTGTATCTTATCGCGCCGTCCAAGATGCACCCCTTGTGGTATTCCACTTTTCTGCCGGTATTCTTTTTTATTTCCAGCATCTACGCGGGGATGAGCATGATTGTTTTTGAAGGAGCCATTGCGGGTAAAGCCATGCGCCAGCAGATGGACGGAGCCCATTTGCGGGACCGGGACACGATTGTTTTTGCTTTCGGCAAAGGAGCTTCCCTGGTTATGCTGGGGTATCTGTTCATCCGTTATTGCGGCATCTTCATGAACAACGGCTGGGATTACCTGGGGACAAGCTACGGCGCGCTTTTTCTTCTGGAAACGCTGGGGCTTGTGGCTTTGCCCGCCGCCGTCTACGCCGTTGGCGTGCGGAAAAGGGAGGCCGGCTTGATTAAAAAGGCTTCAGCGCTTGCCATACTCGGCGTCATTGTCAATCGCTTTGACGTCAGCCTTGTGGCGTTCAATTACAATCTTCCGGCTGCCGACAAGTATGTGCCGTCCTGGATGGAAGTCGCCATCTCCTTGTTTATTGTCGCCTTGCTTGTCACGGCATACCGTTTAATTTGCACCGTGATGCCGGTGCTGCGGGAACACCCTGAATACGGCCACGACGATTAGGCGGGTGCCGTCACGAGCGCTTAAATCAGTGAAGCATCAGGGCAAAGAGAAAATTTGAAGGTGTTAACTTAAATAGTCGATGCTGAAAAAGTCGTGAAACGACTTTTTCAGAAAGGCACGCCGCGCTTATGTGTTCGGCTGCGCCGAACAGCGGGGCAAAGCCCCGCTTACACAACGCGCGCGCCCGGTCGATTTCATCGA
>JAISWK010000073.1 GCA_031270805.1 Gracilibacteraceae bacterium
TGGGTGATGACACGAGCGATGCGACCATGTTGCAATGCCAGCGACTTGGCGCCTTGAGAAAAACTGATGGGTGCTAACTGGCATAAGGCGCCTTAGTCGCAACGAGGCGTCCCGTATACCCCGAATCGGGCGGTATTGCCGTAGGGGACGATGGCAATCGTCCCGTATACCCCGAATCGGGCGGTATTGCCGTAGGGGACGATGGCAATCGTCCCGTATACCCCGAATCGGGCTAAATAGAAATGCGGGCAGGATGCCCGCGTTCCCAGGGGGCGATGGTCGTTCCCCGTGCATGATGTTTTGTGGGGCGGTGAAAATACTTGACGCGCCGCCCGGGGCGGGTTATACTAAAATTGACTGGCGCCCGCAGCTGAGACTGACACTCGACATGCCGCCGAATTGCTGATGACGGCGGGGGGGGGCCGAAAGCCGCGACAGGTGCTTTTGGGTCAGGCAAATCCTGTCGAAACGCGCCGCTCGGGGCGTCAAACATTATTAAGGAGGATTGAATTAATGGCGACAATGAAGACCATGTCCGGAAACGAGGCTGCGGCGTATGCATCCTACATGTTTTCCGAGGTGGCGACTATTTACCCGATTACGCCTTCGTCCGACATGGCGGAATTCGTGGACGAATGGTCGGCGCACGGGCGCAAAAATATTTTCGGGCAAACGATGAAGGTCGTGGAGATGCAATCGGAGGCCGGCGCGGCCGGCGCGGTACACGGCAGTCTGCAGGCCGGGGCGCTGACCACGACGTATACGGCATCGCAGGGTCTTTTGCTCATGATACCGAATATGTACAAAATCGCCGGCGAACTCCTGCCGGGCGTGTTCCACGTGAGCGCCCGCGCTATAGCCGCGCACGCGCTCAGTATTTTCGGCGACCATCAGGACGTCATGTCCGTGCGGATGACCGGTTTCGCCCTGCTCAGCTCCGGCAGTGTGCAAGAAGCGCTCGACCTCGCCTGTATAGCCCACCTGGCCGCCGTGAAGGCCCGGGTGCCTTTTCTCCATTTCTTCGACGGCTTCCGCACCTCGCACGAAATCTCCAAGATCAGCGTGCCGACAGAAGACGAGCTGCGCCCCCTCGTGGATTGGGAGGCGATCCAGGCTTTCCGGGATCGGGCCCTCCACCCCGAACATCCCGTCCTGCGCGGCACGGCGGAAAATCCTGACATTTATTTCCAGGGGAGGGAAGCGGCCAATCCTTACTATGAAGCGGTGCCCGCTATTGTGGAAGACTGCATGAAACGCTACGCGGAAATTACCGGCCGCGAGTACCGCCTGTTCCAATACTATGGCGCCCCGGACGCCGAGCGCGTCATCGTGGCCATGGGCTCCATCGGCGACACGATCATGGAAACCATCAACGCCCTCTTGGCCAAAGGCGAAAAAGTCGGCCTCCTGCGCGTGCGCCTCTTCCGGCCCTTCGCCGCCGACCGCTTCCTGGCCGCCATTCCCAAGACCGTAAAAAAGATCGCCGTGCTGGAGCGCACGAAAGAACCCGGTTCCATCGGCGAGCCGCTTTACCTGGACGCCGTCCAGACTTTCTACGCTCAGGCGGACAGACCCGTCGTCGTCGGCGGCCGCTACGGGCTGGGCTCCAAGGACACGACCCCGTCCCAGGTTCTGGCCGTCTATGAAAACCTGAAGGAAGCCAGCCCGAAGAACCGCTTCACGATCGGCATCGTGGACGATATATCCCACACCTCCCTGCCGGTCAAGGAAGAAATCGACACGACGCCGGCCGGCACGATCAGCTGCCAGTTCTGGGGCCTCGGCGCCGACGGCACCGTGGGCGCGAACAAGCAGGCGATCAAGATCATCGGCGACCACACGGAAATGTACGCCCAGGCCTATTTTGACTATGACAGCAAAAAATCCGGCGGGACGACGGTTTCCCATCTGCGTTTTGGCAAATCGGCCATCCAGGCCCCCTACCTCGTCAATAACGCCGACTATATCGCCTGTCACAACCAGGCTTATGTGGACAAGTACAACCTGCTCAAATCCCTGAAGCCGGGCGGAACATTCGTGCTGAACTGCGAATGGACGCCGGCCGGGCTGGAGGAAAAGTTGCCCGGTTCTCTGAAGCGGACAATCGCGGAGAAAAAGGCGAAGTTTTATATTATCGACGCCGTCAAAATCGCCCGGGAAGCCGGTATGGGCGGCCGGATCAACATGATCATGCAGGCGGCTTTTTTCAAACTGACGGAAGTCATTCCCGTGGAGGAAGCCGAACAGTATCTGAAAGACTCCGTCGTCAAGACCTACGGCAAAAAAGGCCAGGACATTGTGGACAAAAACTACAAATGTATCGAAGCCGGCCTGAACGCGCTGACGCCGGTGGACGTGCCGGCCGCCTGGAGCGAAGCCGACGCCGGCCAGGGCATTTTCTTAGGCGCTGAGGACGACCCGGCTTTTATCAAAAACGTCGTGCGCGTCATGGCGGCCCAGGAAGGCAACACTTTGCCCACCAGCGCTTTCCGGGGCTACGAGGACGGCACCTTCCCCGCCGGAACGACGGCTTACGAAAAACGCGGCATCGCGACCGCCGTGCCTAAGTGGATCCCGGAAAACTGCATCCAATGCAACCAGTGCTCCTATGTCTGCCCCCACGCCGCCATCCGCCCCTTTTTATTCACCGAGGAGGAGGAAGCTGCGGCGCCGGCCGGATTTACGGGGATCAAGGCCGTCGGACGCGAGCTGGCCGGTCTGCGTTTCCGGATTCAGGTCAGCCCGCTGGACTGCACGGGCTGCGCCAACTGCGCCGAGATTTGCTCCGCCAAAACCAAGGCCCTCGTCATGGAACACGCGGCCGAGCAGACGGAAGCTCAGGCCCCCCTCTGGGATTACGCGGCGCAACTCCCGAACAAGGCCGACCGGATCACGAACCGGTACACCGTGAAAAACAGCCAGTTTGTCCAGCCGCTGCTGGAATTCAGCGGCGCCTGCCCCGGCTGCGGCGAGACGCCGTATATCAAGCTCATAACCCAGCTGTTCGGTGATCGCATGATGATCGCCAACGCGACGGGCTGCACCTCGATCTGGGGCGGCAGCGCGCCTTCCGTGCCCTACACCGTGAACGAAAAGGGCCAGGGGCCGACCTGGGCCAATTCCCTCTTCGAGGATAACGCCGAATACGGCTACGGTATGCACCTCGGCTCGGAAAAAATCCGGGAAAGACTCGCCCTGCACATGCAGGCGGCCATCGCCGCCGGGGCGGACGGCGAGCTGAAAGAGGCCTTTGCCGAATGGCTCGCCGCCAGTAAGCAGGGCGACGCTTCCCGGACGGCGGCGGCCCGCGTGCGCGCCGCGCTGGAAAAAGTCGATCGGTCTTCACCGGATTTGCGCGCGATCTGGGACAACCGCAGCTACCTGGTCAAGCGGTCGCAGTGGATTATCGGCGGCGACGGCTGGGCTTACGACATCGGCTTCGGCGGGCTGGACCACGTGCTGGCCTCCGGCGACGACGTCAATATCTTTGTCGTGGATACCGAGGTGTATTCCAATACCGGCGGGCAGTCCTCCAAGTCCACCCCCGGCGCCGCGGTGGCCAAGTTCCAGGCCGCGGGCAAAGAGATTCGCAAAAAGGATCTCGGCCTGATGATGATGAGTTACGGCTATGTTTATGTGGCCCAGGTCGCGCTGGGCGCCAATTATAACCAGACCCTGCAGGCGATCAAAGAGGCGGAAGCCTACGACGGCCCCTCCCTGATCATTGCTTACGCCCCCTGCATCAACCACGGCATCAAGGCCGGCATGGCCCAGAGCGTTCAGCAGTCCAAACGGGCGGTGGAAGCCGGTTACTGGCACCTGTACCGCTATAACCCCCTGCGCAAAGAAGAAGGCAAAAACCCCTTCACCTTGGATTCCAAGGAACCGAGCGCCTCGTTCCAGGACTTCATCATGTCCGAAGTGCGTTACACTTCGCTGCTCAACACCTTCCCCGCTTCGGCGGAGCAGCTGTTCAGCGGGGCGGAGCGGTTCGCCCGGGAGCGTTATGAGTCTTACCGGCGCCTGGCGGAACAGCAATACTGATTCGGTTACTCATGAGGATCGCGCACTCCCGTTATGGTGAAGGCCGGGCAGGGAAAAGAGAACGGAGGAATTACCTTGGCTGATTACGAAATTCTGTATCAGGACGCTTTTCCTGTCGTCAAGTATCGTCTGCGCCAGGGAGAAAAGCTGAAGGCGGAGGCGGACGCCATGATCGCCATGTCCGCCACCATCGATGTGACCGGCGGGGCGGAAGGCGGCGTTTTGCGCGGTCTTACCCGGATGCTCGCCGGAGAAAAATTCTTTTTCCAATATCTCACGGCTTCCCGCGGGCCGGGCGAAGTGCTTTTCGCCCACGCTCTGCCCGGCGGGATCATCGACGTGGAACTGGATGGCACCTATGGGCTGCGCGTGCAAAAAGACGGGTTCCTGGCCGCGACGGACAGCGTGGAAGTCAATACGCAAATGCAAAACCTCTTCCAGGGCATTTTTAGCGGGGAAGGCTTCTTCGTTTTGAACATTTCCGGCAAGGGAACGGTGTTTTTGAGCAGTTATGGCGCGATTCACGCGATCAATTTGCAGGCCGGGGAAGAAATCATCGTCGATAACGGCCACCTGGTCGCCTGGACGGATTATACGCAGTACAAAATCACGAAAGCCTCCGGCGGCTGGATTTCCAGCGCCATGTCCGGGGAGTTCCTGGTCTGCCGCTTCACCGGGCCGGGGATCGTGCTGATCCAGACCAGAAATCCGGGCGGCTTGAAAACCTTTATCGGCAAACTCGGCTTCAAACTCAATTAAGAATGAACCAGGAAGAAGCCTACGCGGAAGCCCTGCGCTTTCTGCGCGCCTTGACGGCTTTCGGTATCAATCTGGGACTCGGGCGCATGGAGGCTCTGCTGGAGCGCCTGGGCCGGCCGGAACGCGATTTGCCCGTTATCCACATCGGGGGTACGAACGGCAAAGGTTCGACGCTGGCTTTTTTGCGCCATATACTGACGCAGGCCGGCTATAGGACGGGGGCTTTTGTTTCGCCTCATCTCGAGGATTACCGCGAGCGCATCACGCTGGACGGTGAAATGATCGCCCCCGCCGCCGTGGCGGCCGGGATAGAAAAAATGAAACCCTTGCTCGCGGAACTGGCCGCGACCGGCGTGGAACAGCCGACGGAATTTGAGTTGTCCACGGCGCTGGCGCTGGATTATTTTGCCGCGCACCGCCCGGATTTTGTCCTGCTGGAGGTGGGCCTGGGCGGAGCGATCGACTCGACCAATGTCGTGACGCCCCTGGTCTCCGTCCTGACCGGCATCAGTTTTGACCATCCCGATTATCTCGGCGACACGGTGGAAAAAATCGCCGCCGTCAAGGCCGGCATCATTAAGCCGGGCGTCCCGGTGATTTCCGCGCCCCAACCGCCCGAGGCCATGCGGGTGCTGCGCCGCGTCGCCCGGGAACGGGGCTGTCAGCTGACGGAAGTGGGGCGGGATGTCAAATGGAGCCGCACCGGCGGTTCCGGACGCGGGCCGGAACTCGAAGGCATGAACTATTACGGCCCCGGCCGCGTCTATCCCGACCTGCGCCTGGGTTTGCGGGGCGGACACCAGCGCCAGAACGCCGCCGTCGCCCTGACCGTGGCCGAATGGCTCCGGACGGAGCGGGGGGCGGATATACCGCCCGCGGCGGCGCGGCGGGGGCTGGCCGAAACGGTGTGGCCGGGGCGGCAGGAACTGCTCCGCTGCGCGGATCGGCGCGTTTTGCTGGACGGCGCCCACAATGAGGCGGGGATGCGGACGCTGGCCGCCGCCCTCACGGACTACGCCGGCACGGACTACCGGCGGGATCGCCTGATTCTGTGCCTCGGGATCCTGGCGGACAAGGAAATCGCCCCGATGCTGGCCCATATCGCCCCGCTGGCGGCGCGCATAATCGTCGTGCGCCCCGATTCGCCCCGGGCCGCCTTTACGGAAACAGCCGCCCTGGCGGCGGCTTGTGTCGGCCCGGAAAAAGTGGAGGCGATCGAAGACCCGGTAGCCGGCATAGAAGCCTGCCTGCGGGAAGCCGGCCCGGACGACCTGGTCTGTGTAACCGGTTCTTTTTATATGCTGGGCGCGGTGCGCGCGCATTTGGGAAAGAGTGGATAGACAGTTCTTCAGGGCAAAATTTTTTTTCGCCGCTCTCTTGACAAAAGAACGGCGGTATTGATATACTCTTAGTCAGCGGCAAAATATTTTTGTGATTTGTACATTGACGTGCAATCCCGCGGGAGGGCGCGTCTTTTCTTATGCCCGCGGGAGAAGGAAAGGAAGGAGAGAACATGGTCAACACGGGAGACACCGGGTTCGTTATCATGGCGGCGGCGCTGGTATTCATCATGACCCCCGGCCTGGGCTTTTTCTACGGAGGGCTGGGCCGGCGCAAAAACGTCGTCAACAACATGATGGCCTCCATTTTCATCACGGGTCTCGGCATCGTACTCTGGGTTCTGATCGGCTATTCGATGTCCTTCGGCGGGAACACGGGCGGCATTATCGGCTCTTTTGACCATTTGGGCCTGAGCGGCTACACGATGAACGATCTGCTTGATCCGGAGGCGGAAGGCGGTTCCATCCCCGTCTTTGTTTTTGCCGCTTTCCAGATGATGTTCGCCCTGATCACGCCGGCCATCCTCACGGGTTCTGCGGCGGGGCGCATGAATTTCAAATCGCTCTTCGTTTTCATCGCCCTCTGGTCTATCGTCGTCTACTATCCGCTGGCCCACATGGTCTGGGGCGAAGGGGGTTTGCTCGGCGGCGGCTGGCTGCATTCCGTTGATTTCGCCGGCGGCAACGTCGTCCACATCAGTTCCGGCGTGAGCGGTCTCGTCCTCTGTCTCCTGCTGGGGCGGCGGCAAAGTTACGAACGTGTTTCCTACCGGATTCACAATATTCCGTTCGTCATGCTGGGCATGGCCCTGCTCTGGTTCGGCTGGTTCGGCTTTAACGCCGGCAGCGCCCTCGCGGCCAATGAACAGGCGGGACACGCCTTCATGACCACGGCGGTTTCCGCAGCGGCGGCGCTGCTCTCCTGGATGTGTATCGACGTGCTGCGTCAGGGTAAACCGACGCTGATCGGCGCCTGCACCGGCGTGGTGGCCGGGCTGGTCGGCATTACCCCCGGCGCCGGTTTTGTCCCGGTCTGGGCCGCGCTGCTCATCGGCCTCCTCGTTTCACCGATTTGTTACGGCGGCATTACTATTGTGAAAAAAATCTTGAAAATAGACGACGCTCTCGACGCCTTCGGCTGTCACGGCGTCGGCGGTATTTTCGGCGGTATTATGACGGGGCTTTTTGCCGACGCGGCCATCGGCGGTACGAACGGACTGTTTTTCGGCGACCCGGCCCAATTGGGCCGGCAGGCTCTCGCCATCGTGATCACCATCCTGGTGGCGGTGGCCGGCACGCTGATTTGCGCCGGCCTCACGCGGCTGTTCGGGCCGATGCGCGTCAGCAAGCGGGATGAACTGATCGGGTTGGATATGTCCCAGCACGGCGAATCGGCTTATCCGTCCTTTAACGGGTTGGACTGATTGAAGGGGAGGTAGGGAAAAATGATTAAAATCGAAGCGATTGTGCGCGAGGAAAAACTGGAAGACGTCAAGGCGGCCCTGAGCGCCATCGAAGTGAACGGAATCACGGTTTCCCAAGTCATGGGCTGCGGGATGCAAAAAGGGTACAAGGAGTACGTGCGCGGGTCGGAAGTCGATATCACGATGCTGCCGAAAATAAAATTTGAGATCGTGGTGTCTTCGGAGGAATGGGAAGAAAAAACCATCGCCGCGATTCAAGAGTCGGCCTTCACGGGCAATATCGGCGACGGGAAAATTTTCAGTTATGACCTGCGCAGCGCTATGCGCATCCGCACGAAGGAAACGGGTTATGACGCCCTGAATTAAGGAATTCAGTTATGATCTCAGCCCGCTCATCTCCAAAAGAGCCAGGGTTTTATACGCGGCGAAAATATCCAACCTGTCGCTCATCAGGGACAGATCCAGATTGAGCAGCTGTCCTATCCGCTTGGTGCGGTAATACAGCGTATTGATGTGGATATAGAGATTTTGGGCGGTTTTTTTCAGGTTGAAGTCCGAATTGATCAGCTCGCCAAGGGTCAGCATCAGTTCGCTGTCACTATTTTGGTCGTAGCTGCGGAGTGGCGCGAGTTTTTCCCGGCAGCGGCGGGAGATCGCCCGCAAATCCCGAGACAGCATGATGGAGAATATACCCATATTTGAAAAATACTGTCTGTTGGTCTCGATGCCCATCAGGTTCGGGTAATGCAGAGCGAGCCGGGCTTCGTCGGCGCTTTGCCGCAGATCCGCGAGAATATGGGGGTCGCCCCGTCCCATCCGGCACGAGGCCGACAGCTGTTTTTCCAGGGTCGCTTGGAGACCGCCTGTGTCAAATGGCGCGTTGCCCTGAGGGGCGATAAGGGCCAGCCGATTGTTTGTTCTGACCACCAGACCGTCCGCCGCGTGCTGCCGCAGGTATTCCCGCGCCTGAGAGGCGGCGCTTTCCGCCTTGCCCGCCGCCGGGTCGAATTCCAGGATTTCGACAAAATAGGGCAAGGCCAGAGGCGTATGGCCGCCCAGGGTCATGATATCGGAGATCGGCAGGTTTGAGCCGCCAAAAAGGCAGGCCTCCAACTCCTTTTCAAATACCAGGGCATCGCTCCGCGCCTGGTTGAGACGGGAAAAATAGAGTTTGACCGCCAGTTCCGCCTTGCGCAAAGCCGAAAGACAGAACTCAATCTGCGAGGCGCCCAATTCCCGGACGACCGCGCAGGCTATGTCCTCGTGCCAGGGAATACCGTAATACAGGGTTTTTTCGTTTTCGGCATAAATGTATTCGGTTTGAGCCAGGTCAGGCAACTCAAGACAAGAATTCCGGAATCGCTTTCGGCGGGTCTTGGAGAAGGGGGCGAGGACGAAACCGCCGCCGTCCACAAATATTACTTTTGTGCCTATTTGTTTTTCGAGATGGGAATTGACGTAGGGAAGCCCGCTTTTCAATGTTCCGTCAACCAGTTGAAAAATGTCGTCATAAACCAATTTGCTCACCTCTCCGGCTACTTGCATATGTTCTCCAATCGGTGATAATACATAATGCAAGAACCGTGCCAAAACCCTGAAAAAGCGGAAAACCGGGCCTCTTTTTCGGGGGGCGGATTAAGGGCTGATTTTGCGCCGGAATAATTCGGGAAATCTCACTGAATCTCATTTTGTGATTGAAAATCTCAATGGCACTATAAAATCCATATATTTTTTTGGCCAGGCTGCTTGATATTCTGAGCCCGCGGTGGCATAATGGTGAGAGAAGGTTAGATTAAGGTAAAGGCTCTGCTGCCGGCGAGGGGGTGCTGACCTGGAAGATCCCGATTTGATGTTGAGTTCGATTATTCTGAGCAGCGAAAAATTCTTGACCAGCCGCGAGATTCAAACCGAAGACAATGTGTATATCGAGCGGGTCAAGCAGCTGAAACTGGAGATTTTGAAGGGCGTGGCCGATCCGGCGGCGGTCGGTCTCGTCCTGCCGGAGATAAGCGAATCCTGGCTGCGTTCCCGCCGGTATGGGATTGAGGCGCAGCGGCCGGCCAAGGATGCCGCCAGCATACCCAAGGAGGAAATCGAAGGGCTTTTGCTGAAAAACCGCTTCCTGATCAACGCTGCTTTGTCCAGCGTCAGACAGTTCAGTGCGCTTTTGACGGTCAATTATGACATTTTCCTCTTTGATCCCGGCGGGGTCAATCTCATCACCATTTTCGGCAAAAACAACTATATAGGTTATGAAGGTTATGGTCTGGCGCCGGGAGTGATCTGGAACGAACGGACGATAGGCACTTCGTCCATGTCTCTCGTGCCCTTGCTCAAACGACCTATTCAGTGTGTGGGGCCGGAAAATTATCTCGAGGATTTTCACGTGGCCACGGGATCCTCCGCGCCGATTTTCGGCATCAAAGGCGAGCTGACGGGGATATTCTCCATCGGGACGGTGTTTTATCAGGGGGTAAATTCTCTGACCCTCACTCTGGCGGTGTCCATTGCCGCCCTGATTCAGAAGGAATTCCAGGTGACGCTGTATGAGGAGATGTACCGGGCTTCCAGCGAGGCCACCGGCGAGTTGATGATTACCGTTGACAATCAGGGCTTTGTCACCTATGCCAATCAGGCGGCCAGCCAGGCTTTCCAGCCCTGGGAGTCCGATCTGCCGGGCAAACCGCTTAGGAGCCTGATCGGCAACCAGCCCCGGCTCGAAAAGGCGCTCCGCTCAGGCAAAACTTTGCAGCTGCCGGAGATGAAGACGCCGCGGCTTGGGGTTATGCCCTGCTCGGTGCAGCCGTTCAAAGACCATCACGGCAGTTTGATCGGCGGTCTGGTGGTGCTGAACCGGGGTGATTTTCGAGTAACCACGCCGCCGAAAGAGGTCTTTAACGATATCATCGGCGAATCGGCGGTTTTGCAAAAGACCGTGGCGCTAGCCAAGCGTTTTGTCTCCTCGGATGCCGCCGTGCTGCTGCAGGGAGAGAGCGGAACCGGCAAGGAGCTTTTTGCCCGGGCGCTGCAACAAGCGAGCCGCCCGGGGCGCCCCTTTGTGCCGGTCAATTGCGGCGCTATTCCGAAAAGTCTGGCGGAAAGCGAATTTTTGGGCTATGAAGGCGGGGCTTTCACCGGAGCCGAGCATAAGGGGCGCAAGGGCAAGATTGAGAACGCCGCCGGCGGGACGCTTTTTCTCGACGAAATCGGGGATTTGCCTGTGGAATTGCAGCCGATACTGCTGAGAGTGCTGGAAGAAAAACAGATCGTCCGGATAGGCGGCAGCCAGCCCATAGCCGTGGATTTCCGCCTGATCGCCGCTACGAACCAAGACCTGCTGCAGCTGATGCGGCAGGGACTTTTTCGGGAAGACCTATATTACCGCCTGGCGGTGTTCAAAATCGAAATTCCGCCGCTCCGGGAACGGGGCAGGGACGTGCTGCTGCTGGCGGAGTATTTTTTGCGCCAAGCGGCAGCCAAGTCGGGCCGGGCGCCCAAAGTCCTGAGCCGGGCGGCCAAAACGCTGTTCCTGTCCTGCGACTGGCCGGGGAATGTCCGCCAATTGGCCAACAGCCTGACCTACGCCATGAGCGTGGCGCCGGGCGGGGTGATCAGGCCGGAACACCTGCCGGCCGAAATTTTACCGCGGCAAACAGGGAACATAGCGGCCGCCACCCAGGCGGCGCGGGCTTTGCGGGAAGCGCTGGCCCAAGCGGGGGGCGATATGGCGGTTTGCGCCGGCGACCTGGGCATCAGCCGGGCGACGCTGTACCGGCGGCTGAAAAAATACGGAATCAGCGCGACCCTACAAGAGAATTTGTAGCTGTCTCCAAGTGACAGGCCGGTTCTCGGAAAAGTATAATTGTAGGTATGGTATAAAATACTTTTCAGGAGGACATTATGGCACAACAACTGCTTGACTTCGGAGGAAAAGTGGTGTTGATCACAGGTGGGCGCTCTGGCATCGGTCAGTCAGCAGCCCTCGCTTTCGCGCGCCAGGACGCGAAAGTGGTCATCGCCGGGCGCAGCAACGCGGACGATACTTTGTCCGCCATCAAAAAGGAAGGCGGCGAGGCGATCTTTGTCAAATGCGACGTCTCGAAATCCGCCGATGTGCAGAACCTGGTTCAGACCATCATCAAAACCTACGGACGGCTGGACGTCGCCGTCAACAACTCCGGACTCCTGCCCGTGACGGCTGACCTGGAGTTTCAGACCGAAGAGGATTTCGACCAGATAATCGCGGTCGACCTCAAGGGCGTATTCCTGTGCATGAAGTACGAGATTCCGGAAATGCTGAAGAACGAAACCGGCGGCGCCATTATCAATGTCGGTTCCGTGGTCAGCCTGGTCGCCGATCCGGGCATGGCCCCCTATGTGGCGGCCAAACACGGTGTTGCGGGACTGACCCGCGCCGCCGCCATGGAGTATATCAAGAAGAATATCCGCATCAACTGTATCGCGCCGGGTTTCACCGCCACGGAGATGACCTCGGGCTGGATGGCTGATCCGGTGTTCTGCGAAGTGGTCAAGTCCTTTAATTTTGCCAACCGCATCGCCGCTCCCGAGGAGATGGCCGGCATACTCCTGTACTTGGCCTCGCCTTTAGCTTCATTCCAAGCCGGCGCCGTCATAGCGATCGACGCGGCGCAAACCGCTCATTAAGACAAGACGGAGAGATATTCTTGAAAGCAGCAGTTGTATTCAAATGCACGCGTAATCCGGTGGACGCCAAGGTGAAGCTGGACGGAACCGTCAGTTGGGAGGGGGTCAAATTGGCCGCTACGGACGACGACCCCGCCGCCATGCAAATCGCCAAAGCTATTGCCGGCAGCGACGAAATCATCGCCATCTCCATCGGCGACGGTGACCCGGCCTGGGCCGCCGCCAGGGGCGCGGCTCGCACCATTCTGGTCGCCGACGCTTACGCGGAGGCGGAGGCCTCCCGCACCGGCGCCCTGCTGGCGGCCTGTGTGCGGCGGGCGCCGGAACTCGAAGTGGTGGTGCTGGGCGACTCTTCCTGGGATTTCGCTCTCGTCTCCGCTTTGATCGGGCAGCTGGGCTGGCCGGCTCTGGCCGGGGTAACAGCGGCGGAACCGGCGCCGGAAGGTCTCAAGGTAACCCGCAAAGTGGGCAATATCCGGCAGGTTTTGACTGTGGCCGTGCCCGTGGTTCTGGCTGCGGCCGCCGGCGAAGAGGAAAAAAACCCGCCCGGGATGAGGGATATCCTGCAGGCCCGGAAAAAACCGCTGGAAAAATTGAAGGCCGCCGATTTGGATCCGGCTCTTTCCGCCGCCGAGACCGTCGGTTTTCGCTATCCCGATACCCCCAGCGCCCGGTTAATTGACGGCAAAGACCCTCAGGCCGCTTGCGTCGAGCTTCTCGCCGCCCTGCGCGCTGACGGCGCATTATAAGGGTGGGGGTGAATAGAAATGAATAGCTGGATTATCATAACAGATGAAAGACGAGCCGGCGGGATGCTGACCACCGCCCGCGCCCTGGGCGGCGAAGTCGTGGCCTGTGTGGCGGGCCCCGCCAGTCTGGCCGAGAGCATGCAGGCTCTGAGTTTTGACCGCATTATCCACTGGCAAGTGGCGGAAGACCTGCCCGCCGAGGTTTGCGCAGCGGAAATAGCCGCTCGCGCCATCCGGGAGGCCCCGCAGGCGGTACTCGCTTCCGACGCGGCCTCAGCCCGGGTTATTCTGGGTCAGGCGGCCGCCGCCCTAAAAGCGGCAATCGTGGCCTCGGTGCGTTCCTTAGCCCGGAAAGACGGCCGGATCATCGTCAGCCGGGCCACCGCCGAAGGCAAAGTCCTGGAAGATATCGCCGTGCCGGGCGCCGCCGCCGTGATTTATGACGGCGACGACATGGACGCCCCCGCCGCGGTGACGGCCGCTACGGAAACCATACCGGTGACGAGCGGTCAGATGAAAGTGGTGGAGACCCTGGCGGCGGCTGAGGGCGCGGGGCTGCTGACCGCCCTCCGGGTCATAGGCGTAGGCATGGGCCTGGGCAGCAAGGAAAACCTGTCCGCCGTGGAGGAATTGGCGACCGCCCTGAATGCGGCCATAGCCTGTACGCTCCCGGTTTGCAACGACATGCGCTGGCTGGCGGATCACAATGTGGTGGGTTCTTCCCACAGCCAGATCGCGCCCGACCTCTATATCGCGGCGGGGATCTCCGGAGCGCCCAACCACCTGTCCGGCGTCCGGGACGCCAAGATTACCGTCGCTGTGAACAACGATCCCGAGGCGCGGATCTTCAAATTTTGTGATTATGGCATCGTCGGCGATATGCATGAAATCGTGCCGGCTTTGACTGCGGCCTTGCAGTAGGCCGGCGTTATCCGCCCGCGCAGATAATTTATTTATTTATTAATTTAAGGAGGACACAAGAATGGCAATCGTTTTCGACACAGAGTATGATGTCGTCGTTATAGGCGGCGGCGGTTCCGGCAAAATGGCGGCTTATATCGCGGCGAAAGAGGGCGGGCTCAAGGTAGCCCTTTTGGAAAAACTGCCGGAAACAGGGGGCTCCTCGATCTATGCCGAGGGTACGGCGGCTTTTGAGTCCAGCGAGCAGAAAGCCCGCAAGGTTCCGGATCATCCGGGCGCGCATTTTCCCACGAAAGAAGAAGGCTTCAACCGCTACAAAGACTACAGCCATCACCGTTTCAACCCGGATGTCGCCCGGATGCAGGTGGAAAACACCGCCGAAACCATTGACATTATGAAATCTCTGGGCATCACTTACACCGACGTGACTATTTATGCCTACGATCAGCCGCTGGAACTCTACACCTTCCATCGTCCGGACGGCTTGGGCGAGCGCGTGCAGGAAGTCCTGCTCCGGGCCTGTGTCAACGCCGGCGTAGACATTTTC
This sequence comes from Gracilibacteraceae bacterium, assembly GCA_031270805.1. Classification (GTDB taxonomy): domain Bacteria; phylum Bacillota; class Desulfitobacteriia; order Desulfitobacteriales; family Syntrophobotulaceae; genus JAIRRL01. The sequence goes on from JAISWK010000073.1 coordinate 14,450, forward strand.
ACCGCCACCCCCGCTAAAAAACTCCTGACCGAGGACCGCAAGGTTGTGGGCGTGCTGGCCCAGGACGCCAAGGGTTTTGACCTGAAAATCAAGGCCCAAGCCGTCATCCTGGCTTCCGGCGGCTATGGCAACAACCCGGAGCTGGTGGAAAAATATTCCTGGCTGCGCCGCGCCGCTCACCACACCTATCAGTGCGTACCCACCCAGAACACCGGCGATGGTCTGCGCATGGCCCTGGAAGTGGGCGCCGACACGGAAAGCTGCCAGGCGGTTATGATTATCGCCTGCGCCCGGGGCAAAACCCTGACTTCCCATTCCAGCGGCGCCGGCTCCCAGCCCATCCTCTGGATCAACAAGACCGGCAAACGCTTCGCTTCGGAAGAAGTAGCCCTGAGCTTCGCCGACACCGGCAACACCATGGCCAAACAGCCCGAGGGCGTGGTCTACGCCATCATGGACGCCGACACGGTGCAGCACCTGATCGAAGACGGTTCGGACATGGGTCTGGGCGATTTCATCAAGTATCATCAGAAGCTGACCAATCTCCAACTGGAGCTGGATCAGGATGTGCGGGACGGCATTGCCTGGTCCGGCGGCACCATCCGGGAACTGGCGGAAAACATCGGCCTTGATCCGGCCATTGTCACCGAAACCGTCGCCAAATACAACGACGCCTGTGACAAAGGCTATGACCCCGAGTATTTTAAGGCGGCCAAATTCCTGCGACCGGTGAAAAAAGCCCCCTTCTATGCCGTCAACATGGCCCCCAGCGTGCTGGTGTCCGACGGCGGCATCCGCGTCAACGGCAATTTGCAGGTGGTGGATTTCAACTATCAGCCCATCTCCGGTCTCTATGCCGTAGGTAACGAGGCCAGCGGTCTTTACGGCGACACCTACAACCTGGATGTGCCCGGCACGGCCAACGGTTTCGCCCACGCTTCCGGCCGCGTAGCCGCCCGCCACGCCATCAAGGCCATCAAAGGCTGAGCAACACGTTATATTATATGGGGCGGCCCTGTGGCCGCCTCCTTCTTTTTCATACTCCGAAGCGGGCCGCGCCCGCGACTCAGCTACGCCCCCGCAAGGGCGCAGGCAGGAACCAACCCGCTGTAACCCGCATGAGTCAGATGTCATTCTGCGCGCCAGGGCGCGCCCAGGTTTTCATTGATGGAATGGAGCCCGACCGCGTCCAGTGGACGAGGAAGGGAGGGCTCCATTCGGCAGCAACAAGGCGAACTGCTAAAACTGTATTGACCACTTATGCAGTGAGCCGCTGTTGCAACGAGGGCGCCCCGGCGTCGCAGAATCCATGT
>JAISWK010000104.1 GCA_031270805.1 Gracilibacteraceae bacterium
CCCCGAAGGGGCGGGGTGGTCTCTTTCTTCACATACTCCGTCAAAGCAGAATCCATTTGCGCCGGCAGCGCCCATGTGGATACTGCGATTCGGCTTCGCCGAACGCAGCATGACATGTATGGACGGGCTTGCCCGTGGGCGTCGACCCCTACGAATTTGGTGAGATTTCCCGGGATTCTGTGCCGCTGGGCATCGTATTGCGGGATGTTGCGGGAACAGCGGCTGGTCGCTTGTTGCCATTGGGCAACCCGGCGGCTTCGCCGCCACCCCCTTCTTTGAAGGGGGCAGAACAATCTCCGCATCCCGGCTGATGCGGAAGCGGCTCCGTTTCTCCGTAGGGGACGATGGTAATCGTCCCGCAAAAATCCGAACAAGCCACAAGCTGCTGACAGGATTTGCCCTGCGCGGCGGCGAAGGAAACCAGGTAGATGATTCGCGCAAACAACTGGACGGAGAATCACACCATGCAAATAGCGCCTGTCACCTGGCACAGCATCCTGGACGCGTTACGGCATTACCGCTCGGACCTGGGCGTCCCGAGCGCGGAAAACCCCTCTTTCTCCCAGCCGGCCCTCCTGCCGGAAAACCCGGCGGACATAACCGGCGACCGCCTTTATATTTCCGCGCTGGCCGACAGCGCCGACCTGCGCCGGCGGGGGGCGCCGCCTTTTTTCGCTCTCTGCCTGAGCGACGGCGCGGACACGAGCCGCTGGCAGCGGGATTGGCTGAGCCAGACCCTCGTCATCCGGGAAAAAATAAGCCTGGCCGCGCTTTTTAACGAGACACAGGCTTTCTTTTTCCGGATCGCCGCTTGGACCGCCGCGCTGCAGCTTAGTCTGATTCAAAATCAGAGCGCCCAAAATCTCATCGATCTTTCCGAGGATATTCTTGGCAACTACCTCTGTTTGACCGATTCGAGCATGGCCCTGCTCGCCTACAGCAAAAACATAGCCCCCAACGATGATTTCGCCGAGGAATTTATCCGCCGCGGCTATCGCACGGAAGAATCCTTCCGCCTGATGAAGAAACACAACGCTTTCACGGCGCTGGAGCAAAATTCCGCCGTCGTCTTTACGCCGGCGGAACTCCCTTTTATGAGCCACCCGATTGTCAGCCGTTTTTTCAAATTCCGCGATACCTTCTTCGCCCACGCCCACCTGCTCATGCTCTGCAACCACCGGCCCCCGACGCCCGGACTGTTGGATTTGTACGGCGTGCTGATTTCCATCCTGAACCTTTATTTTGAGAATGAGCGCCGGCAAAATAGCAGCGGCAGCCATATTTATGATTCCCTGCTGCTGGATTTGATCGAAAACAATGTGCAGAGCCGGGAAACGATTCGCGAACGGGCCGGACGGGTGGCGATTCCGTTCAGCGGTCTTTTTGATCTTTACAAAATCACCCCGCGGGAATCCGTCCTGGTCGGGCGCGTACTGCTGGATATTGCCCGCGACATGCCCGCCGCCCGCTGCGTCCCTTATCGGCGCGAGATCGTCGTGCTGAATTTTTACAAAGAGCAAAACCGGGAAAGCCTGCACCAGAATCTCTCCCGCCTGCGGGCCGTCTGTGCCAAACACGACTCTGTCTGCGGCGTCAGTACGCCTTTTGCCACGCTGGCCGGCATGGGGGCGGCTTACCGCGAAGCCTCGCTCGCCCTTGATTACGGCCGCCGGCTGGCTGGCGCCGCCTTTCCCCCGACCGGGCGGGAGGCAGAAAAAGAAGGAGTTTTTTGTTTTGCCGACTATACGCTTTACTACCTGCTGGAGACGGGGATCGCCAACCGGGAGGCGCGGCAGCTCGCGGGCGGAAGCCTCTGGGCGGAAATTATCCGGACTTTGGCGGAAGACGATGAAAAACACGGCTCGTTCACGCTCCGCCTGCTGCACGCCTACCTGGCCAATGAGCGCAAAGCCAGCGCCACGGGGAAGCAACTCAACATGCACCGCAATAACGTCATTTACCATATCCGCAAAATCGAGGAACGCTTCGCGATCGATCTCAATGACCAGTATGTCCGCCTGGGTCTCCTGACCGCCTACCTCCTGCTTGACCTGCAAGCCGGAGAGGACGCGCCGCTTGGCTGAGGCGATTCAGACGGCGGGTTGATCCGCGGCGAAACCCCGCAGCATCAGCAGATGACCGCGGTAAAAATCCGTCTCCGCCAGCGGCAGCGCGGCGGCGATAAAGTCCGGCAGCCAAAGTAAATGCTCCCGCCGGAAATGATCCGCTGTTTCCGCGCAGGCCGCCGCCTTTTTTTCCTCGCCGTCCTGGCGGGCCAGGATCTCTTCGGTGAGCAGACAGCGATAGAAACTCAGTTCCACCCCGATATAGTCCGGCCGCTCCGGCAGAGGCGGGGTCGGGGTCAGGCCGTGTTGCCGGTAAAAGGCCGCCGTCCGCTCAATCACTTCGGCGGCGTTTACCCCGTCCGTCCGCCAAACGGCCTCGCAGGGATAAGGCGGACTGTATTCCGGCGTCACGCCGCGATAAAGCCGGGTGCGATCCACCCCCAGCGTCAGCTGCAGGGCCGCCGTCTCCGTCTCCAGATTTTCCTCAATAAATGTCGCCATCAGAGCCGCCCCGCGCCTGATGTCCTCTCCGGCGCCGCCGTCCGCGCTCAGCGCCTTGACCGCCGTCCGGAATTCGTCGCCGCGAAGGGCGGCGACGAATTCCCCGTCGGGCAAGCGCAGAAAATGAGGGATGAGCAGGGCCAGGAGGGCCGAGTTGAACTCGGCCCGGCCGGCGGCGTTAATTTTCATACCCGCCTTCTTTCCCGCGCCTGCCGGCGGCCAGGGCGGGCAGTAGGCGCGCCAGCACGAGGGCCAGTCCGACCGTGCCCAGCGCCGCGCCCCACTCCGTCCACTCCAGCGTGTAGACATTGATCCGCCCGCTGACGCTCACCGCCTCTTCCGCCAGCAAGGTCGCGAGTTTTAAGCCGAAATTCCCGCCCAGCAGGAGAATCACGGCGGCGGCGGTCGGCCCGGCCGATGGGTTTTTCCGCGCCAGGAGGCAAAAGGGCAGTATCAGACCGAGCAAGAGCGAGCCCCAATAGAGCGGCGCCGGCGCTCCTCCGGCCAGGAGCAGGGCCGTGTCCGTCGGGACGTACAGACCGCCGCCCAAACCGCCGAGGTTCAGAATGAAGGCCAAAACCAGCAATACGAGCAGCGCCCGCCGCACCCGCTCCCGCTCCCCGGCCGCGATGAGCAGGCTAAGGGCCAGCCCGGCCAGCACAGCCTCAAGCAGAAAAAGGGCGAGCGTGAGCGGAGCTTCCCAGAACAAAAGCCCTTCCACGGCGACGACGCCGGCCGCCCCCGCCGCCGCCAGCCGCGCGGCCACCCGGCCGGGCCGGAACAGGCAGAGCAGAGCCAGCACAAATGTAAGGGCGAGAAAGATGAAATCCCAGGTCATCCACGAGCTGAAGTTGGGGGAAAGAACCATGTTGAACACCCGTTCCGGCCGCCCGAGGTCAAGCAGGATGGCCAGGCCGGCCGCTGCGTAGAGGCCCGCCGCGCCGCCATAAAGCCGGGAGCGGCCGCCGGGGGCCAGAGTCAGCCAGCCCAGCTCCGCGGCCAAAGCCGTGAAGATCAGACCCGAAGCCGCCCCGGCCAGGAGCAGGAACGCGGCGATATAGACGCCCCAAGGAAAATATTGGTAATCAACCTCGACTAAGCCCAGGCTCTGGGCGAGCCGGCAAATAAGGCCTATGCCCACCAGCGCGGCGCCCACTGCGAGCAGGATCGGCTTTTTTTTCATGTTCTCCGTCATGACGCGCCTCCCTTTAATTGATGTAGTAGACATTCGGCTCCGTGCCGGCGTCGGGTTGCAGAACGAAATAATCATGTTGCAGCAGCAGGCGGGCCGCTTCGCTGTCCGGGTCGTCAAGGTCGCCGAAAACCCGGCTTTTGGCCGGACAGGTCTGAGCGCAGGCTGGTAGACGTCCCTCGTCCAGCCGCTCAGCGCAAAAATCGCATTTTTCCACCGTCCCCCGGCGGTGTTCGGGATAGCGCGCTTTTTCGTAGGGAGTCAGCCCCTCGTCGTAGTAACCGGTACTCGCGGTGGGAATAACGACGCGCACATTATAAGGGCAGGCCAGCATACAATAGCGGCAGCCGATGCACTTGGCCCCGTCCACCGTCACTACGCCGTCCGGCCGGATCTGGGTGGCCCCGACCGGGCAAACCCGGTGGCAGGGCGGATTGGCGCATTGATTGCAGAGCGATGTTTCCAGGGTGCGCCGGGCGTGGGGATAGACACCTGTTTCCCCGATTTTGACATAAGAGTAAAACAAACCGGGGCCGAGACCGTTGGCCACCTTGCAGGCAACGGTGCAGGCATTGCAGCCGACGCATTTTTTCAAATTGATAACCATCCCGTAACGGGGCACGGTGATCACCTCGCTTCATCATTTCAGGCGGCTTATTTTGCAGGCCGCGGTATTATCCATTCCGCCGGAGACGGGGTCGAAATTGCCGTCCTTGGCCGAGAGCAGCTGGTTGTAACTCAGGCCGCGCCGGGCATACTTGCCCATGAGCGGGGCCGCGTGCCCGTAGTTGCCGGCAAAACCAAGGCAGGAGGGCTCGATCAGTTCCGTCAGATGGAGCTGTCCCGTCAGACTTTTGCCGAACTGCGACTCCACCAGCACCGTGTCGCCTTCGCTCAATCCTCTGGCGCGGGCGGTAGCCGCATTGATGATGATCGTGTCGATATTGGGATCGGTAAAAGCCTGCACCTCGCGCAACACGCCGGACTGAGTCACGCCGCCGATAGCCATGGAACGCCCGGCCACCTTCCAGTTAACGGCGAACAGGTCGTATTCCGGCGGGGCCTCATGCTCGGGATGGGGAATCCAGACCGGATAGGGTTTGTAAAAAGCAAGATATTTTTCCAGCTCCCAGCCGGGGACGGTGATGCCGTGCTTTTCACATTCACCCTTGATGCGCAGACCGCTCTGGTGCAGATGATCTTCCCAGACGGCCACGCGGGTGCTGCGGCCGGGAAAATAGTAATAATTGTACGTATCCCGATCCAACCACGGCTGGGCGGTAAAATAGGAACCGTTCTTCATAATATCGTCCAGGCTCTTGTCCTGACCGTAGAGGGCCTTGAGCAGCATCTCGCTCATTTCTTCAAAAGTGTGGGGCTGCGGGCCGGCCGGGGTGACGGAGCCGGGCGGAAAAGCGGCCATGGCGGTAAACATCCCGTTCATCTGCGCCGTCATGCCCATAGCGTTGGCGATGTCGGCGATGACGGAAGCGCCCGTGCGCGTGTTGTACACGAGGTCGACCACCGGGGCCCGGAAGTTGACGCCCGTGCAGCCGCGATGCTTGCCGTCCAGGTCCAGCGCCACCATTGTCGTGAAGCCGACCCGCTCCAGATTGCTGGATTCGGCCAATAAGAGGTCGGCGAATTGGGATGTTTCGTCAAAATTGTAGGCAATATCCAGAACCCATACTTTGCGGAAGGCCTCCTCCACCTCGTCCCGCACGATATTGTTCATGAAGGGATTAGCCCCCCAAATCCAGAGTATTTCCGGTTCGAAGTCAATATAATATTTCTGGGGGTCGAGCATGGCCCGCCAGACGACATGGGGCGTGCTGTGCCGGTGCGGGTAAAACTCGCCCAGATCGAAGGACTGCACCGGATAGTTGAATTCGTCGTCCACCCATTCATCCGCCTTGAATTTGTGCGGCAAGACCGTGCCGTCCTCATTGGGGGAAAGGAAGTCGCCAAAACCGCTGCCGCCGACCACGCCGCCGGGAACATCCAGGGCCCCGAGCAAAGTGTTGACGATATTGACGGCGAACATAAAATACACGCCGCCCCGGTGCGCCGTCGTTCCGCGCCCGTAATGCACGCAGGCCGGGCGGTAAGGAAAGGTAAACCCGTCCAATTCAATCGTGGAGCCGATCATCGCCGCTTGCACCAATCCCGCCGTGACCTCGCGGATTGTTCCGGCCGGCACGCCGGAAATGCTTTCCGCCACTTCCGGAGTAAATTCGCTCACCTTGTCTTTGATGATCGAGAAGGCCGGCCGCGTCTCGGCCCCATTGACCGTATAGACGCCCGTCAGAGCCGGCGCGCTGAGTTCGGGGCTGTCAAAAGGCAGCGCCCGCCCGAGTGCCTCGTCCCAGATCAGGGGTTTATTTGTTTCCGCATCCCGGCAATAGGTTTCATCCGCTTTAATCAGGTAAGGAAAATTGGAACGGAAACGGACAAATTCGTCGTCGCGGGTATCCATTTCGCACATGATCACTTCGGCCATCGCCAGCACGACCGGCAGATCCGTCCCCGGTTTAATCGGGATCCAGACGCCGCTGCTCTTCTGGTCGCCGCCGGCGTGGGGGTCAAAACTGAAAAGTTTCATGCCCCGCTCCAGCGCTTCGTTTAATAAGGCGGTCGAAGTGTAGAGACAGTCGGCGCCGGCGTTGGCGCGGACGAAATCGCCGCCGTAATTGGCGCCAAAAGTGACGAGGTAATTGCAACGCATGAGGTCGGCCGCGCAGGTAAAACTGCCGTTGACGACCAGGGGGCCGTAGTGGAAGGGACAGAGAGGGCCGTTGACTTCCGTGGCGGTCGCCGTGGGGAAAGCGGCGCCGAACAAGGGCCGGAACATGGGCATATCGTCCCAGATCGCGCCAAAACCTCTGGCGACGACGAGCTTGTTCGGATTGTCGGCCCGCACCGCCGACAGTTTATCCACACAAGTGGCGATCGCTTCTTCCCAGCTTATTTCCACCCACCCGGGGTCATTGTCGATGGCTTTCACCGGATTCGTGCGCTTGAGCGGCGCCTTGACCCGATAAGGATTGTAGAGGCCGTCAATGCTCGTGTTGCCGCGGGGACAAAGGCGGCCGCGGTTGATCGGCCATTCCGGGTCACCCTCCAGGCCGATGGCGACGCCGTTCCGCTTCCGGATTTTAATGCCGCACCAGGGAGCGATACAATTGCGGCAATAGGAGTACACCCATTCGTCTTCCTCCGGCGTCGGCGCCGCGGCTGCGGAGCGGAAGACGCCGCCGAGACCCGCGCCGGTCATGAGCAGGGCCGACGCCCCGGCCGCGGTTTTGAGAAAATCGCGGCGCGAAATCTTTGTTTGCATGTGTTTACCTCCGTTGATAATAGTCAGCATCCGGGCGCGGCTGAGATCAGCGGCGCTTGTTCTTCGGGCAGCAGACGGAAAACATCCTCGTACAGAGCTGTTTCCGCCCGGAGGCGCGCGGCAAAATCCGCCGCGCCGGCGTAGACGGGATAAATATCCTCCGCCGCCAGGGCGGCTCGCCATTCTTCCGCGGCGCAAAGTTCGGCCAGGAGGTTTTCCCAGTAAATCTGGGCGGCGGCGCTCATTTTCAAGCCGGCGAACACGCCGCGCCAGTTGCTGAGGACAAGGTCCAGGCCCTGTTCCCGGTAAGTCGGCGTGTCCCGGAGGGCCGCGTCCTCCGTGAGGCGGGCGGGAGCGGATACGCCGAGCAAACGCAATTCCCCCGTCTGGAGCCACGGGCGCAGCGAAGCGATGTCGGCGGTCAGGGCGTCGGCCGCGCCGCAATGCAGTTCCTCCACCGCCGCGCCGGTGTCCGCCAGCGCCGTATAGGGCAGCGCCGCCGGATCCGCGCCGGCCGTCCGGGCGAGCAGGGCCGCGTTCAAATGCACCCAGGCGCCGGCCGCCCCGCCGCCGCAAAAGCGCACGGCCGCCGGGTCGTTTTTCAGCGCGGCCAACAGCTCGTCGAGGCTGTCATAGGGGGAAGCGGCGCTAACGGCGATCAGGCCGTAATCCTCACCCAAAAGAGCCAGGGGGCGCAAATCCTCCGGGCCGGGACTTTGGACGCGGGCGTGGTTCATGACCAGCGGCGTGGAGGCGACGAGCAAGACATCGTCCCGGCGGGCGAAGCGGGCGGTGAATTCCACCGTACCGGCCGCCTGCCCGCGCCAGCCGCCCGGCCGGTTCCGAACGTCGGCCCGCAGCCCGGCCTCCGCCGTCAGCAACGGACTCAGAGCGTGGGCCAGGGTATCCAGCCCGCCGCCCGGATCGGCCGGCACGTAAAATGTGACCGTCTCGCCCGGCGCCCATGCAGCCGGCGCCGCGACCGGCGCGCAGGCGCAGAGCGCGCAGAGGGCGCAGAGAGAGAGCAGCGTAGTTTTCATGGCCGTAATCCTCCTTTTGCCGGCGCGGGCAGGCCTCAACCCTCCCGCCGTCTCAGAGTCAGGTAAAAAGCGGCGGCTGCCAGACTTAGCAGCAGAACCCAGAACCAGTCGCCCAGGGGCGTTACATCCGGCAGCCTGATCCGCCCGGGAGCGGCCCGGAAAAAAAGGGCGCTGACGGGCCGACTGTCATAGGTCAGGCCAAAGAGAACGCCGCCGGCCAAAAAACCGAGCAGACCGGGGATCAGGGAATCCAGGTTGCCCTGCCCGCCGCCGGCGAGCAGCGTCCCCGGACAGGCGCCGGCCAGCCCCATGCCCGCGCCCAGCAGCAACCCGCCGACGAGATTGCCCCACAGGCGCGTCTCGGGAATCGCCGTCAGTTCGAGCAGGCCGAAGCGGCGGAGCAGGGACACGGCGATCAGGCCCGTCACGATGGCGCTGAGCATAAACTTCATCATCGTAAAATCTTTGCCGCGAAACTGATTCACAATGCGGTCATAATGACCGAGGCCGGCTTTTTGCAAAGCAAAACCGAAGCCGAAACCGGCCGCCAGGGTGAGGATAACGCTCATCATGACTGCCGCCGCCGACCAAACAGGGCCATTGTCGTCATGATGCCGCCGGCGAAAACAGCGGCGATGAAAACGAAGGCCCCGGGCGCGAGCTGCATGGCGCCGGAAACAGCGAGCCCGCTCGTACAGCCCCCGGCCAGACCCGCCCCGTATGCCATAAGCACGGCGCCGGCGAAAACCAGCAGCCAGCGGAAAGCGACCCCGCCGCCAAAACGGGCCGTCCACTCCCGCTCCGGCCGGAGGCGCCAGGCAAACTCGCCGGAGAGAGCGGCGGCGGCCCAGGCGCCCGCCAGGATCCCGGGCAGAAGCAGCAATTGAAAACCGAGAACCGGCGGCTGGACAAAACGGAAGTAAAGCGCCTCGGCCCAAGGCGCGCGCAAAGCCTGCCCGATAAGGCTGCAGAGAGTCTCATACCCGCCGGAAACCCCGAGCGGGGCGCCCAGGAATGTGTAAGTGGCGGCGCCGATCAATCCGGTGAGAGCGCCCGCCGCCCAGGGAGACCAGCGCTTGCGTTTAGAAAAATTTGCCATAAACATCCTCCCCCTTTCGCCCGGTATTCGTTTTTCCCTCCGCCCAAGCTCCCGTCCCCCGGTTCCCGTTGTTCTTTTCGCGCTTGCCTCATATTTTCCCCATTTCAAACCATTCTGTCATTAGGCGGGCTTACAATTTTTCAGCCCTAAATTTGGAGAAAGCGCCAAGGAACTTACGTGGGGATATAAGGCACTTGCTTCCTCGTTAAAAAAGTCTTGCGCTATAAATCGGGATGCTGTATAGTAATAGTACAGATATGGAATTTGGGGTGAAAACATTGTTGGAAGAACGAATTCAGAGAATGTTGCCGTTGTTGGACGAGCGACAAAGGCGATTATACTTGGCGAGTGAAGCTATATCGTATGGTCGTGGGGGCATCAGTTTGGTAAGCCGTATTTCCGGCATGTCAAGAGCCACAATAAGAAAAGCGATTGATGAACTGAACAGCGGCGCCAAGATCGAAGGAAAAATACGCAAAAGCGGAGGCGGGCCTAAGTTTACGGAGTTGAATTATCCTGACATTGAGGATAAAATCCGCGAAATCGTAGACGGCAAAACGTTCGAGGATCCCATGCGTTCACATGGGTCTTACACAACCGAAAGTTTAAGAAAAATACAAGCGGAGTTGGAGAAAATCGACATTTTCGTGGGTCATGTCACTATAGGTAAAATACTTGCTGCGATGGGTTACAGCAAGCAAGTCAATCAGAAAATGCAAGTCGGCGATCCCTATCCTGACAGAAACGCCCGATTCGAATACATAAACGAAACCGCCGCCGTATTTTTGGAAAAGGGCGATCCTGTGATTTTCGTGGATTGTAATGTGTCGCGAAAGCGAAAGGCACTTGACCACGACTTTCCCATCGAGGAACTCGGGAAAATTGCGCCCTACGGCATTTATATCGTCGACAACAACACAGGCTTCGTCAATGTGGGTACGCGTCATGACACGAGTGAGTTCGCGGTTGAAAGCGTTTCGCGTTGGTGGGATACAGTTGGCAAACACACATTTCCGAAGACGAAAAGATTGTATATTACTTGCAATTGCGGCGAAAGCAACAGCAACAGCAACAGAGTCAGAATGTGGAAGTATCAACTTCAACAATTCGCGGATCGCACACGCTTGGAAATCTCTGTGTCGCACTTTCCGAGAGGAACATCAAAATGGAATAAAATAGAGCATCGCTTGTTTTGCTATATAACGAAAAATTGGCAAGGACGACCGCTGATTGATGTTCAAACCGCTGTTGACTTGATTGGGACAACTCGAACGGGCAAGGGGCTTAAAGTGGTTTGCGTCCGCGACGAAACCGAATACGAATTTGCCAAAAAAGTGTCCGATGAAGATTTCGCCGCAATAAATTTGGTGGGAATCGCCCCTTTCGAATCTTGGAATTATTGCATTTTACCACGATGATTTCACCGGCGTGACGGAGCAGAGCAAGCTCTACGCCTTCGGCAACGGTTGAACAACCCGAATCTCGTAGGGGCGCGCATTGCGCGCCCCCCGGACAAAAGGGGGACACGGGCGCGCCAAGCGCGCCCCAAACAAAACCCCCCAACGGCAGAGTTAATTTTCAAAGTACAATTAGCCGC
>JAISWK010000116.1 GCA_031270805.1 Gracilibacteraceae bacterium
TGACCCCAATTTTGTTCTGCGGGCGCGCAATGCGCGCCCCTACGACTCCCTTTTTCACACAGTCTGCCGTACCCTCCGCGCCGCCCTCCTCGTATTCCTGTGAATAATAGGCCGGACGCACATTCGCTCCGAACTCAATCCGGCCGCTGTAGGGCGTCGCGCCGAGGAGGGCGCGGAGAAAAGTCGTTTTTCCCACGCCATTCGCTCCCAGCAAGGCTGCTTTTTCGCCGCGGCGCAGGGTAAAATCTATATCGCGCAGGACGGGGCGGGGCCCGTAAGAGACGGTCAGGCCGGAGACCGTCAGCACGATCTCACCGGTGCGCCCGCCGCCTGTCAGCTGAAAACGCGGTTTTTTCTTGCGGGCGGTCTGCTCGGCTTCTCTGGCTTCGGTTTTCTTTTCCAGCGCCGGCGCCGGCGGCGGCGTCAGGCGGGCCAATTGCCCAGCCCGGCCCCGGGCCTGCCGCGCTTTGATCCCCGCGCCGTGGCGGCGGATATACTCTTCCAGCCCGGCGATCTTGCGGGCGGTCTGCTCAGCCTCCCGGGCTTCGGTTTTCTTTTCCAGCGCCCGCTGCAAGAGCGCGGCGGAATAATTCCCGCCGTAAAGGCGGAGCGCGCCGTGTTCCAGCCAGAAAACGCGCCGCGCCACCCGGTCCAGAAAATAACGGTCATGGGAAACGACGAGTACGGCCCCCCGATAGGCGGTGAGAAAATTTTCCAGCCACTCCAGCGCCTCCATGTCCAGGTGGTTCGTCGGTTCATCCAAGACGAGCAGTTCCGGAGCGCGCAGCAATAAACGGGCCAAAGCCAGCCTGGTTCTCTGCCCGCCGGACAGAGCGCCGCATTTTTCCTCCTGCGCGCCCGCCAGACCCAGACCGGCCAGAATACGCCGGGCATCCGCTTCCAGGGCGTAGCCGCTTTTTGCTTCGTAGCGGGCCGTCAAGGCGTCGTAGCAGGTCAGCAGGGCGGGTTCCTCTCTCTCGGCGCTGGCCAGGGCTTCTTCCGCCGCGCGCAACGCCGTCCGCAAGGCGAGAATATCGCTGCGCTCGCTCAGGAGGCTCTCCCAGACCGTGGCGGCCTCCTCCCCCGGCGCCGGTTCCTGGGGCAGGTAGCCCGGCCGGACAGTCAGCTGGACTTTGCCGCCCGTCGGCGCCAGTTCGCCCAGCAGGATTTTCAGCAAAGTGGTCTTCCCCGAGCCGTTCGGCCCGACCAGGCCGGCTTTTTCACCGGCTTCCAGGCGAAAACTCAGATCGCGCCACAGAGACTCTCCCGCCGCGTCCGCGCTCAGGGCCTCCACCGTCAGAATACTCATCTCAATGCTGACAGCCGGGGCAATAGACGCTGGCGCGCCCGCCCACCCGGACTTTGTGGAGGGGCAGCCCGCAAGTCAGGCAGGGTTGGGCGCCTCGGCCGTAGACTCGGAGCTGGTTTTGGAAGGAACCGCTGTGCCCGTCCCCGTCCCGGTAGTCGCGAAAAGTCGTCCCGCCGGCCGCGATGCCCTGAGTCAGCGTCAGGCGCACCGCGTCATAGAGCAGGAATACTTCGGAGAGGCGGAGAGTGCCGGCCGGGCGAAAAGGCAGAATCCCGGCCCGGAACAACGCTTCGTCCGCATAGATATTGCCCAGACCGCAGACGATGGTCTGATCCAGCAGGGCCGCTTTGATCGCGGTTTTTTTCCCGTCCAGCTTTCTGGCAAAATATTCGAGACAAAAGTCCTCGCCGGTGGGTTCGGGGCCCAGTTTAGTCAGGCAGGCCAGCGTGGCCAGCTCTCCCGCCGGCACATACTGCAGGCGGCCGAATTTGCGCTGGTCGGTATAGTGCAGCTGCCCGTTCGTCAGGTTGACGACTACATGGGTGTGAGCGTCCCCGGCTCGCGCCCGCGGATAGTAGACCAGAGCGCCGGTCATGCGAAAATGCACCACGACGGTCGCGCCGTCGTCCAGCTCCAAGAGCAGGTATTTGCCCCGGCGGCCGAGGGCGACGATCTCCCGTTCCCGCAGCGCCCGGGCCGGCGTCAGTTTCGGGGGCAAAACAAAAGCACCCGGCCAGTTAACCCGGACTTTTTTGATCGTTTGCCCGAGAACATGCGGCGCCAGCGTGCGCCGGATGGTTTCCACTTCCGGTAATTCAGGCATCAATATCCTCCAACTCGCGCGGGCGTATTTTGCCGTACACCGTTATACGCGAACTTTGCCTGCTCAAATTTTAGCGCCAAAACCCGCAAATGTCAACCCAATCCCTCGGTTTAGGAAAGAGAGGAGAGTAAAGAGGAAAGAGAGGAGAGCAGCTCTCAGCTTCCGCTGTCAAACCGCTCCAAATCGGCAATCGCCAGCGTCATGATCTCCGACGGCTTTCCCGTTTTGTTCCAGCCCAAAATCTCCGCCGTCGTCTCCATGCGCCGCATGGCGTTCAGGGCGGCGGCCTTCAGCGCGGGGTCGATTCGTCCGGTGATCTTGATCTGCGCGAAGGCGACGGCGTAGGTCACCATGTCGCTCTGGCTCAGGTTCATCTCATCGCTCTGGGCGAGCGCCTCCACCACTTCGCGGGACAAATCGGCTACGGGCCGATAGGTCATGTCCCAATATTCCTCCACGAGTTTCCTCGGGAACGCGGCGAAGTCGAGAGCCTTGCCCTTGCGGATCTCCTCCACGATATGCGCCAGCGTGTCCGAGCCTTCGTCACTGCCGAAAGGCGCCTCCTCATCCCCGCAGTCATAATACAGATCATCGGTGAAATGCACCCGAAACCTTGGGTGCGATGTCAGCGGGTGCAAACCGATTTCCTCGTCGTCAAAATAGAGTTGCCTGTCCGCGTCAAAATCGGCATAGGGCTGATAGCCCTTCTTCACCTTGGACGCGATCAGTTTTCTCGCTTCCTTTTCACATTCCTCGGCGTCGCCAAACTCTTTGACCTGATACCTGCCCGTGGTTCCCGTCTTGCCATAGTTCACTGCGAAGCTGTTTCCGGATCGCTCGATTCGCCAGAACTTGTCGCTTTTTTTGTCTTGAAAACGGTACGCTTCCATGATCTGTCCTCCCTTCGGGGCGCCATTACTCTTGGAGTCGCGGCGCACTCACCCGTCGACCCAGCCGCCGCCGCCGTCATTGGCGGCGGGATCCCAGTCCTGGTCAGTCGTCAGCGAACCCCAGCGCCCGCTGCCGCTGAATTCAAGGCGGGCGCCGGCTTGTCCGGTTATGGCTACGCCCGTGTCGATCACCCCGGCGACGACCAAGGTCGTATTGGCGCCGATCCTGATTCTACCGGTCGTATCCTCCAAGCAGGTCACATCCAGCAGCGTCACCGGCGAAGCGAGATCCGCCGGCAGTAGCAGCTCGGCGTTATTCAGGCGCAGAGGAGAATCCGCGCTGAAGCCGGCGGCGACCTCCGCCGCGCCCCGCAGTTCGTAATAAGCCTGGGTCAGGCGCAAAACCGCGTTGTTCGCGAGGATAAAGGCCGGGTCGCTCTCCGGCGGGCCGGTCAGCTGCCGGCTCCCGAACAGCGTACTCCCGCCGGGCAGCAACTCCAGCGTGACAGCGCCGGCGCCGGTCGTGTCCCAGACGCCGCTTCCGTCCCCGCCGTTCATATTGGCCAAAGCGCCGCCGACCCGGATCAACCCGCCGTCCGGGTTGTCGCTCCGCAATGTCGCCCCGGCGGAAATCTCCATCTCTCCCTCGCCGCCAATTTCAATTCTCCCGTCCACGACGGTACTGTCGCCGCGGATCAGGCGGCCGTTCACGGTCAAAACCGCGTTCTCCGCCACCGCCAGCGCCGCCGGCCAGGCAAAAGTTTTTTCGGCGCTCACGGCGGCCGCCCCCGCCTGCAGAGCGAAGGCGTCCCGGGTCAGCCGCAGTTGCGCCCCGGAATTCAGGGCGACGATCGCTTCCCGGCCGCCGGCGATAAGCGTGTTCCCCTCGTAATACGCGGCCCCGGCGCCTAACTCGACGGCGACGGCGCCATCCGCCCAGAAAGCCGGCGGACTGCCATTTTCATTGTACAAGGCCCCGGCGGCGGCGAGGCGGATAGTATTGTCCCCCCGAATTGCGCCGGCCGCCCGGAGTACCCCTTTTATCTCCACCTCAGCCCCGACTGGGGCCAAGTCCAGCTCCGCCCCGGCCTCGATGGTCAGGGCCCCCGCGACCTCGAGCAGCCGCCCGGCCCCGACGGTGAGGACGGCGTTATTACGGAGGGTCAAGTGGCCTTTTTCCTTGATCAAAAGCCGGTCGAGCAATTCCAGGTCAGACTCCATGACGGCCTCGCCGGTAATAAAGACCTCCGTCACGGTATAACTGACTCCGTCATAGCCAAGGGCGGCGGAGTAATGGTTGGCGATAGCCGAACTTATCCCGCTCCAGTTCGTCCCGTTGCAATAATACAAATCATGGGGAGCAAAGGGCGTCCCCTGAGCCGGGGCCGGAAGCAGGAGGCCGCCGCTGACCAGCGTGTTGGCGCCCATCTTCAGATTGGCCCCGCTCCGCCCGACCAGGCTCGCCCCGGCCTCCAAGCGCAGTTCCTGATTGTCTCCCAGCACCAAGGTGCTATCCGGGCCGACGGCCAGACTGACCCCGCCCGGCAGAGTCATGGTTTTCTCCAGCGTGGCCGTGCCGCCGATCACAATCTGCCCGCGGCGAAAAGTGATCACTGCCCCGGGCGAAGAACGCAGGTAACCGCCGGCGCCCGTCGCCTGATCGCCCCGGTGCCAAGCGACGGCCGCGGCCGGTACGGTTACGGCCCCAACGGCGTTATTTTCCCAGGGCCAGACGTCGGCGCTGTTGCTGATTACCGCGCCGACGATCACGGCGCCGTTCACCGCGCCGGTCACATTCGACTCAATATTGATATACTCGGCGGTCAGTTCGCCCGCTCCGCCGACGTTCAGGGCCGAACCGGCAAAAGCGGCGACAGTATTTACCCGTACCCGGCCGTTCAGATGCGCCGTCCCGGAAAGGTCCAGCGCGGCCGGCGCCGTCAGGCTCCCGTTCACGGTCAGGACGCCCGCCGGCAAAACAGTCGCCGTCCCGGTCGTCGTCAGTTCACGTCCGCCCGGCACGATCAATTCCCCGTTACCTCTTATTTCCAGATCAGCCGCTCCGATGTCACAAGTTTCACTCAGAGTGACCGGCGCCCCGTCAATAGCGATCAAATCAATGTCTCTGGGTTCGGGGCCGCTCAGGGTGTAATGCACCGCCGCCGCCGGGCCGAAAGCCTGGACGGCGAGGGTGGCGGCCCCAGACAGTCTGGCCCAGCCGCCCGCGTTATACATGTAAGTGACCGGATCGCTCGTGCTATTGCTCAGAGCCGGGTTGGAGACGGCGGCCCCGCTCCGCAAAACAAGGCGGGCATTCCGCTCTGGCTCTATGGCCCCGACTGCGGTCAGATTACGCTCCGCCGCCACCGAGAGGACAGCGACGCCTTCCAGCCGCAGGCTCAAGTGGGCCGGAATCGTCAGATCAGCCGCCGCCACCGCCGCGCCGTCCAGGGTCAGACTGTCGCGCCGCGCCGTCAGGGTTCCGCTCTCCAGCTGCAAGTTGGGGCCGAGCCCCTGACTGCCGTCCCGCCAGACCGCGCCGGTCTCCAGTCGGATAAAAGCGTCCGGGGCGGTGGCCGGCGGAGCGGTGGCCGGCCAGGCCCACCCATAGGGATTGGCCGGCGGGGCCAGGCCGAGATCCGCCCACTCGCCCCTGGAGCGCACTTCCATCTGTCCGGCCAGATCTCCGTTTGTCCCGGCCGCCACGGTCAGCGTACCCCCGCTTGCCACCGTCGCCGCGGCCCCGGCCTTAATGTCCAGCAGAGAGCCCGGCTCGGTCGTCAAGACGCCGCGCAGTTCGAGCCGGCCGGCCGGCCCGTTCAGTTCCAGCGCGCCGGCGGGGTGAACCGTGACGGCGCCGACCGCGTTCAGTTTTCCGTTCACTGCCAGTGAACCGGCCACGGTCGCGGTCTCCAGCACGGTCAATTCTCCCTTGATGCTCACCGCGCCCGTGACGGTTAAATCGGCATAGGCCAGCAGGGTAATATCGGCCCCGACGCTCAAGGCCCCGCCCGCGGCCACTTCCGCCGCGTCAGCCATGTTGATCGTCACCGGGGCGGAGGCGACGCGCCAACTGTAACTCTCCGCCAGGGTCAGCGGCGCGTCGACCGTAATGACGGTTTTGCCCGCGTCGATCGCTTCCTGCACTTCCGCCCCGGAAGCAACCACCTGCGCGTAATCGGGAATGTATCTTTCATGGAGGGCGCTCTGGGCGTCCAGCGGCGCCGTTGCGGCCGGGCTGACGTCGAGCCAGTAAGTCGCGCTGAGCGGCTGGCTGAAGGTCAGGTGGTGTACCAGACCGCCGGGCTCGGAAGTCAGGCTAAAAGCGGGAACCGTACTTTGCGCCGCGTCATGCAGGTAAGTCTTTAGGGTCAAATCTGCGTCCGTCAGGGTGGCGACAGCCTTGCTCGTCCAGAGCGTCGCCGCGCCGGCGTCCGTTATCTCCAGTTTTTCCAGGCGGGCCGGGCCGGGGGCCGGCGCACGGCCCCCGCCCCCGCCTCCGCCCCCGCCGCCGGTCGGCAAGGGCGCTGCTACGCCGGCCAGGGCGGTGACGACCTCCCGCAGGATAGCGTCGGAGGCCACGGCTTCGCCGCCCAGGCCCGTGACTTTTTTGATCTCATAGATGGAAGAAAGCGTATTCGTGATGAATTGGCGCATCTCCGTCGACAATTCCCGGTTGTCGGTCAGGATCAGCGGCGCGCCGGCGATATGGGAAGAAGCGGTCAGGGCGTCAACAAGATGATTGTTCGCGCCATTGGCGACATAAATGCCCTTCATGTATTTCCAGTAAGTCCTAAAATAGGTAACAATGATCGAATTGGTGCCATAGCGGTCGGCGCCGCCCAGGCGAATGGAGTTCGGGAGGCTTTCCGTCAGGGTGTCGCTGACGACGCCGCTGCCGCCGATAACATAAGTATTGCTTATATTGTGCCCGGCGATAAAATCCCGGGCGGAGGGCGGCAAAGCGTCCCGGCCCGTGAGCAGGATGGGCCAGCCGTTCAGCGCGGCGACGGAGGCCATGGACAGGGCGTCGGCGTTGCTGTACGCCGTCGTCACCACCACGGCGGACACGTCCGTGCGTTTGGCGATCTCGGCCGCGATATTGGCCGCCGTGGCGAAACGGTCGCTGCCGCCCAAGGGCACGACTTCCACCCCCAAAGCCCGCACCGCCGCCAGCACGGGTTCCCGGATGACGCCCGCTCCGCTGGACACATAGACCGTTTCCACATCCAGCCGCTTCAGTTCGGCGGCGGTGGCCGGCGTGAGCGCGCCGCCCGCCGTGATCAGGATGGGGGCGTCCAGCAATTTAGCCAGCGGGGCCACGGTCAGGGCGTCCACCAGGTTGGCGTCGAGACCCGAAGCCAGCACGGCGTTGCGGGCGACGGGCCAACCGGCCTGGGAAACACTGACCGCAGTCTGGTAGCGGTCGCTGCCGAATAAGCGATCGGCGACGGCCTCCGTCGCCCCGAGTCCCGGCGCCAGGAGCAGGGCGGCCGCCAGAGCCAGCAAGAGAGGGGTTTTATTGATTTTTTTCATTTCTCCTCCGGTTTGATTACTTACTTATTTATTTAAGGCGAATTAAATTGTAGGCCTGCCGGCCGAGGCCGATCTTCTCCCCCTGCTCCAGGCAGGAACGCCAGTTGGTCGTCGGATGGAGGGCGGTAAAATAATCCGTGCCGGGGCGAACGCCCGCCTGGCCCAGCAGACTGTCGGCCAGCGGCGCCTGGGCGTTCACCAGGTCGGCCGCCGCCGCGTCCAGGGCGACCGGATCAAAGGAAGCAAGCATCCCGACGTCCGGAACGACCGGGCGGTCGTTTTCCGAATGGCAGTCGCAAAAAGGCGATACATCCCGTACGAGCGTAATATGAAAATGCGGCCGCCCCTGCACGACCGCCAGGGCGTATTCGGCGATCTTGCGGTTCAGTCTTTCATTCGTTTCGTTGAAACGCCCGGAGACGGCGTCGGCGTTACATACGCCGATACAGCGGCCGCAGCCGACACAACGGGCTTCGTCGATTACGGCCTTCTTCCGGACGAAGGAAATGGCGCCGTGGGCGCAATGGCGCGCACATTGCCCGCAGGCGACGCAGAGGGACGGATCGATGACCGGCTGGCCGTCGTCGTGCATTTCCATCTTGCCGGCCCGGGAACCGCAGCCCATCCCCAGGTTTTTCACCGCCCCGCCCAGACCGGTCTGTTCGTGCAGTTTGAAATGGTTGAGCGAAATGATCACGTCGGCGTCCATCACGGCGCGGCCGATCCGGGCTTCGCGCACAAACTCGCCCGGCACGGGCACCGGTATATCATCCGTCCCTTTGAGTCCGTCGGCGATGATGACGTGACAGCCGAGGGTCAGGGGGTTATATCCGTTCACATAAGCGGTCTCCAGGTGTTCGAGCGCGTTTTTGCGCCGGCCGGCATAGAGCGTGCTGCAGTCGGTGACAAAAGGCCGCCCGCCCAGTTTTTGCGTTTCCGCGACGACGACGCGGGCGTAGTTGGCCCGCAGATAGGCCAGGTTGCCCGGCTCGCCGAAATGGAGTTTGACGGCGACAAATTTGTTCTGCATGTCGATCCGGGGCATATCCGCCACGCGCAGGAGACGGGCCAGTTTTTGCGGGAGATTTTCCGTCGTTGTTGCCTTAAAATCCGTGAAATACACATCTGATTTTTTCATCATCCTCGTTCTCATCTCCCGTCCCCGTCCCCATCTCGGTCTCCGTCTCTGTCCCCGTCTCCGTCCCCGTCCCTGTCTCCGTCTCCGTCTCCATCGTCAACATCATCATTCTCATCATTTTCATCATTCTCGTCATTCTCGTCATTCCGCCGTGGCACGCCGCCGCCTCAAATCGCCTCTGTCCGCTGCATGACCTGGTATTGATCGACAATGACCCGCGCCGCTTCGCGCGCGTCGCTGTTCTCATTGGGGGCGGCGAGGATCTCCATGGCGTACATATAGGCTTCGTCGTGTTTCTGCTGCCACCATCTCGTTTTCATGATCTCGGTGCGGCAGGCGCTGCGGGCGACGTTCACATCGCCGGCCTCTTCTTTTTCCATCTGGCGCAGCAAAGCCTCCATCTGCTCAAAATAGGGCTGCGTCATGTCCACGCGGTTTGTGCGACTGTAAAGGACGACCAGCAGGTGGTACTGCCAGAAAAGGGCCGAAGCCCGGTCGCCGCCCTCGTAGCGTTTCGTCATCTGCAGCGTTTCCCGGATATAATCCTCCGCATCCTCATAGTCTTTCCGTTCCAGCAGCTGGGCGCTATGGTTATACCTTTTGTCCAAGTGATTTTTCTCGACGGATTCGGGAACCATCGCCCTCTGCAGCGTCAGTTCCGCCCAGATCTGCTCCGCTTCCGCCTGGCGGCCGCATTGCCAATACAGCTTCACCATATGATTGCCCACCGCGTCGCGCACTTTCTGATCCAGTCCTACCATGGAGCTTTCATAGACCAGTTTCCAGTGGAAAAGCGCCTCCTCGTACTCCCGCCGCTGAAACAGCACAAGACCGTACTGATAATGATACTGCATACCCAATTGATCCGTCCGGTCGTTCAAGTAGGGCAGCAGACGGCGGAACAGCTCGTAACCCTCCCCGTTTTTATCCGTCTTGTCTTCATTATACAGGCAGGAGGCCAGCATCATCGCGTTCCAGTAAGTCACATCCGCGTTTTTTATCTTGTCGAAACATTCCCACTCCAACTCAAATACCGCGCTGAGAATCGGGATTTCCGCGACCGTTCGCGGCAGGAGCCAGCGTTTTTCCATCTCTTCCAGCCGGGTGCGCCTGGTCGGGGCCACGAAGCGCCCGCTTTGACGCGCACGCCAGATATCAAGGTGCAGATCGCTGTAAGCCGTCGTTTCGATAAAAATCCGCCGCAAGGGCAATTGGATCAGTTTTTCAAACAGCCCGGGCGAGTTCGTCGATATGGCCAGCGTATCCAGCGGCAATTCCTCCAGCAGCAGCAGGTTGTTATGCCAGGGGATTTCCGTATTGCGGGCGTCCAGCCCCTTGAGCCCGCGCAGACGCAGCAGCGAGCGCAAACTGCGGACGGGGGCGCCGCTCACGTCCAGGTATTCCACCCGGCCCAGTTTTTCAATATCCTTCAGATTGGAAATCGCTCTATCGGAAAAATCGACTTCCCCGTACAGAACGAGTTCCTGCAAGCCTGCCTGCTCAAAATAGTATTGCTGAAAGCGAACCGAATCCACAAAGGGCCAGTAAATAGCCACTTCTTCCACCGTGACCCCGGGATCCTCCGGCAGAACGGCCCGCCAGTTGCTCAGATCGTCCCACAGCCTGGCCGGCACCAGCTCCGCCTGCCGCAGCAGTTCATAATAGAAGAGACGAATACCGCTGAATTTTCTGTGATGCAGCCAGCGGGACTGTTCCTCATAGCCCGCCTCGTTCAGGAGGTAAGAAGCCACGAGCAGCTCAAAAAAAGCCAGGTGGACAAAAGTGTACACGCCATCTCTTTTGCGCTCGCGCAGACCCTGGCGCATGAGCGAAGCGACGGCCATGCTTTGCAGGCCCTTATACCGCGGCGTATCCAGGGACTCTATTTCCTCCTTCAGGATATAGGCCCTGTTTTTGTTCAGCATGATCCGGATCATTTTCCAGACAAAATCCTGAGCCAAAGCCACATAATCGTCCTGGGACAGGTCTTCGGCCACGGAAGCGCCGGGACGTTCCTTGTAGGCAAAATATTCGCGTTTGAACTGCAGGTATATGATCCGCTTCAATGTCTCCGCTCTGGTTTCCACGCCGCGCAGCCCCGTGATGCCATAGCCCTGCAGCAGTTGATCCGCATAGTCCAGCGCCATCGGCCAGGCAAAAATCGACGGTTTCATCCGGACGAGATACTCGTCGATGCCGTATTTGGAACTGGAAGGGGAAACCCGCTGGAAAAAGAGGCGGATTTTGCGCTCGCTCAGAGGGCAGAGGCGGAAAAAAGAAAAAGCCACTCGCTCGCCGCCGCCGAATTCCAGCCATTCTTTCTGGCTCCAGTCCGGCGGCAGCACATCCGGCCGGGTGGCGATGACGAGGCCGTTTACATTTTCAGCCAATTCTGTCTGAATATAGTAAACAATGCGGTCGATCGCCGCCGTGACAGTCATGGCGGAAAGGATGCCGGAGCGGTCAAAATTGTCGATAAACACAGTCGCCCCGCTCTTGGAGGCCAACTCGCCCTTCCAGCGGCGCAGCACCGGCTCCAGGGCGTATGTATCCGCCAGGTCACAAAAAATATAGGGCGGTTCGCCGTCCGGCCCGTTCATTTTCTGTCCGAGAGAATAAGCCATATGTTGCAGAAGGGATGATTTGCCCGCGCCGACCTCCCCGACAAAAACAAAGCCGCCGCCGGTGGTCGCCAGCTGATTCAAGATCGCGTCGATATCCATGCGGTAAGAGGACTGGAGGGAGTAGGGCACGAGGTCGTGGGGAATATAGCGATCCAGCAATTCGCGAAAAACCTTGCTGGAAACGGGGCCCAATTCTTCCCGCCGCATTTTGCGCAGATAATGAATATCGCGCACTTCCTCATCCTGCACCTTATTGCCCCGCCGGCGCCGCAGCCAGAGCAGGAGGCAGACGACGGCGAGGGCCAGAGCCGCGATAACCGCCACTCCTAATATTTTACCCGCCACGCCTTGCCAGATTTCGCTCATCATTCCCTCCCGCCTTTATTCACGCACAAGATCCCCCTTCAGGCCGCCCGGCGCCGGGCCGCGATCACGGCCACGCCCACGGCGTTGTCCCGGCTGAGTTCCGGCGGCGCCCAGTGCAGCCGCGACCCGGGCAGCCGGCGCTGCAGTTCCGCCCGCAAATAAGCGTTGGCCGCCACGCCGCCGACGAAAAGAACATCGGCCGCGATCCCCGCCGGCGCCCGGCGGAGCATTTTGGTCAGACTGCGGGCGATGCAGGCCTCCGTGGCCAGGGCGATATCGGCCGGCGGTCGTCCGGCCAGGAGCAAACGCCGCGCCGCCGTTTCCGGGCCGGAAAAACTGACATTACAGCCTTTCACCGCGGCCGGAATCAGCGCGGCCGCCCCGGGAACCGCGTCCCGGGCCAGGCGTTCCAATTCCGCTCCGGCCGGAAAGGGCAGCCCGAGAGCCACCCCGACCCGATCGACAAACTGGCCGGCGTGCAAGTCCTCTGTCCGGCCGATGATTTCCGTGGTAAAATTTCCCGCCTCATGGCGCACTTTAAGCATTTCCGTCGTGCCGCCGGAGAGATGGACGGCGCAAAAATCCGTCAGCGCCGCAGCCGCGCCGGCGCAAAGACCGGCGGCCAAATGCCCCTCCTGGTGGCTGGTTTCGATCAACGGCACGCCCAGCGCCGCTGCGATGGCCACCGCGGCGCCGTAGCCGGCTGTGAAGACCGGCATATAGGAATCCGGCGCGGAGCGAGGTTTTGTACTCACGCCCACGGCGGCGATCCGCCGCCACATCTCCCGCGGCAGACTCCGCCAGAGGACAGGCAGGTGCCGCCCGTGCCAGAAAAAGGCTTCCGACTGCATGAGTCCCCGTTCTCCCGGTTTAACCGGCAGCAGCAGACGCTCATCCCATACCGGACGGCCCTTTTCATCCGCCAATGCGGCCGAAGTGGTGTAGGCGCTCGTGTCAATCCCCAAAAAAAGCATTTAGTTACTCTTTTCCCCCGCATCCGCCGTTTCTTCCCGGTGGAGGAGGACATGCAGAATACCGTTAATAAAGCGGCTGGAGTTCTCGCCGCCGAAAGCCTTCGCCAATTCGACTATTTCATTGACGACGACGCGCTGCGGCGTTGCGTCACAATAAAACATCTCAAACAGAGCCAGGCGCAGCAAATTGCGATCCACGGCGCTCATACGGGCGACGGGCCAGCCTTTGGCCCGGGAGTCCAGCACGGCGTCCAGTTCGGCCCGGACAGCAAGGGTTCCCCGCGCTAATTCGCTCACAAACTCCTTATTCTCCCCGGTGACATGAAATTCCTCTAACCAGGGGGCAAGTTGTTCAGGTATTATTTCCGCCGCTCCCGTCAGATCGGCCTGGTAAAGCGCCTGCGCCGCCACCGCCAGCGCCCGGCGCCGGCCGGGCGGGATATTCATGTCCCGGTCGTCGTCACTGTTTCTCATGCCGCTTGGGTTCCTCCACGCGGACGCAGACCGCGTCAACCGGCAAGACACAGCAGGTTTCAATCACCCGCCTGACGGCCGCGTTCTTTTCCTCCACTGCCGCCGGCGCCGGTTTTTCCTTCGCCCGCAGTGTTATTTCCACCCGGAGTCCTTTTTCCTCGTCGGCAAAGCGCGTATTGCGGAGCGTCACTCCCCTGACCCGCCCCCAAAAGCGTTGCACCACGTCCCGCAGGGCCGCTTCCTCAATGATCAGGGCGCCGAGAGCGAAGTCCCGCCTCGTCTCATACTTGTCCCGCCCGAACGGCCAGCGCAGTCGCATTTTCTTCACACCGGCGCGCCATCCTTGGCTTCCGCCTGTTTGAAAACGATACCGTGTACATGTACGTTCACTTCTTTTGTGACAAGTCCCGTCATCATTTCCAGGGCGTTCTTCACGGCCGCCTGCACTTTTTCCGCCACCGCGACCAGCGAATGGGAGTATTCGACCGCCAGGTACAAATCCACCTTCGCCTCCTGTTCGTTCAGCTCGACCTTTACCCCCCGGCCTTTGTTCCCGGCTTTATTGAACATACTGGCGAGATCGCTGGCCAGCCCGCTCGCGCCGGCTACGCCTTCCACCTCCGCGGCGGCCATTGCGGCGATTATTTCCACCACGTCGTCCGCGATGCAGACGGCGCCCAGACTGTTTTCCCTTTTCGGCAGTTCCATAACCATACCCGCTCCTTTCGCTGAGTTTCTTATTTTACTATACCATAAAAAGGTGCAATGCTCAACCGAAAATAAGATTTTTTATCAGTTCAGGGATTAGGGATGAGAACTGAGAACTGGGAACTGGGAACTGGTTTTCGGGACGATTGCCATCGTCCCCTACGCTCTCCCAATTGTGAATTGTGAATTATGCATTGAAATCCGCCCGTTGGTTTTCGGGACGATTGCCATCGTCCCCTACGCTCTCCCAATTGTGAATTGTGAATTATGCATTGTATAGAACCGCCCCATTTTGTCCTGCCTGCCAATGCTTTTCGCTTGACAACAGGCGTAAGGTAAGATATAGTGAGCAAGTAAACCAAAGAATCACAATCTACTTCAGCGGTTGGGGCACGGCGTCCGCCGGCAGCAGGCTCAAGTAACGGCCCTCCCGGCGCTCGCGGAACTCGGCCCAAGCCGCGCGCAGGACGCCTTCATCCTCGAAGGTCTTGACGGCGGCCAGGGCTAGGGCTTTGCCGACGGCCAAAACCGCTTTGTCCGCGATGGCGGCGCCGGCCTGGCCCGTGTACTGCCAGGAATGCAGCGGCGTGCCGAGGGCGGCGGCGGCGCAGGAGGCCTGGGCGGTGGGCAGTACATAGGAAACGTCCCCGAAATCCGTCGAGGCGTGGTGGCGGGAGCGGGCGACCGGGTCGAAGGCCCGCACCGCCGTGTCCAAAGGCCGCTCGGCCGACAGCTTCCCCCCGGCCGTCGCCAGCGCCTCTGCCCGGACCCGCTCCGGCAAGGTGAGGAAAAAAGTCCGGGCCAGAGCAAAATCCGCCTCGTCAAAGGCCGGCGGCCCCGCCGCCTGAAAAGCGTCGCTCAAGACCCGGGACAGCACATCGTTCGGTTCATAATCCGCGTAAGAGGCCGCCACCTCATACTCCGTCTCCGTTTCTGTCATCAAAGCGGCGCCGCGGGCAATTTGCGCCACCCGCTCCAGGAGCGTCGCCGCTTCGCTCAGGCGGGGGGCCCGCACGCTGTAGACCAGGGCGGCCCGGCTCTGGACGATATTGGGGGCGACGCCGCCCGCGTCCAGGTAAGCGTAATGTATTCTGGCGTCGGGGGCGATATGTTCCCGCAGATAGTTGACGCCGACATTGGTCAGTTCGGCGGCGTCCAGGGCGCTCCGGCCTTTATCGGCCGCGAAGGCGGCGTGCGCCGCCGTACCCTTGAAACGCAGCACCGCGGTAATATTGGCGTTCATACTGCCCGCCCCGACGCCGTTCCTGTCGCCCGGATGCCAGGTGAAAGCGCAGGCCAAATCCCGGAACACCCCCGCCCGCACCAGGTAGGTCTTGCCGCCGCCGTTTTCTTCGCCGGGGCAGCCGATAAAAATAATGGTTCCGGGCCGCCCGCTCGCTTCCAGCCAGGCTTTGGCCCCCAGCACGGCGGCGAAAGCCCCGGCGCCGATGGCGCTATGCCCGCAGCCGTGCCCATACTCCTGTCCCGCCAGCGGTTGGGGGGAGGCCGCCCCCGCTTGCTGGCTAAGGCCGGGCAGGGCGTCCAAATCCGTCAGCACCGCGATGCGAGGGGCGCCCGCGCCATAGGCGGCGGTAAAAGCGGTCGGCAAGCCGGCGATATTTTTTTCCAGGCGGAAACCTTCCCGCTCCAGGGCCCTGCTGAGAATTTCCGCCGTGGCGTACTCCTCAAAAGCGCCTTCCGGATGACGCCATAATTCCCGGTTCAATTCCTCAATTTGCCGCCGGCCGGCGGCCAGAGCGGCGTCGACGACAGTGATCGCGCTCATTTTATACCTCCCAAGCGGGCTGGGCCCGCACAGATCGAACCATCCGCCTGCACGCAACGAACCATCCGTCCTTTCGGCAAAATTTTTTCCTCCGGCTCCCGGAGGCGACATTCCGGCCTGACCTCCGGACAGCGGGCGGCAAACCGGCAGCCGGGCGGCAAGTGGATCGGACTGGGGGCCTCTCCGCTGAGCGGCGGGGTTGGCGCCGGCAGATCGATATCGGGGATCGGGGCAGCCGCCAGCAGAGCCCGGGTGTAGGGGTGGAGCGGCTGGGCAAACAATTCTTCGGCCGCCGCCGCTTCGACAATCCGGCCCAGGTACATGACCAGCACCCGATCGCACATATAGCGCACCACGCTCAGATCGTGGGAAATAAAGAGGTAAGAGAGCCCGCGCGCCTTTTGCAAATCCTTCATCAGATTCAAGATCTGGGCCCGGATTGATACGTCCAGGGCCGAAACCGGTTCGTCGCAGACTACCAGCTGCGGGTTCAGAACTACCGCCCGGGCGACGACCGCCCGCTGACGCTGCCCGCCGGACATTTCGTGGGGATATCTATAATAATGCTCCGCTCCCAGTCCCACCGTCTCCAAGATCTCGGCCGCCGCCTGCTCGGCCCGGGTGCGGCCCCAACCGTTCGCCTTAAGCGGCGCCCGGACGGATTCGATAATGCGCATCCGGGGATTCAGCGCCGTCGCCGGATCCTGGAACACCATCTGCATTTTCGGGCGCACGCTTCTCAGCCGGCGTTGGGAAAAACCGCTTATTTCCTCCCCGCCGAAGATGATGGAGCCGGCGGTCGGCGGGATCAGGCACAGTATCCCCCGTCCCAGCGTCGTTTTGCCGCAGCCGCTTTCCCCGACGAGGCCGACGGTTTCCGTATGGCCGACGCGCAGACTGACATCGTCCACGGCGCGGAGGGCCGGTCGCCGGCCGCCGAATCCGCCGCGGCCAAAATATATCTTCAGCTTTTTGACTTCCAGTATCGGTTCGTCCGCTTTCATTACCATTCCTCCGTGTAGCGGAAGCAACGGGCAAAGGCCCCGTCCCGCTCCGTCAGTGGCGGCGCCGCGCTCCGGCAGAGGGGGCGGCAAAACCCGCAGCGTTCGGCGAAACGGCACATACTTGCCGGCTGGCCGGGCAGGGGGACGGAACCTTCGATCACATTCAAGCGCTCGTATTTTCTGTCCGGGCGGGGAACGCTCCGCAGCAGCCCCTGGGTATAGGGATGGGCCGGCCGGTGGAAAACGCCCCGGGCGCCGCCGTGTTCGACGACCTGCCCGGCGTACATGACCAGCACCCGATCCGCCATCTGCGCCACCACCCCCATGTCATGGGTGATAAAAAGGATGGCCGTGCCCTGTTCCCGGCGCAGCCGGTGCAGCAAATGCAGGATCTGGGCCTGCACCGTCACGTCCAGGGAAGTCGTCGGTTCGTCGGCGATCAGGAGGCTGGGCTGCTTGGCCAAAGTCATGGCGATCATGATCCGCTGCTTCATCCCGCCGCTCAATTGATGCGGGTATTCTTTCAACCGCAGCTCCGGCGAAGGGATGCCCACTTCGCTCAACGCCGCCAGCGCCGCCGCCTGGGCTTTCCGGCGCGAAATCTTTTGCCCTTGCCGGATGGCGTCCGTTAATTGGCGGCTGATCGTCTGCGTCGGATTCAGGGATGATGCCGGGTCCTGAAAAATAATGGCGATGTCGGAAGCCCGCACTTTGTCTAATTCCCGTTCGGGCAGGCGCAGGAGATCCCTGCCGCCGAACCGGACTTCGCTCTCCGCCCCCAGTCTCGCTTCCGGGGGCAGCAGCCGGAGGATCGCGAGCGCGGTCAAAGTTTTCCCGCAACCCGACTCTCCGACCAGACATAGCACTTCGGATCTGTGCACCGCCAGGGAAACCCGGTCGACGGCGCGGAGTTCCCCGGCCCCGCCGCCGAAAGAGATCGAAAGATCACTGATCTGAAGGAGCGCTTCCGCCACTACTCAACCGTCCATTCCCAGGCCGCTTCGTTGAAATAATCCGTATCTTCGGGTACTATATTGCCCAGGCGGTCGGAGTGGCAAAAATATTTATACGAATGGATCAAATTGATCATCGGCTGCTCGTCATAAAGCAGCTGCTGGTATTCCAGCACTAATTGCAGCCGCCGGGCCTCGTCCTGTTCCACCCCGATTTGTTCGTAGTATTCGGTAAAACGCCCGTCGGTAATGTGCAGGAAGGTCGTGTGCCTGTTTGTAAAAAGGTCGCTCATATAGATCGGGTCGAGGGTGGCGCTGTAGCCGGACAAGCCCATTTCCACGCTGCCGTCCGTCAGGCCGCTGTAAAGCGTGGGTGTGTCCACAACCTGGATCTCAGCCTTGACGCCGGCGTCGGCAAAATTCTGCTGCATGATCGTGGCCACTTTTTGCCGGATACCGGCCGGAGCCGTAATGGTGACGACCCGCGCCGGATCCCAGCCCGCTTCGGCCAGGAGGGTCTTCGCTTTTTCGAGATCGCGTCCGGTGGGCAAACTCCGGTTATAATACTTGCTGGTCGGGATAATATAGCTTTCCGTGGCCTCCGCGTCGCCCAGGTAAAGCTGATCGATGATCAACTGCTTGTCCAGAGCCAGGTTCAGGGCCAGGCGCACTCGCTTGTCCGTAAATACCTGGTTGTTGAGCATGACCGCCATCTGTCCGGTCGGAGTGCCCGAACGCTTGACCACGACGCCGGCCTGTCCCTCCAGCGCCTTCGCCTCATCCGTGCTGATGGTGGTATAGAAATTGTCGATCTCCCCGGCCAGGAGGGCGGAAGCGAAATTGGAAATGTCCATGACCTTGAAAACCAATTTGCCGAAATTAGGCGCCCCCAGGTAATAGTCCTTATTGGCCGCGAGTTCCACGGTATTGCCGCTGATCTCACTGACGAAGCGGAAGGGGCCGGATCCGACCGGAGCCTGCCAGTAAGGGGCCGCCGCCAAGTCAGCGGGCGCGATATCTTTCAGGAGATGCTCCGGCAGCACGCGAAAGAGGCTGGGCACTTTGTACAAAAAATCTTCCAGGGTGGTGGGATTTTTCAGGCGCACCACGAAGGTGTAGTCGTCCGGAGCGGAAGCGCCCACCGAGTTTTCCCCGACTTCGGTTCCGCTGTCGGCCGTGCCCTCCAGGATGTTAAAATTTCCCAAATCAGCCACGATAAAATCCGGGTCGGTAATCGTGCGCAGGGTAAAGACCCAGTCCCGGGCCGTCACTTTTTCCCCGTCGTGCCAGAGGGCCCCGGGATTCAGGCGAAAACTTATCTCCCGGCCGTCGGGGGAAATCGACCACTCGTTCGCGTTGCGTGGTCTGACCGTACCGTCGCCGCCGACATAGACCAGCGAATCAAAAATCTTGTCCACAACCAGGCCGCCGGTCCAGCCGCTGACCGTTTTATTGAAAGGCTGCAGTTTTTCCCAGGAAGCCGACAGACCGTAGGTCACGACCTTGTCATCTGCAGTCGCGGCCGGCGGCGTACCCGGCGAGGCGGCCGGGGCGGTGCAAGCGGCCAGGAAAAGCGGGAGGAGCAGCGCAAACAGAAGCGGAAGCAGGCGCGTGGTCTTCTTCATCTCGATTCTCCCCTTCTTTTATTGAAAAAATAATTATGGTCTGACTAAATTATCACGGATGTCCAAAGCCTGGCGGATGCCTTCCCCGATAAAATTGATGCTGATTACGGTCGCGATCAGACATAGCCCGGCGGGAACCCACATCCAAGGGCGGGAGGACATGACGACGATATTCTGGGCCGCGTAGAGCAGGTTGCCCAGCGAGGCCTGAGGCGGCTGAACGCCCACTCCGAGGAAACTCAGGGCCGACTCGGTCAGGATCGCTCTGGCGCAGTGAAAAGGCATGGTCATCCAGAGCGGGGAGACGACGTTGGGGACGACGTAACCGCTCAGAATCCGGAGATCAGAGAGACCGTGAGTTCTGGCCGCCTGAATGTATTCCCGTTCCCGCACCGTCAGCGTGTTGCCGTAGATCAGGCGCGCCGCTCCCGGCCAGGACATAATCCCGATGATCAGGGTCAAAGCCGGGACGGAAGGGCGGAAAGCCGCCACCAGGACGAGAATCAGCACCATTTCCGGCACGGAGAGGAAAAGATCCGCCAGCCGCATCACCACCGTCTCCGTCTTGCCGCGGTAATAACCGGCGAGAAGTCCCAGCGGCAGACCGACGACCATCCCGATCAGCGTCGCCGCCATGCCGATAAAAAGGGAGACCCCCCCGCCGTAAAGCAGCCGGGCCAGCAGATCCCGGCCGAACTCGTCCGTTCCCAGGATGTGCCCCGCTCCCGGCGGCGTATTAAACTCCCGCCCCAGCGTGTACGGATCCAGCTGCAACAAAACCGGCCCCAGGGTAAAGACGACGATCTCCAGGCCAATTACCCCCAGCCCCAGCAGGGCCGCTTTGCTCCGGGCATACCTCGACCAAAACCCGCCCGAGGCCTTTTGTTGGCGCCGGCGGGTTTTGTCTGCGCTCTGCCGCCCCGCCACGACCTGTTCCATTTTTCCTCCGTCATTGAATCCGCAGCGTAATGCGCGGATCCAACCTCATGTAGATGAAGTCCAACAGGATATTGCAGGTCAGAACGGCCGCTGTGATCAGCGTGACGGCGCCCATGACGGTCGGGTAGTCCCGGTTGATAATGGACTGGACCAGGAGACTGCCCAGTCCCGGCCAGCTGAATATCTGCTCGACGACCACGGCCCCTCCGACCAGGAACGGCGTCAAAAGGCCGATCTGAGTCACGACCGGAATCAGAGCGTTGCGAAAAACATGCTCCAGAACGACCCTCCGCCGGCCGATACCCTTGGCGACGGCCGCCCGGACAAAATCCTCCCCCAGCACTTCCAGCACACTGCCCTTCGTTTGCTTGATGATACCGCCCACAATGTTGCCGGCGATAATCAGCGAGGGCAGGAAGAGATGAATCAGGAGGGCGCCCGGGGTGGGGGGGCTGCCCGCATAAAACATCCCCTGGGCCGGCAACAGTTTCAGCTTGACCGCAAAAATGAAAATCAAGCCCAGGCTGAGGAGAAAACTCGGGATCGACGAGGTCAGAAAGGAGAGGGCCGTAGCCAGTTTATCCACGGCGGCGCCCGGCCGCAAAGCCGAGGCGATACCCAGGGGAATACCGATGAGTACCGCCGCCAGCAACGCGCTCAACGTCAGCAGCAACGAGGGGCCGATCCTCTGGCTGAGAGTCGCCGCGACCGGTTGGGATGTGCGAAAGGACGTGCCCAAGTCGCCGGTCAAGGCCTTGCCGATCCAAGCGCCGTACTGGGCGAGCACCGGTTTGTCCAGGCCCAGCTGCGCGGTCATCTTGGCGATCTGCTCCTCGCTGATGTCGGCGTTGGCCCGCAGGGTGGAGAGCGGCCCGCCGGGAGCCAGGGTGAGCAGGACATAGGCCAGACAGGTTATACAGAAGAAAAGGGCGACGGCCTGGAGCAAACGGCCGGCGGCATACCCGGCCATTAGCCCGCTTGGTAAAGCACGGTGGAAAGATAGCGTTCGCCGGTGTCCGGCAAGATGACGACAATCGTTTTGCCTTTATTCTCGGGGCGCTTGGCGATTTCACTGGCGGCGTGAACGGCCGCGCCGGAAGATATCCCGACCAGGAGACCTTCCGCTTTCGCCAGATCGCGGGAAGCGGCGAAAGCCTCCTCATTTTTTACCTTGAAAATCTCATCCAGGACGTCGCGGTTGAGAACCGCCGGGACAAAACCGGGGCCGATGCCCTGAATCTTGTGGCCGCCGGCGCGTCCTTCCGAGAGGACGGGCGAGTCAAAAGGCTCTACCGCCACGATCTGGACGCCGGGTTTTTTCTGTTTCAGGATCTCGCCCACGCCGGTCACGGTGCCACCCGTCCCGACGCCGCTGACAAAAATATCCACCGCGCCATCCGTGTCTTCCCAGACCTCCACGGCCGTCGTATCCCGATGAATCTGCGGGTTGGCCGGATTGTCGAACTGGCCCGGCGTCCAGGCATCCGGATTTTCGGCCAGCAGTTCTTTCGCCTTGGCCACTGCGCCTTTCATGCCTTCCGCCCCCGGAGTGAGGACGATTTCCGCTCCCAGGGCCGCAATCAGCTGGCGCCGCTCCACGCTCATGGTGTCCGGCATGGTCAGGATGAGGCGATAACCTTTGGCCGCGGCGACAAAGGCCAGCGCGATCCCGGTGTTGCCGCTCGTGGGCTCGATCAGAACCGTGCTGGGCTTGATCAGGCCCCGATCTTCCCCGTCCTTGATCAGGGAGTAGCCGATGCGGTCTTTGACCGAGGAAAGGGGGTTGAAGTATTCGAGCTTGGCAATGACCTTGGCGTCGGGATTGTGGGTCGCGTTGTAACGGGTGAGTTCCAGCAGCGGGGTTTTGCCGATGAGATCCGTGAGACTCCGGGCGATTTTGGACATTAAGATTTCCTCCTTTTAGCATACATAGCATAGATGTTTTATATGTATTGATTATACAAGGGCCTCCCCCCTTTGTCAAGGCAATTTTGAAAAAAAATTAAAAAGGTGAATTGCAAAAGTAAAGTCCAGAGTGGCGGGGTGGTTCCCCTCCTTTGGAGGGGTGCCGCGAAGCGGCGCTGTTTTTGCTGTTTTTTGCCATGAAAAAAGCCGCGCGGTTCCATCCGGCGGCATCAGCGCATATGCAAGCAGTTGAGGGAAAGCGACTCTATCCTGTTTTCCGGGAGGGGACGCAGGCTTTGTCCATGATATCCTGCAGGGTTATGCCGTCCAGGTATTCCGTGATCACCTGTTCCAGTCCGCGCCACACATCCAGCGTCAGGCAGTAGTCGCTGCGCTCGCACTCCAGGGCGTCGTCCACGCAGGCGACGGGTGAAACGCTCCCCTCCGTCAGGCGGATAATGTCTCCCACCGTATAAGAAGAAGGGTGCCGGGCCAATTTATAGCCGCCCTGAAATCCTCGCGTCGTTTTGAGTACGTCGGTGTTTTTCAGCAGGGTGACAATCTGCTCTAGGTAATTTTTGGAAATACCCTGGCGCTCCGCGACGTCTTTCAGGGGAATATAACCGTTTTCCTGGCGCTCGGCCAGATCCAGGAGCATACGCAACGCGTAATGGCCTTTGGTGGAAATTTTCATGCCGCGCACCTCCTTCGTCAGAAAAGCATAAATGAAGTATAACACAGAAAAGACCCTGCTGTAAACAGGTAAGCCGGGTATAATAATAGAAAAAAGTCTGCCCTCGTGATAAAGATCGACGGTTCAAGTGAAAAAAGCCTTGACGATAAGGAATGAAGAAAAAAAATATTCTTGACACTCGGCGCGCGCGCGGCTATAATGGGTATGCGGACGGCATCCGAACGAGCCGTACCGCGACGGCCGTCTGATTATAATATTAAATATTCCCAGCCGCTTGGATCTACCGAGACGGAAAGGACGAAATTTGGACTGTTTCACGCGGCGCCTTTCCCGGGCGCTTTTATTTTTAGAAATATTATGAATACACCGGAGGAAAAAACCTTTGCCATCGTTGGCGCCGGCATAGTCGGCACCGCGCTGGCTATCCTGCTGACCGGGGCGGGGTATGTCTGCGCCGGCGTTCACTCGCGCAGCGCCGCCTCGCTGGCCCGTTTTCGCAGCCGCCTGAGCGCCCCCGCTCTCGAACCGGCGGCTTTGGCGGAGCGCGCCGCCCTGATTTTCGTCACGACGCAGGATGAATATATCGCTCAGGCCGCCGCGGGACTGCCGGTTCGGCCCGGGCAGTGGCGGATTCACTGTTCCGGCTCCCTGCCCGCCGCTGTTCTCGCTCCACCTGCCCCGACGCCGGGCCTGCGCTGTCTTTCTCTGCACCCGCTGCAGTCTCTGGCCGATATTGACCAGGCTCTGGCCATTCTGCCCGGCACGCATTACGGCGTAGAGGGAGACGACGCGGCGGCGGTGGATAAGGGAAAAGAGCTGGCCGTACTGCTCGGCGGCGTCCCCCACCGCATTGAAGCGGGACAAAAGACGCTTTACCACGCCGGCGCCGTCGCCGCCTCCAATTACCTCGTCGCGCTGACGGCCTTGGCCGTGCGCCTGTTTGAACTGGCCGGCATCAACGGGGAAGAGGCCCTGGCCTCGCTCCTGCCGCTCCTCAGCGGCTCCTGCCGCAATATTGCCCGCTTGGGCTTGCCCCAAGCTTTAACCGGCCCGATTGCCCGCGGCGACGCCGGGGTGGCGGCCGGCCATCTTGAGCGGATGCCGGCGGATTTGCGTCCGCTTTACCGCGGTCTGGGGCGGCTGGCCCTGGAGCTGGGTCGGGAAAAAAGAGAGCGGGCGGGGACGCCCTACCCGCCCGCCGTATGGGAAAGGTTGGAAATAATTTTAGCGGAGGAATCGCCTGATGGTCATCACGGAGTATGAGGATGGTGTACGCGATAACGTGCGCAAAGCGCGGCAGGCCGGCAAAAAGGTAGTTCTGATTCCTACTATGGGCGCCCTGCACGAGGGGCATCTCTCGATGGTGCGCCTGGTCGCAGCCGACGAGAGCGAGCGGGAGCGGGAGCGGACTTACGTCGTCATGAGTGTTTTTGTCAACCCGCTCCAATTCGGGCCCGGCGAAGATTTTGCCGCCTATCCGCGGGATCTGCGCCGCGACGCGGAATTAGCCCGGCAGGAGGAAGTCGACCTGCTCTTTGTGCCCTCGGCGCAGGAGATCTATCCGCCCGGCAGCCAGACGACCGTGCAGGTGGCCGATCTGGCCGCAGGTCTGTGCGGTGCCGCCCGGCCGGGCCATTTTACCGGCGTAGCCACCGTAGTGACAAAACTGTTAAATATCGTTCAGCCGGACGAAGCTGTTTTCGGGCAAAAAGACTACCAGCAGTTCGCGGTACTCGAGCGGATGGTCGCCGATCTCAAACTGCCGCTGCGCCTCCGGCTGGCCCCCACCGTCCGGGAACCGAGCGGTCTGGCCCTGAGTTCCCGCAACGCTTACCTGAACTGGGAGGAAAAAAAACAGGCCGCCGGGATTTACGCCTCGTTGCGAGCGGCGGCTGAACTGATCGGCCGCGGCCAACGCGACGCTGCTGCGGTGGCGGATTTTTTGCGCGGGGCCCTTGAGCGGGAGACGCGCGGGCGGGTGGAGTACGCCGAAGTGCGGCAGAAAAAAGATCTCCTGCCGGTCGCGGCCATCAGCAAAAGCGTGGTGCTGCTGGCGGCGGTTTTTATCGGTCGCACGCGCCTGATCGACAATCTGATTGTGGAGGTGTGAGCATTGTATCGTCATATGCTGAAATCCAAGATTCATAACGCGACCGTAACCCAGGCCGATTTGCGCTATATCGGCAGTATCACGATCGACCGGAACCTAATCGAGCAGGCGGATATCCTGCCGGGGGAAAAAGTGCAGGTGGTCAACAACAACAACGGCGCCCGCCTGGAGACTTACGTTATCGCCGGTGAGCGCGGTTCCGGCGTTATCTGTCTCAATGGCGCGGCGGCCCGGCTCGTGCAGGTGGGAGATACAGTCATCATCATTTCCTACGGCGCTTACCCGGAAGAAGAAGCGCGCACCCACCGGCCGCTCGTGCTGCTGGCCGGCCCGGAGAACAAGTCGGCGCGGATCCTGCCGCAGGAAAACCCGGGGGAAACGGCCTGATGGCGGCGGGCAGCCCGCTGATTCTTGTCATTGACATCGGCAATACAAATATAGTCCTCGGACTTTACACTTGCGGCGAACTGCGTGAACATTGGCGCGTTTCCACCCACAAAGACCGCACAACCGACGAATACGCCGTTTTGTTCCGGGCGCTGATGGCCTCCCACGGCTGGCGTTTTACCGATATCAGCGGCGCCATTATTTCTTCGGTGGTGCCGCCCCTGACTCCGCGCCTGGAGCGGCTGACCGACCGCTATTGCCACGTCCGGCCTTTGATCGTGGGGCCGGGAATAAAAACCGGGCTGACCATTCACTACGATAACCCGCACGAAATCGGGGCGGATCGCATTGTCAACGCCGTCGCCGCTCAGGCCAAGTACGGCGGCCCGGCCATCATCGTGGACTTCGGCACCGCCACCACCTTTTGCGCGCTCGGCCCGCGGGGGGAATACCTGGGCGGCGCCATCGCCCCCGGTCTGGGCATCGCGACCGAGGCCCTTTTTCAGCGCGCCTCCAAACTGCCGCGCGTCGATATAGTACGGCCGGAGCGCGTTATCGGCAAAAATACGGTCAGCGGGATGCAATCCGGAATTTACTACGGTTTTTGCGGCCAGGTCGACCGGATCGTCACGCTCATGCAGGAAGAATTAGGCGGCCAGGCCCGCGTCGTCGCCACCGGCGGGCTGGCTCGACTGATCGCCGCCCATGCCGGCACGATTGAAACCGTCGATGATTTCCTCACCCTGGACGGGTTGTACTTGCTATATGAAAAAAATACGGCGCAGTGAAGCTGAGAGCTGAGAGGTTCCCCTCCTTTGGAGGGGTGCCGCGAAGCGGCGGGGTGGTTCCCCTTCAAAGGGAGGAAAGAGTGAATAGGAAAGAGTAAAGAGTGAGACGAGAACTCTCTTTCCTCTTTACTCTCCTCTCTTTCCTAAGGCGGGGTGGTTCCCCTTCAAAGGAGGGACTATGGCCACGACTTGGATTCGCCCCGTCCACAAGGGCAAGGGCAAAAGCGTCACGCGGACGCTGATTGACACCATCGGCTACGCGGACAATCCCGAAAAAAGCAACGGATATGAGTATGTGAAATCATATGGATGTGACTACTTCACTGCGGCGAATGAGTTTGCTTTGGCGAAACAACTCTACGAGCAACACACCGGGCGCGGACGCGACAAGGGCGATATTATCGCGTACCATTTGCGCCAATCGTTCAAGCCCGGCGAAATCGAGCCGCCGGAGGCGCTTGAAATTGGGTACGCACTCGCCGAAAAGTTCACGCCGGGCGACATGCTTTTGTCGTGGCGGTTCACACGGACAAGCAACATATCCATTGCCATTGCGTATTCTCGGCGGTGAATCTTGACTGCGACAAAAAATTCCGAAACCCCATGCGGTCGATGAAAATCGTGCGGCAAATCAGCGACCATCTCTGCGCCGAACACGGTCTGTCCGTCGTGGAGAATCCTCAACCGTCGCGCGGCAGTTACCGCGACTGGCAGGACAGAAAAGAGCCGAAGTCCAACAAGGACAGACTCCGCGAACTGATTGACAATTCCATCTCCGCCGGTATGGTGTTCGAGCAGTTTATCGGCGCGATGCACTACGCCGGATGCGAGGTCAAGCGCGGGAAATAT
>JAISWK010000095.1 GCA_031270805.1 Gracilibacteraceae bacterium
CTGAGGCTGAACGGCAGGTAAGAGAACTTTACCGCATGTCAGAAATAGTCTTGTCATCAGATGACTATATGCAGACAGATTTTGAGGCAATTGACATTGAGGCACAATGAGTAGTGGGAGCCTGACAATTTTGAGTTGCAAATGAACACGGTTTGGAGTTTTCCGGAGCGTGGCAATTGGGCTACCCACGACGCGAAGTGGCGCGGCAACTGGTCGCCCTACATTCCCCGAAACATATTACTGCGCTATTCTTCGGAAGGGGACTTGGTTCTCGATCAGTTCTGCGGCGGCGGCACGACTTTGGTTGAAGCAAAGTTATTAGGCCGGAACATTATTGGCGTTGATGTAAATGGCAACGCTCTTGAGCGTTGCACAGAAAAAACCAACTTTGAACGGGCCGGAGCCGGACAAGTATCTATCCGAAAAGGAGATGCCAGATGTCTTGATTTCATTAAAGATGGCAGCGTCGATTTAGTCTGTACGCACCCGCCATACGCCGACATCATTCATTATAGCGAGGATATCCCGGAAGACCTTTCCCAATTTGGCGTGCCGGGCTTTCTTGCACAGATGAAGACAGTGGCCACAGAGTGCTTTCGCGTTCTCAAACGTGGTAAGTTTTGCGCTATTCTTATGGGGGACACTCGCAAAAAAGGGTGTGTAATCCCGATGAGTTTTGCGGTGATGAAACTGTTCGAGGAGGCCGGATTCCAGACCAAAGAGATCATCATCAAGGAGCAGCATAATTGCAAGGCTACAGGGTATTGGAAAACGAACAGCGTCAAATGTAACTTCCTATTGCTGGCGCATGAGTATTTGTTCGTCTTCAGGAAATAGATATACTCGTGCTGACCGAGTCGCATCTGTACGCAAGCCCCATCTTCCTGTCGAATCCGGATCATATCCGCGCCCATTTCCTGATCTGTTTCACGGCGCTGCTCGTCATGCGCATCGTCCAACACAAAATGGGTAAAGGCGCGCTGTCCGCCGAGCGAATTGCCACCGCGCTCGGCGTTGCCACATGCAGAGTCTTGAAAGGCGGAATCGTTATGCTCGACGATGTGGGCGGCATGATCGCTTTCAAAAAAACCGCGGACAAACACGGCAAACTTGTAGCGTGACCAGGAAAGAGAGGAGAGGAAAGAGAAAAGAGCCCGATCCGGCTTATACGGGACGATTGCCATCGTCCCCTACAAATTTTATTGCACGAGCAAACCCCGGAGGCCGCTCAACGTATGGCCTCCGGGGTCATTTGTAAATAATTGGCTGTCAAAGAAAAAATTTTGAGTTTGTAACCCGAATAATACTGTTCTGTGGTATAATCTATGGTATAATTCAGGTGTAGATACCAAGCGCCCATGTAACATTTTATGAAAAATGTTACATGGGCGCTTAATCATCGGTTCTTTCCAGCCTTTCAGCATCCCTCCCCCGTCGGCTTTCCCGCCGCCGCGGCACGTCTCGCTGTCTCAATCCCTCATCGGACAAGGGTTTCCGTGGGCATGTAACATTTTTCATAAAATGTTACATGCCCACGCTGTGTGTCTGCTCGTCTCAATCGCGGGAGTTATGCCGCTTTGCGCCGCAGCGTCCGGACATGGGGGAGGTTTTTGAAGACTGATTTGATCAAAAAAAAGGGGGACCTTACGACCATGCGAAAACAAAAAACCGGGTTGGCGATCATTTTATCCCTGCTACTCTTGCTGCAACCTCTGCCGCTGCTGGCGGCGACGGATACGCCGACGGACAGACTGGCGGGCGCCAACCGCTACGAAACGGCGGTCAGCATTTCTCAAGCCGGCTGGACGACTGCGGAGAACGCAATTTTGACCGGCGGAGCCGACGCCAACTTGGTGGACGCTCTGACGGCGGCGCCGTTAGCCAAAATCCTGAACGCTCCCATCCTGCTGACGGAAAGCGGGCGGCTGACTCCGGCCACCGCGGCGGAATTGCAGCGTCTGGGCGCAAAAACCGTTTACTTGGCTGGTGGTAATGGCGTGATTACTCCGGCTGTGCAGGAATCCGTGCGGGCCCTGGGCGCTGTAGTCGTGCCGCTGGGCGGCGCCGACCGATTCGCTACAGCCGCGAATATAGCGCAGGAAATCGCCAAACGCGCCGCTGTCGGCACTGTCGTTATCGCGACGGCCTACTCCAACGCGGACGCTTTATCGGTCGCTTCTATAGCCGCCGCTAACGGATGGCCCATTTTACTTACCAATCCCAATTCCCTCCCGGATTCAGCCGCTGCTTTCATCAGCGCTCATAATATCAGCTCCTCTTACGCCGTCGGCGGAGCGGGGGTTATCAGCGAGAGCCTCCTGACCGCTTTGCCCGGCGCCATGCGGCTTGGCGGCGCTACGCGCTATGATACGAACCTGGCGGTGCTGAAACAATTTGAAAGCGGCTGGGATTACAGCAAAGGTTTGTTTGTGGCCAACGGGGCCAACAACCATTTGGTGGACGCCCTGACTGCCGCCGCCTATATCGCCGGCGCTCCGCTGCTTTTG
This sequence comes from Gracilibacteraceae bacterium, assembly GCA_031270805.1. GTDB lineage: Bacteria > Bacillota > Desulfitobacteriia > Desulfitobacteriales > Syntrophobotulaceae > JAIRRL01. The sequence goes on from JAISWK010000095.1 coordinate 2,508, forward strand.
ACGGATAACAGCGCTCTTTCCTCCGCGGTTCAGTCGTTCCTCGCCGGTAAAACCTTGACTCGCGTCGTAGCGCTTGGCGGCGCGACTGTGACTTCCGCTTCCGTTTTACAAAACGTGATTTCCGCCATCGGCGGCGCGGCGGTCGTTCCGCCCGTAGGCGGTGGTGGTGGTGGTGGTGGCGGCGGCGGCGGTGGCAACAAACCTTCCGCTTCATATACAGAAAACAACGGCGTACTGACTGTCACGAAAAAAGGCGCCTATTTGATCGGGGCCGGCGCTGACGAAGCGGAAAAAACGGCCGCGGCCGCTTTTTTTGCCGTGCCCTCCCTCACGTCCTTGCGAGCGGCTGAATACGAAAGCCTGACCGTAACCTCCGGCGTGGGCGGCGGAAACGCCGGTCTGGCCGCCCTGATTGTCAAAGGGGAGACGCATATCAACGGCGGCGGTTCTCAATCCATAGATTTCCATAACGTGAATTTCCAAGGCACCATATATGTTAACTCGCCTGATACCAGTCCGCGGCTGCATATTGGCGGCCAAGACTCCCTCGTGCCAAAAATCGTCCTGGAAAGCGCCGCCACGGTAGCCGCTGCAGCCGAGGCGCCGCCGATAAGTCAAGTGGACGTGCAGGTTACGGACAATGTTATCATTGATGCCGCCGTCAGCACGCTGCAAACCGTCAACGAAGCGAAAATAACTCTGGCGGCCAACGCTCAAACAGAGGAAATCAAGGTGGCGACAGAGGCGGGGGAAACCCCGGCCATTACCATTACGCTGAATGACGCTTTTATCGCCGCGTTTCAGGAAAAATATCCCGACGTGAACGTAAACGAATTGCTGGAGGATTTCAGCAGCCTGTTCACTGTAACGACTACGGACGGCAATCCTGTGGAAGTCAATATTGAGACCGTATCCGAGCCCGATCCTGATCAATACAATCTGGACGCGGATAAACGCCTGATCGAAGCCGGAGAGTATGCTATCCCCCGCTCCGCCCAGGGTTCTCAGGCGACAAAAACCGCTTGGCTGCAAGACGCGGTTAACGAACGGATCGCCCATGGCACAACCGCCACAGTCTCCTTCAGCGGCGGTGTTTACAGCGTAGCCCTCGTGCACGGCGCGGCTGTCGGCAGCGCTTCCGTCAGCGTCGTTGAGGAATCCCCGCTCATCACCAGCTACCGCCTTGACCTAATCGAAGATGGAGAGTCCGCCGTATTCAGCCAGGGCATGAAGAGCAACACCCTAATTGTCGGTGAGACGGCCGGTTTCTGGAATGTGCTGGCCAACACCATCGCCGGCGGCACGGATGTGAATATTACGGACAGCATCATGCTGAGTACCTCCGACCCATGGGTTGTGGACGTCAACGACGATAATGACAATCCCGTCACGGTCAACCTTGCTACCCCCAGAGAATATACGAAGTGGATCAGTGCGGTCGGCGCGGGTACGGCTACCATCACGATGATATCCGGCGACGTAAGAGAATCCTTCCGGATCACAGTGTTAGACCCGGCGAACGACACAGGGCGCGTAGCCAGGTACGCGGCGCCGGAGAGCGACAGCCTGAAACTGGCCGTAGGCGGCGGCTATGATTATATCCTCGTTAAATTCACCGACCAGTACGGCGACCCATTCGCGAAATGGGATCAAATATTCTATGACAAGAACGGCACCGATGTGACAGCCGGTTTCACCATCCGAAAAACTGTCAGCGGCGTCCTCACAGATGTGGCCTATGTCTCCCCGGTGTCAGGGAACGCCAAAGGCGAGCTGCTGGTAGAGGTACGCTCCGATCAACTGAGAACGGGCGCCGAGTACCTCAGCTTCTACGGTTACAAGTGGGACGGCGCCTCGACCTTCCGCGAGCTGGGCAAGATCAAGCTTGATATCGGCCCAGCCGGAGCGATCGACGCTAACAAATCTAAATTCGTATCGATGGGAACTCCCGGTCTGATTGAGTCAAGGTATCGGGGGAACTTCTACCTGATGAAATATACGAGCAACGGCTACGCCATTGGAGCTTTCACCGACGCGGAATACGCGGGCTGGGATCAGGACGCGGAGAGTGCCGGCGGCAGCGTCGGGCCCGACGGGTGGTTTACGCTGACGGCCGGCGACGACTCCATTGAGCCGATAACAACTGTTCCGGGTATGTTCACCGTGGAAGTGTCCGCCGCCGCCGCCGGCACAGCTGCGCTGGAGGCCAAAATTATCGGACCCGGCAGTGCAACTGTTGTGACGAAATACTTGAAGATCAAGGATTGGCTCAATCTGAGCGCCGATAAAACCCTGCTGGAAACAGGCGTCTATGAGATTCCCCTTGCCGCCCAGAGCAGCCAGAGCGCCAAAACCGCCTGGGTGCAAAGCGCGACTGACAGCCGGCTGAAAAACGGCACAACCGCTGCGGTCTCCTTCAGCGGCGGCGTTTACAGCGTAGCCCTCGCGAATGGCACGGCCGCCGGTTACGCGGCTGTGACCGTCGCCCAGGAACGAGGAGACGAGCCTCCCCTGACAGTGAACTCTGTCCAGGGCTTGGAGGAATATTTCGACATCAGGGCCGACGGGCAGTATCTCAGCGTCCTGATCAACGGCGGTCGGCGCGTCACGGTCGCCGAGCTGGAAGACTCCGGTTACGACGTGCTGTTCACAGCCGGGTTTGATGTGTTTGACCGTTCATCGGAATCCGACACGGGCGAACTCGCCCGGAGCGATCTCCAGAGTGTTTATGAGGGCGGAGACGATACCTTTGACTACAGTATTACAATCAGCCGGAAATCCGCAATCATCGCCGAGTCCGACTCTGTGGACGTAACCCTGTACGACGGCCAGGCCGTAATAAGCGGCGTCATCACCGGTTACCAGCTGGACGCCGTCCAAGACAATGCGGTCATGGCGGAAAATATGACCGGTGGCAAACTCATTGTCGGCGAAACGCTTGCTTTATGGAAAATCATGTCTGATTCGCAGCTTGATGTGACAAACATCGTCAACGTCACATCTTCCGATCCGGCGATCCTCAGCGTCAACGCCGACGCTCTCAGCGCCGCCGCCGACAAAGGCTGGCGCTCTTATCCCCACTCGCTCAAAGCGCTGGCTCCCGGCACGGTCACAGTTACTATCGCCGGCGGCGCGGCGACCGATTCTTTCACAGTTACCGTGCTTGATTCCCTCTCCGGTGCGCGAGAACCGGGCAGCGTCGCTTTCATTCCCGGTTCTTTGTATATAGAAGCGGGCGGCGGTTATGATTTCGCCCTCATCGAAGGCGCAGACCAGTACGGCGACCCGCTCGCGGACTGGGATCAACTGTACTTCGATCCCGCCGGCCATTATGCCGCGGCGCCGGGCAGCGTTTTTACCCTTCCCGCCCAAGCGGCGACGGTTGAAGTTCTCGCCCGCAGCGCCACAGGACAATTGCTGCTGAAAATCACCGCCGGCAGCCAGATAACGACGGCGTCCGTTGAACTCTACGCCGGCTCGCCGCTTGCCCTCCTCGGCACTTTGCCGCTGAATATCGCCGCCTCCGTTTCCCCGCCGGTCGGGGTTTTTGACCCGGCCAAATCCCATTTCGCCGTCGTCGGTTCAGACGGACAAGACTTGACTCTGGATCACAATAACTTCCGCGCCGGCGAGCAAACAATTCAACTGCGCCTTATGAGATATGCCAGTGCCGGGCCGGCGTTGAGCGCCTTTAACGGTTACACGGCGGAAGGCCGGGAACTCGCTCCTTTTACCCAGGCTGAGTACAACGGCTATTGGAACGACACCGGAGCCGGTATTATGGCGCCGGACGCCCCCAAACCGGAAGGCGCGTTCACGCTGAATACGAACCGGGAAGGTTTCATTCAGCAGCCGACGGGAGCGGGTTCTGTCTATCCGGACACTCCCATCACATTTAGCGGAGCCAATTTAGACATCATTAACATCGCTGTAGAAAGACCGGATCTGTATCAGAACTTCAAGAGTGGTTCCGTCCAGCTCCAGGCCAAGATCAAGAAGCCCGGCAGCGAGACCGTGACCACGAAGTCTCAGAGTATCGAGGTTGTGAACACGACACCCCAGATCACGAATGTCACGTATGAGAATATCGACGAGATGAGTGAGGGCACTTACCAGTTGGACGAGCTGCTCCTCTTCGGCAATATCGTCACGGACAAAACCGAAGGCGACGGCGTACTCCGGGCGGAAGCGTCGCCCTCCGGTGAGTATGTATCACTTTTCTACCGGAACGCAGCCGGAACAATAACGCAGGAGATCGGTCGTGTACTCACAAACGTAGCGGGTTGGGGCATCATCAGCTTCACTGGCGGCCCTTCCGACGACCCGGCCGATATCGGCATCACTGTGACTAACGGCGCTCTCACGACCAACAAGACCATTCAGTTCGCGGTAAGGGGGTATGGCTCCGGCAGCAATATCGCGACGAAGTCGATCAAGGTTCTGAAGCCCTGACCGAGCAACCAAGATCCTGAGACACTGACGGATCAACGGTGCTAACAGCAACAGCATAACGCCGCCGACCGGCGGCACGACCAGAGAGAACGGGCAATGCCCGTTCTCTCTATACGGGACGATTGCGAGAGACTTACCCAGCGAGTCTCCGAGCTGTTGGTAAGCCCTCTGCAACAGGCTCCCGGCGAGTCTCCGAGCCGTTGGAGCCGAACTGCCATCGTCCCCCGGGGCGCGCAACCCAGGACATCGTAGGGGCGGATGGCAATCCGCCCGTTGGTTTTCGGGACGATTGCCATCGTCCCCTACG
>JAISWK010000087.1 GCA_031270805.1 Gracilibacteraceae bacterium
CCCGCAGTTTCGTTCGGTTCAAACCCCAAAATCCCCAACGCCTATCTGGGCTTTGATGGATGTAGCTTTTCGTCCATACTTCCGGTTGAGCCAACCCGCATATGGTTCACACCCCTGAACCTTCCCCGCTCGAGACCTCTGCCGCCGCACTCTGTTCAATCATATTGTATCATATAGTCAGACAAAAATGTGACAAAATCGTACCGTCCCCAAGTGTCCCAAAGCCCAAATGCATGAGGACTGCGCTTGACATAATATCGCCGCGGGGGTATAATGATCCAATATTATGGAAGAAAAACTGCGTAGACTGAAAGAATACCTGAATATGGAAACGGAGCTCCCGTTCGCCGATTTCGAAGCGTTCTGGCGGGAGGTCCTGGGGGACTTGCAGCAAAACTACGAGGGCATGTCCCGGGCCGATCGCCTCCGGGCCGCTTATATCTGCGAAATCGTCGGCGGCAACGCCGGTGCGCGGGCGCGGAAGGAAAAAGGGCACGCGAAATCGTTCCGCAAAATGGCGGACAAAGGCCGGTTCTGGCAGGAAGCGATCAAGCACCGCTTGCACAAGGAGGGCGCGAGCGACGCGGAGATTGAGGCCGAGACCGCAGAGTTGCTGGAACGGGCATGAAAATCATCCTCGGTCATACCAGCCTGGACTTTGACGCGCTGGCTTCAATGATGGCCGCCAAAGTGCTGATGCCGGAAGCGGTTCCGGTTGTGGACGGCAAAAGCAATTCCTTTGTCCAGGAATTCATGGCGCTGACCAAGGATCTTTTCCCCTACCGCAAGCTGAAGGATATCGACCCGGCGGAGGTGGACGCCGTTATCATCGTGGATACCGCCGACTTGGGCCGGGCGGTGTCCAATAAAGCCATGCTTTCCGCCCTGCAGGCCAAGCCGCTTTTTGTCTTTGATCACCACCCCTGCTCCGGTCCCCTGGCGGAGAACATGGTCGTCGAGCAGACCGGCGCCTGCACGACGCTTTTGGTGGAGCGCATTATCCGGGCGGGGCTGAAAACAAGCCCGATGGAAGCGACGCTGATGCTGCTCGGCATCTACGACGACACCGGCAGCCTGCTCCTGGAAAACACGATTTCCCGCGACGCCGCCGCCGTGGCCTGGCTTTTGACCCAGGGCGGCCAGCTCGGGGTTGTGGCCGAGTATTTGCGCCGTCCGCTCACCCCGGAGCAGATGGATCTTTTCCACCAGCTGATGCGGAGCAAGGAAATCCTTCGTCAGAACGGGCTGCCCGTTTTTATTGCCCACGCGGAATGTGCGCAATATGTGGGCGGTTTGGCCTTACTTATCCATAAGCTGCAGGAACTGGAGGACGCCGACGTCTGGTTCATCGTGGTCAAAATGCCCGGGCGCATTAACATCATCGGCCGCTCCAAAGCCGACGCCCTGCCCGTGCGCGACATCCTGCGCGCTTTTCGGGGAGCGGGGCATCTGTACGCGGCCTCGGCCTCGCTAAAACGCGGCGATCTTTTTCCCGTCATAGAGGAATTGCGGCAGGAGATCCGCAAGTACGCCGCTCAGCCGAACCTGGCCCGCGACATCATGAGTTTTCCCGTCCGCACCGTCTCGCCGGATATGACCCTGGAGGACGTGGGGAACCTGCTCCTGAAATACGCCCACTCCGGGATGCCGGTCGTACAGAACGGCGATCTCGTCGGCGTTATTTCCCGCCGCGACGTGGATAAGGCGCTGAAATACGGCTTGCAGCACGCCCCGGTCAAGGGCTTCATGTCCCGGGAGATTGTGACGGCTTCGCCCGATATGCACTGGGAAAGCGTGCAAAAACTGATGGTGCGGCACGACATCGGCCGCGTGCCCGTCGTGGAGGACGGCCGGCTGGTCGGCATCGTTTCCCGCACGGATGTGCTGCGCCTGATTTACGGCACGGTCGTTTCCGCCGACGACAATATCGTGCAGGAAAGAAGCATCGCCAAGCGGGAAGACACGATCCGTCTGCTGGAATCGCTGCCGGAAACGGCGTGCCGGGTGCTGGAAGCGGCGGCGGCCGTGGCGGACGATATGGGCCGCCCCGTCTACCTCGTGGGCGGATTTGTGCGCGATCTCCTGCTGGGCGAGCCTTCGCAGGATTTTGACTTTGTCATCGAAGGCAACGGCCTCCAGTTTGCCCAACACCTGGAAGAGCGGCTGGATGTTTATAAATTTGTCCACCATAAGGAATTCGGCACGGCCCGGCTTTTTTTGAAAAGCGGCGGCCATGTGGATATTGCGGGCAGCCGCATGGAAGAATACGATTATCCGGGGGCCATGCCGCATGTGGAACAGTCCACCCTGCGCGAAGATTTATTCCGGCGTGATTTTACGATCAACGCGATGGCCCTGTGCCTGAACCGGGACTCTTACGGGCGCCTGATCGATTATTACGGGGGCAGCCGCGACCTGGGGCAAAAAGAAATCCGGTTCCTGCACAATATGAGTTTTATCGACGACGCGACCCGGATTATGCGGGCGGTGCGCTTTGCCGGCCGGTACGGCTTCCGCTTGGATAAACTGACGCGGGAGGCCATCGGCGTGGCTCTGGAGGCCGGCGCTTTTGCCAAGGTCAGCCCGGAACGCTTCACGGAGGAATGGCTGGCGATATATGAGGAGCGGAATTACCAGGCCATGCTGGAGCATCTGGCCCGGAGCCGGGTTTTGACGCACTGGTTCGGTGAGGATCTGCCCTGGTACTGGGGGGGCAATCCGGAAGAAGCCGCCAAGTGGGCCCTGGCCCGCAAATGGCTTTTGTCGCTGCAACATATGGATAACCGGGAAATCGATCTGGTGCTTGGGCGCCTGAAACTGACGCGCTCCCTGGTCAAGGTGACCCAGGATTACATGGCTTTGACGGAAAAAATGGCCGCCTGCGACTGGAGCGACTTGAGCGCCATCGACGATATTATGGGCGATACGCCGTATTATTTGCGCGACATCATCGGCGCGCAGGAAAAATTTCAGGCCGGCATGGCCAGGTATGAGGCGGCGCGGGCCCGCATCCGCACGCGGCTGAAAGGCTTGGACCTCGTGCGGCTCGGCGTGGAGGAAGGCCCGCGGGTCGGCGAGTTGCTGCGCCGGATCCGCCGGCTCTGGCTTTTGGGGACGATCGGGACGCCGGAGGAAGAAAGCGCCTGTCTGCAGGAACTCATCGACCAGCGCTGAGGGAGGGCCGGGCGGGAAAGATCGCCGCCGCTCAGTAGCGGGGCGGAAAAAGGCCCCGCAGGCGCTCCGCCGCTATACATAAGTAATTGCCGACCGTGAGGATAAAATCCGTCGCCGGCGTATATTCCCCCTCCGCGCCGAAAATGAGGTTTTGCCGCCCTTCTTCCGCCAAGACCAGCAGGCGGCGGTACTCCGTTTCCGCCGCTTCCGCCGCCGCCTGCCACGCCGCCGGCTCGGTGCGGGGCGGCGCCTGCTGTGTTTTCAAGTACAGGGAAGCGACCGCCGTGTATATATCCTCAAAATATTGCCATTCCCGGGCCGACAGGTCGCCGGCCGCCCAGGTATGGCTCCGGGTCTGCCGGGCCAGGAGCATGAGGTTGCGGGCGATTTCCCGCCAGTCGGAGAGATGCTGGCGGGCCTGATTTATTTCCACCATTTCCCACGGAGACTCGGCCGCGTTAAACAATTCCGGCAAAAAACGCATTATTTCCATATAATGCCATTCGATATCTTCCCAGGCCCCGTCGATGGCGGCGCTCCATTTTTCATTGGCGGCAGCCATAGTGCGCGGCACAAGTTCAAACATGTTTTCAAAAATATGGCGGCCCAGCCAGCGGATCTCGCGGAAAACCTGGTCCAGGGCTATCGCCGGCAGCGGCAGCGCGCTCCGGCTGATATATCTCAGGCGCCGCCCGTCCGTCCGCGCCGGTTCCGGGAGTACCCGCCGGAGCAGAGCGGCGAGCCGGTTGTTCAGGGGCAGAAAGAGCAGCACCATGAACAGGGTGGAGAGCAGGTAAGCCGTGGATGCTTCGCCGGTTCGGCCGAAAGAGATCAGGGCCGTCAGCTTGGCTAGGGGGACGGTAAAGGGGCCGAGCAGCAGAGCTGCGGCCACGCGGTAAAAACTGTTGGCTATCGCCAGGCGGCGGGCGTCGATCCGATCCGTGCCGAGAGAGGAAAGGAGCGGCGTGACCGTGCCCCCGATATGGGCGCCCAAGACGAGGGCGACCACAGACTCCGTCGGCACCAGCCCCTGCGCCGTCAGGGAAACGAGGATGGCCAAAAAGGCGGCGCTGCTCTGCAGGAGGGCGGCGAGGACGCAGCCGGCCAGAATACCGAGGGGCGGGACGGCGCCCAGACGTTCCAGCGCGGTCAGCACCGCCGGTATTTCTTTCAGCGGGGCGAAACTGCCGCTCATGTAGTCCATGCCGATAAAAATACAGCCGAAGCCGAGAAAAGCCTGGCCCCAGCGTTTTGCCCGCGGCGAGCCGATAAAATGCCAGGCCAGCGCCCCGGCAAAAACGGCGGCCAGAGCCGCAGGCAGAATGGGAAAAGAAATAAGCCGCAGGAGGACATAGGAGCCGAGGGTGGAGCTGAGGGCCACGTTCAACCCCTGGGTGAGGGTGATAAAACCGGCGTTGACGAATTCCACGATCATGACCGTCGAGGCGGAACTGCTCTGCAAGGCCACGGTGAGGGCCGCGCCGAACAAGGCCGCGCGCATGGTCGTGCGGGTAAAAGACTGAAGCAGCGCGCCCAACCGACCGGCCGCCAGCTTTTGCAGCGCGTCGGCCAGGCGGTTCATGCCATAGAAAAAGAGGCCCAGCCCGCCCAGTAGGCGGAGAACCATTCCCACCGTCAGAATCCGAATCCCCTCCCGCCCAGGCTCCCGCTTCCATGTTCCCATCATTATATATCGGCCTTATTATATTTATATATACCCCTGGCAAACTCGGGCTGGTTCGTGGTATAATCTGCGGTATAGGGATTAGGGATTAGGGATTAGGGATTAGGGATTAGGGATTAGGGATTAGGGATTAGGGATTAGGGATGAGTGGGCAGTGGGCAGTGGCGGGGAAAA
>JAISWK010000082.1 GCA_031270805.1 Gracilibacteraceae bacterium
ACGGGACGATTGCCATCGTCCCCCGGGGCGCGCAACCCAGGACATCGTAGGGGCGGATGGCAATCCGCCCGTTGGTTTTCGGGACGATTGCCATCGTCCCCTACGCTCTCCCAATTGTGCATTGTGCATTGTGCATTGTGCATTGTCTTCATCGCTTCGCTCGCTCACTCACCGCTCGCAGCCAGGCGGCCGTTTCCTCCGTCAATTCCTCTCTGTCCACCCGCCAGCCCCAATTGCCGGCGGGTTCGCCGGGGATATTCATGCGGTGGCGGTCGTCCAGGCCCAGGACGTCCTGCAGGGGCACGATCACCCAGCGGGCGCTCCCGGCGTACAGGCGGGCCATGATCTGGCGGCAAAACCGCCGCTGCTGTTCGCCGTCCGGCGCCTCGCCCTCGGCCGCCGCTTCCGCCGCGTACCAGCCGACAAGGGTTTGGTTGTCGTGCGTCCCCGTATAGAAAACATTATAAGCGTCCGCCGCGGTCAGGTCCTTTTGCAGCATTTCCCAAGCGGTAAACTGCAGCACCTTGACGCCGGGCAGCCCGAAAACAGCCTTCAGCGTATGCACTTCCGGCGTGATATAGCCCAGGTCCTCGGCAAAAAACGGCATTTCCCCCAGCGCGTCCCGCACCGCAGCCAGAAAATGCCGGCCCGGCCCCTTGTGCCAATAGCCCTGCGCGGCCCCGCACTCCCTGCTCCAATAGGCCTCGAAGCCGCGAAAATGATCCAGGCGCAGCTTGTCGGCCAGACTCAGGGCGCGGCGCAGCCGGGCAATCCACCAGGCATAACCTTCCGCCGCCGCCGCTTCCCAATCGTACACCGGCATTTCCCAGTTCTGCCCCGCCGGGGCGTAATCGTCCGGCGGCACACCGGCTTCCTCCTCCAGGCGGAAAAGTTCCGGCCGGCGCCAGACATCGCAGCTTTCCGCCGCCATGTACATAGGCAGGTCGCACCAGAGAGCCACGCCGCGCTTCCGGGCGTAAGCCCGCAGCCGCTCCCACTGCCGCGCGAACTCGTACTGCAAAAAAGCGTAATAACTACATTCCCGCTCCAAGCGGCGCCGACTCGCCTCCAGCGCGCCCGGCTCCCGCCCGCGGAGCGGCGCCGGCCACTGCCGCCAGTCTGTTTCTCCCAAGTAGTCCTGCAACGCGCGAAACAGGCAGTAATCATCCAGCCAGCCGGCTTCCGCCCGGCAAAAGGCCTGAAAATCCGGCCCGGCCGTGTCAAAACGCTCGAAAGCCTCCCGGAAAAAAGCCTGTTTCCTGAGCGCCGCCGGCCCGAACTCCGCCCGCGCGGACTGGTCGCGCTCCCGGAGGATATTTTGGGTCTCCATGTATTTTGATCCGAGCAGACCCTGTTCCTGCAAATCGTCCAAATCCAGCAGCAGTTCGTGCCCGGCAAAAGCCGAGAGGGGAGCGTAGGGAGAATCGCCGCGTCCCGGCGGATTAAGCGGTAAAACCTGCCAGACGCTCTGGCCGCCCGCAGCCAGAAAATCGATCAATTCCCGGGCCCCGGCCCCCAAGTCCCCGATGCCCCACGGTGAAGGCACGGAGGTGAGATGGCAGAGTACGCCGGCCTGGCGCGGCTCCAGCTCGATCGGCCCGACGGGGGGGCCGGCCGCCGGCCGCCAGATTACCTGCGTCGTCAGCGGCGCCAGCTCGCAGCGCATCACGCCCCCCTCTCCCGTCGCCGCCGGGCTCAGGGGCTGCAAGGCCCCGCTGAGCAATTCCGGATAATAACCGTCCGCTCCCGCTTCTTCCCACAAATCCACCGTCCGGCTCCGACTGACGTCCGGGTTGATCACCACATATATCCGCTCGACCTCGTCGCCGCGCGAATAACCGTAAACCCCGTTCGGCCAGCAGCGCGGGCAAAAATCCCCTTCGACCAGCACGGGATATTCCCGCCGCCAGCCGAGGAGACGGCGGAAATACTCCACCAGCTCCCGGTCTTCCCCCCCCCAGGGAAAAGGCCCCCGGTTGTAGGGATCGGCCAGGCCTTCCATCCCGGCCTCGTCACCGTAGTAAAGGCAGGGCACGCCGGGAAAAGTCGTCAGCACCGGCGCGAGCATCCGCCAGCGGCTGAGGGCCAAGGCGCGCTGCTCCTGCTCGAGGCGGAAAAATTCCTCCGCCCCGGCGCTCAGCCCGCTCAAATCCACCCCGCTCAACACGGTCAGCACCCGCTCCCGGTCATGACTGCCGAACAGGTTCATCGCCGCGTAAAAATTCTCCGGCGGGTAATTTTCGTACAGGCTGAGGATGCGCCGGTGCAGCTGCTCCGCCGTGACGACCCCCAGGGCGTAACCGAGGAATAGCTCCCGAAAAGGATAATTCATCGTCGCGTCCAGCCCGTCCCCGTCAAAATAGGCGCGCCGCGTCCCGTAACTCACCTTGTTCGAAGCGTCTTCCCACACCTCGCCGATCAGGACGCCCTCCGGGTCGCTCTCCCGCACCGCCCGCCGAATACCCCGGATAAAATCATCCGGCAGCTCGTCCGCCACGTCGAGCCGGAACCCACGCGCCCCGGCCCGCATCCAGTAACGGACCACGCTATCCGGCCTGCGCCAGATAAAATCCTGAAAGCCGGGATGCATCTCATCGACATTGGGCAGGTCATCTACTCCCCACCAGCTTTCATACCCGCCGCCTTCCTTCCAGCAATACCAGCCGTGGTAGGGGGAAGCCGGATCCGCCGCCCCGGTGGTGCCGTAATTGCCGTCCCCGTCAAAATAGAGGCTGTCCCGGCCCGTATGGTTGAAAACCCCATCCAGCACGACGGCGACGCCGGCCTCAGCCGCCGCCTCCAGCAGCAGGCGGAAAGCCTCCGTCCCGCCGAAGCCGGGATCCACCGTAAAATAGTCGGCCGTATCATACTTATGGTTGCTGGCCCCGGTAAAAATCGGGTTCAGGTAGAGGACGCTGACGCCGAGTTCCTTCAAGTAGGGCAGTTTTTCCCGCACGCCCGTCAGGGTGCCGCCAAAAAAAGGCCAGCGCGTCACCCGCCCCTCCTCGTCCCGGGTATAAAAAGGCCTGTCGTTCCAGTCCAGGTGCAGGAGGCGCCGCGGCCCCCGCCGTTCGGGCCGGCGGCAGAGAGCGGCGATTTCTTGCTCGCCCCAGTCCGCGCCCCGGTAAAACCGATCGACAAAAATCTGATAGACGATGCCGTTTTTCCACCAGATCGGCACAGCCGCCGGCCGGTAAACGGTGATCTGCCAAGAGGGAGGATCCGCGGCCCACACCCGGCCTTCGCCGCCTAAGCGGTCGGCCTGGCTGCCGTAATACACCCGGCCGCTCAAGCCCTGCAGCCAAAAATAGTACCAGACGAGGCCCGGTTCGTCTGGTACCGCGGTTTGAGCCGTGAGGCGGCGCGTACCCGGCGGGCCGCTTTCCTCCTTCAGGGGAATGAGCACTTCCCCGCTCCCGTCCCGCCAGAGGCGCAAAACCCCTTTTAAGTCCGGGCCGGGCGCGCCCAGGACGTCCAGGCTCAGGCGCAGCGGCGACCCGCAGGGCAGGGCGCCGCCGGGCGAGCGCCACTCCGGCGCCTGGGAATTGTGGTAGAGCCGCAATCCCTCACTCATGCCCTGGCTCCGATTTTTTCATACAGCCGGACATAGCGTTGGGCCGCGTCCAGCCAGCTGAACCGCTCCTCCGCCGCGCTCTGGCGCAGTTTGTCCCAGAGCGGCCGGTTATGGCCGTAGAGGTGCAGCGCGCTTTTCACGGTGAAGAGCAGCTCGTGGGCGTTATAATTGGCAAAACTGAATCCCGTCCCCGTCTTGGCGTATTCGTCAAAGGGGCGCACCGTGTCTTTCAGCCCGCCCGTCTCCCGCACCACCGGCAAATTGCCGTAGCGCATGGCTATCATCTGGGTCACGCCGCAGGGTTCGTAGCGGGAGGGCATGAGCAGCAGGTCGCCGGCCGCGTAAATCTTCATGGCCAAGTCGTTGTCGAAGGTCAGGCAGGGAACGAATTTCTGCGGATAGCAGGAGCCCAGCCAGCGCAAATGCTGTTCATACTGCCATTCCCCCGCCCCGAGTACCACGAGCTGCAAGTCTTCGGCCAGCAGTTCCTCGGCGATATGAAAAAACAAGTCCAGGCCTTTTTGCTCCGTCAGCCGCGTCACCATGGTCACGAGCGGCGTATCGGCCTGGACGGGCAAGTTCAGCATTTCCTGCAGCCGCCGTTTGCCCACCGCCTTATTCGCCCAGTTCGCGCTGCTATAATTGGCAAAAAGCGCCCGGTCCGTCGCCGGGTCGTACAATTCATAATCCAGCCCGTTCAGGATCCCGGACAAAACGCCGGCGCGGGCCTGCAGCACCCCGTCCAGCCCCTCGCCGAAATAGGCGTGCTGGATTTCCTGGGCGTAAGCGGGACTGACGGTCGTGATGGCGTCGCTGTAGAGCAGCGCCCCCTTGAGGAAGTTGACCCCGTCCGCCAGCCCCATTTTTTCATAGGGAGCCGTATGACCGCGCAGGCCGAGCAACTCGTCCATCACGGCCAGACCATACTGCCCCTGGTACTTCAGATTGTGGATCGTGAAGACCGATTTCATTTCATAGTAAAAAGGCAGACCGCCGCAGATCTCTTTCAGCAGGACGGGGATGAGGGCCGTGTGCCAGTCGTTGGCGTGAATGACGTTCGGCTTGAAATCACGCATATAGAGCAGGCTTTCCAGAGCGGCGCGGGCAAAAAAGGCCACCCGCTCCCCGTCGTCATAATACCCGTAAAAACCGTCCCGCTTAAAATAATATTCGTTGTCGATAAAATAATAGATTACGCCGTCGTGTTCCAGTTCTTCCAGACCGCAATACTGCCGGCGCCAGCCCACTTCCACTTGGAATTTCGCCACGCGGCGCATTTTATCCCGATAGATCGACCCGATGCCCGAGTATTTCGGCATGATCACCCTGACCTGGCAGCCGGCTTTTTTTAGATAGGCGGGCAGCGCCCCGCCCACGTCGCCGAGACCGCCTGACTTGGCGAACGGCTCCGCCTCGAAAATAGCGAACAGTACCTTCATTTCATACACCCCTTTCTGTTTGGCTTTATGCTTTTTCCTGCTCATACGACGCACTCCTTGCCCACGACGGACGGCGCGCTCAGGCGTCCCTTCAGCAAAGACCCCCGCATGATGCGCGCGGATTTGTCGCAAACCACATGCTCCACCAACGAATCCTGGTCGATAACGCAACCCTGCATGACGACGCTGTCCCGGACGATAGCCCCCTCGGCCACCCGCACCTTGCGAAAAATGATGCTATTGGCCACGGACCCCTCGATGCGGCAGCCGCTGGCCACGAGCGAATTCGTCACCTCCGACTGCGGCCCGTAGTAAGCCGGTGCATTGTCTTTCATCTTCGTGTGGATCCTGTCCGCCGCCCCGAATATTTCCTGCCGCACCTCGGCGCACAAACAATCCATGCTGCTGCTGAAATAATCCTCCACCGACTCAATCCGTTTCAGGTAGCCGCGGAAAGGCACGCTCCTCACCTGCCAGCTGTTCAGGTTCTCGGCGATAATATCCTGCAAATCACTGTATTCCATGGTTTTATACCATTCCAGCACATTGAGGAGCAAGGCGCGACGCATGATAAAAACGTCGAGGAAAAGGCGGCGCGGTTCCCGGGGCGCCAGGGCGGCGGCCGGTTCCAGGTTCAGCACCCGGCCGTCCTCCCCCAGGCGGAGGAAAAAACTATTGTCCCGCCGGCCGCGCAGCGAGCGTTCCTCATCGCGATAGAGCAGGGTAAGATCGGCGCCGCTCTCGGCGTGCGCTTCCAGGGCCGGGCGGTAATTAAAGTTGAATACCTGGTTCGCGCTGCTGACGACGACGTCTCTTTCCCGGCCGTGCCTGATATACTGGATATTTTTTAGCAGGTCTTTCAGCAGGAATTTGGCGTTCATGTTTTTCATCCCGTAGGTGGAACCGGGCAGGATAAAAAGGCCGCCGGCCTTGCGGTCGAGGAACCACTCCCGCCCGGCCCCGAGATGATCCATGATCGGGCGGAAATGGTGCGGCGTGATGAGGCCGACCGTGCGCACCCCGGAATTCACCAAGTTGGAAAGGGCGAAATCCAACAGGCGGTAACGGGCGGCAAAAGGCACGGCGGCGATGGGGCGATCCGCCGTCAGCTTGCCCAGGCTGACGGTCTGGTTTGTTGTGATAAGACCCATTGCTTGCGGCATAGGACGATCCCCTCTCTCTTTGGCTCAGACCGCCAGATGGTAGAAAACCTTGCGGCCTTCCTCGATGACGGAGTTGGCGGGGACAATGCTCTGTTCGGCGATAACGATAATATTGTCCGCCCCCGGGTTTTCCACCCGGCGCGGCACGCCCAGCGAGCAGCCGGACTCCACGACGGAGCGTTCGCCGACGACGCTCCTTTTGACCCAGGCCCCCCGCTTCACCTGCGCTCCCGGCAGGAGGATGGAGTCGATCACCGTGGCCCCTTCCTCCACGCAGACCTCCGTACTGAGGATGGAGTCGGTCACTTCCCCCAGCACGGTGCTGCCGTTGCAGACCAGACTGCCTCGCACCCGGGCCGCCGGGCCCACATAGTGGGGCGGGAAAATATTGCTGTTCGTCATGATGCGGACATCGCTGTCCTCGAGCCCGAATATCGTGCCGTCGCGCAATAGTTCCATATTCGCGGTATAATAACTTTCAATCGTGCCCACGTCCCGCCAGTACCCGCAGTAGGGGAAAGCCCACAGGCGTTTGCCCTGGGCCAGGAGGCGGGGAATCACGTTTTTGCCGAAATCGTTCTCGGAGCTCTTGTCCTGTTCATCCGCCACGAGCGCGTTTTGGAGCAGGCGGGTGTTAAAAATATAGATGCCCATCGAGGCGAGATTGGACTCCGGTTCGTCCGGTTTCTCGGCAAAAGCGGTGATCCGCCCCTCGGCGTCCGCCGTGACGATGCCAAAACGGCAAGCTTCCGCCGCCGGCACTTCCATGACGGAAACCGAGACGTCCGCGCCATTTTTTTTGTGCGTGGCCAGCATTTGGGTGTAATCCATCTGGTAAATATGGTCGCCGGATAGGATCAGCACGTATTCCGGCTCATAGCGGTTAATAAAATCCAAATTTTGGTAAATAGCGTTGGCGGTACCCTTGTACCAGCGCCCGCCATCCTCACCCACAAAGGGCGGCAGCACGTGTACCCCGCCGTCCGGCTCGTTCAGATCCCAGGCCGTGCCCGTCCCTATATATGAATTCAGGAGCAGCGGCTTGTATTGCGTCAGAACCCCCACTGTGTCTATGCCGGAATTGGCGCAATTACTCAAGCTGAAATCAATAATCCTGTATTTGCCGCCAAAAACAACGGCCGGTTTGGCAATATAGCGCGTCAGCGCCCCCAGCCGGCTGCCTTGCCCTCCCGCCAGGAGCATGGCCACCAGTTCTTTCTTTTTCATGCCGCACCTCCTTCCAAATCTTTACAAAAATGTTCCCGGGATCCGCCAGATATCCTCCGCGTACTCCTTGATCGTCCGATCGCTGGAAAAAACGCCGGAACTGGCGATATTGCCGAGCGCGATCCGGGACCAGGTCTCCGTGTCGCGGAACAGGCGGCTCAGCGACCTGGCCGCTTCCACGTAAGGGGCAAAATCCTTCAGCACAAAATATTCGTCGTTGTCCCGGAGCAAGCTGTCGTAAATGAGGCGAAAATCCGCCCCCTCGTCGTAGTAAGTCCCGTCGATCAGCTGATCCGTCACTTTTTTTACCTGCGGCTGCCCGTGATAGATCTCCCAGGCGGAATACCCGCCCTTCGTATAAAAATCCATCACCTGGTTCGCGTTCAGTCCGAAAATAAAGGTATTGGCCGCCCCGGCCGCGTCCCGGATTTCCACATTGGCCCCGTCCAGCGTGCCCAGGGTCAGGGCGCCGTTCATCATGAACTTCATATTGCCGGTGCCGGAGGCTTCCTTGCCGGCGGTGGAAATCTGCTCGCTCACATCGGCGGCGGGGTAAATGATCTGGGCGTTGGAAACCGAGAAATTTTCCAGGAAAACCACGCGGATGCGCCCCTTGATCTTGCTGTCGGCGTTCACTTTTTCCGCCACCGTGTTCAGCAGCTTGATGATCTGTTTAGCGTAATAATAGCCCGGCGCCGCTTTCCCGGCCAGGAGGAAGGTATGGGGGCTCAGATCCATATTCGGGTTATTCCTCAGCCGATTGTACAAATGCATTATTTTTAGGATATTCAGCAGCTGCCGCTTGTAGGCGTGAATCCGTTTGACCTGGATGTCAAAGAGCGAGCGCGGATCCACCTTGAGGCCGGAGCTGGCCCGGATGTATTCGGCCAGGCGGACTTTGTTCCGATACTTGACCTCGGCCAGATCGGCCAAAAAAGCGGAGTCGTTTTCCCGTTCGGCCAAGCGGGTCAGAGCGCCGGCGTCGGTGATCCAGTCTTTGCCGATGGCCCGCGTGATCAGGGCGGATAGCTCGGGGTTCGCCTCCAGCAGGAAGCGGCGGTGACTGACCCCATTTGTCTTATTGGAAAATTTATAGGGGAAGATCGTGTAAAATTGTTTCAGCACGCTCCGGCGCAGGATTTCCGTGTGCAGGCGAGCGACGCCGTTGACGGAATGGCTGCCGACCACGGCCAAGTTGGCCATGAGGACGTAGCCGTCCCGAATGATGCCTTCCGCCGGTTGAGCGGGATAGCGGATCTCCACTTCCAGCCGGTGGCGGCGGTCTATTTCCTGCACGATCATATAGATGCGGGGCAAAAGGGAGCGGAAAAATTCCACCGGCCATTTTTCCAGCGCCTCGGGCAACACGGTATGGTTGGTATAGGAAATCGTGTTGACCGTAATATTCCAGGCGGCGTCCCAGCTCAATTTTTCCTCATCCAAAAAAATGCGCATCAGCTCCGGCACGCACAGGGCCGGATGCGTGTCGTTGATATGAACGGCCACATGGTTGGTAAAATCATTCCAGTTCGGGCCGTAGACCTTGCGGTAGCGCCGGACGATGGAGGCCAGTCCCGCCGCCACGAAAAAATACTCCTGCTTCAGCCTGAGTTCCCGCCCGGCGTCATTGCTGTCCTCCGGGTAAAGAATATAGGAAATCGCTTCCGCTTCCGAGCGGGCGCGGTTGGCCCGGCTGTAATCGCCCCGGTTGAAGGAGGCGAGGTCAAAATCGTCGGCCACCGGTTCCGCGCTCCAGAGGCGGAGCGTATTGACTGCGGCCTCGGGCCCGCAGCTGACGACCGGGACGTCATATGGCACGGCCAGCACGCTCTCGCAGTTTTCCGCCTCAAAAAACATCCGCCCTTCGGCGTCCCAGCGCGTGACCACTTCGCCCCGATACTTCACCACCACCGACTTATCCGGCTTGCGCGTCTCCCAGGGATAGCCGTGCCGCAGCCAATTGTCCGGCAGCTCGACCTGAAAACCGTCCACGATCTTTTGCTGGAACAGACCGTAGCGATAGCGGATGCCGTTGCCGTGGCCGGGGATGCCGAGAAAAGCCATCGAATCAAGGAAGCAGGCCGCCAGCCGACCGAGGCCGCCATTGCCGAGACCGGCGTCCGTCTCCAACTCGCAGAGCGCGTCCAGATCAACGCCCAGGTCGCCGAGACCCTCCCGCACCAAGTCGCGGATCCCGAGATTGAGGAGGTAATAACTGAGCAGCTTGCCGATCAGGAATTCCAGAGAAAAATAGTAGACCTGCTTCGTCTCGCCCCCGGAATATGACTTGTTCGTCCCGGCCCAGACCTTGCCCAAGCGTTCCCGCAGCAACTCCACCAATATCGTATAACGCTCATGCGGACCCGTTTCCGCAAAGCTGGTTCCCAATTCCTCGCATTGAGCCAGATATTCCGTCTTAAAGGCCTCTTTGTCGTCGAACATCCTCCCGACCCCCCTGTTTTCACAATAATACGTTTTACCCTAGTATACCACTAAATCCAGCCAGAAAAAACGCCTAATTGCCTGCATAATAAAAATTTTTTCCGATAATATAAAACGAGACGGAAATTCAGCTGTTTGGAAGGAGTAGAACATGGAAAAACACATTATCCCACAGTGGCTGGAAACCGCTGTTTTTTACCAGATTTACCCGCAAAGCTTCCGCGACGCCAATGGCGACGGGATCGGCGATCTGCCGGGTCTCACCGCCCAACTGGATTATGTCCGGGAACTCGGGGCGAACGCCCTTTGGCTGAACCCCTGTTTTGAGTCGCCTTTTCACGATGCCGGTTATGATGTTTCCAATTTTTGCAAAATAGCTCCCCGTTACGGCAATAATGAGGATATGCGCCGCCTGTTTACCGAGGCCCATAAGCGCGGGATCCATGTCCTCCTGGACCTGGTGGCGGGACATACGTCGGTGGAGCATCCCTGGTTCCGGCGCTCGATGCGGGGCGAGCCCGGATACGCCGGCCGCTATATTTGGGCGGACGACGTCTGGGAGCGCTTCGAGGGTATCGACGGCATCCTGGGCAGTATCAACGGTTTTTGCCAGCGCGGTTCCTGCGCCACGAATTTCTATTCCACCCAGCCGGCGCTGAATTACGGATTCGCCCGGATCACGCAGCCCTGGCAGACGGGGCCGGACTCGGAGGACGCTGCGGGCACCGGCGAGGCCCTGCGGGAGATCATGCGTTTTTGGCTCCGGCTGGGCTGCGACGGGTTTCGGGTGGACATGGCCCACTCGCTCGTCAAGGCCGATGCGGATAAAAAAGAAACGATCCGCTTCTGGCAGAAAATCCGCGCTTTTCTGGAGGCGGAATTTCCGGAGGCCGTCCTGATCTCGGAATGGGGCGATCCCCCCCGGGCCCTGGCGGCGGGATTTCACATGGATTTTTTGCTCCATTTCGGCCCCACGCGCTACAACGACCTCTTTCGCGAAAATCCCTACTTTTCCCGCCGGGGCGCAGGGGATTTATCCGCCTTTATCCGCCATTACGAAAAAATCCGGCCCCCGGGCGGCGCCGGCCTCGTCTGTATTCCCTCCGGCAACCACGACATGCCCCGCCTGGCCCGCCACCTGGACGCGGACGAGCTGAAAATCGCTTTCGCCTTTCTGCTCTCCATGCCCGGGGCGCCCTTCATTTACTACGGCGACGAAATCGGGATGCGCTACCTGGAAGGGCTGCCCTCGGTCGAAGGCGGGTTTGAGCGCACGGGCAGCCGCAGCCCGATGCAATGGGACGCCACCTTGCACGCCGGATTTTCCAGCGCGGCGGCCGAAGACCTGTACATCCCCCTCGACCCGGATCCGGGCCGGCCGACGGTCGCCGCCCAAAAAGCCGATCCCGACTCGCTCTGGCAGGAGGTGCGCCACCTGCTCGCTCTGCGCGCCCGCCATCCGGCCTTGCAAAACTGCGCCCCCGTGGAATTTCTGCCCCTGCCCTCCGCCTACCCGCTCGTTTACCGCCGCGGGGCCGGTGAAGAACAAATCCTGGTCGCCCTGAATCCGAGCGGCCGGGAGGCGGAATGCGCGCTTGCCGGCCTTGGCCCGGCCCAGCCGCTACTGCATAGCATCGGCGGCGCCCCCGTCCTCGGCCAGAATTGCCTGACCATGCCCCCGGGCAGCGCCGCGTTTATCCTTATATAGGAAAGAGTGGCCTACGATGCGCGATATCGGTCAATTGCGGGCGTATATCGGGACATCGTAGGGGCGGATGGCAATCCGCCCGTTGGTTTTCGGGACGATTGCGAGAGACTTACCCGGCGAGTCTCCGCCCAAGCCGAACTGCCATCGTCCCCTACGGCAATACCGCCCGATCCGGTGTATACGGGACGATTGCCATCGTCCCCTACGGTAATACCGCCCGACCCGGCGTATACGGGACGATTGTAGAAAGAGAGAGGAAAGAGAGGCACATGCGACGCCCGACCCGGCGTATACGGGACGATTGCCATCTACGATGCGCGATATCGGTCAATTGCGGGCGTATATCGGGACATCGTAGGGGCGGATGGCAATCCGCCCGTTGGTTTTCGGGACGATTGCGAGAGACTTACCCGGCGAGTCTCCGAGCCGTTGGTAAGTCCTCTGCAACAGGCACCCGGCGAGTCCCCGAGGTAGGAACCAAGCCGCTGTAACCAGCATGAACATTCCTCTCGGGGGGTTGCCGGGAACAGCGGCTAGGTTCCTGCACAAGTTCGACTAACCATTCGGCGAGGCCGAATGGAGTCTCCTATGCCGCCCAAGCCGAACTGCCATCGTCCCGGGGCGCGCATTGCGCGCCCCTACAGTTGTTTTCCTAACTCGGGCAAATCCGCCAGCGCGGTCAGGTTAAAACAGCGCAGAAACTCAGGCGTCGTGGCGTACAAAAACGGGCGGCCCGCCCCCTCCCGCCGGCCGGCCTCCCGGGCCAGGTCTTTTTCCAACAAAGTGCGCAGGGCCGAATCCGACTGCACGCCGCGAATTAGGTCGATTTCCCCTCTCGTGACCGGCTGGCGATAAGCGATCACCGCCAACACCTCCAGGGCCGCCTGGGACAAAGCCTGGGCCGGCTGGCGGTACAGCGCCTGAATATAGGGAGCGGTCTCGCCTTTGGCCCCCAGGCGCACACCCGTCTCGTAGCGGACAAGGGTCAGCCCGCTGTCCTCCCGCTCGTAGCGTTCGGCCAGGCAGGCGAGAAATTCTTCCGCCTCCGCCGGGCTCACCTCGAGCAATTCCGCCAGCCGGGCCGGGGGGAGGGGTTCCCGGGCCATGAATAAAACAGCCTCCAGGGCCGCGATTTCCTTTTCCCGAAACAACAGGGCCATGCTACCTCACAGGGCCGCGGCCGGCAAATCCGCGTATTCGCGGGCTTTGGCCGTCGGGACGACAAAAATATCCGCCGTTTCTCCGCTCTGCACCGCCCGCAGCCGCCCGCCGCGCAGCAGTTCCAGCACGGCGATAAAGGCGATGATCAGTTCCAGGCGGGAGCGGAAAGCGATCAGGCGGCTGAAGAGCAATCCTTCCGGGTTGAGGAGTACGCGGCGCATGATGGCGCGAATCATCAGGTCGACTTGAATTTCCTCGACCTCCAGCGTATCAATCTCCCCCGCCCCCACCTCCGCCCGGGCCAACACGGCGGCGAACACTCGCTCCAGCGCGGCGAGCGGTACGCCCTCGAGCGGATTGGGCCGCGGCAGCGCCGCCCAGACTTCTTCCTGATCGATGGTGCGAAAAAACGGCGCCGCCTCGGTTTGCACCCGTTCGCCCAGAAAAAGGGCCGCCTCCCGGAACGCGCGGTAAACGATCACCCGCTCGACCAAGTCCTGTTTCAGCGATTCTTCCTCCGCCAGCTCTTCCTCGGTTTTTTGCGGCCGGGGCAGCAGTTCGCGCGATTTCAGGTACAGCAGCTGAGCGGCCAGGACGAGAAACTCCGAGGTAATTTCCAGGTCCAGCCGTTCCATCCGCTCCAGCGACTCGATAAACCGGTCGGCGATCAGCGCGATGGGAATAGCATAAATATCCACCTTATGCTGGTGGATCAGGCTGAGGAGCAGGGCCAGCGGGCCCCGGAACGCCTCCACTTCGACAAATATTCCCCCGGCTTCTTCCGCATATTCCGCCGCCGCCGGCGCTGCCGCAAAATTTTTACTCATTTTTTTATTTTCACTGTAATAATTTGGCTCGAGGCTGCATCATACTAATAGGCGAGAAACGCCGGAAAAAAATATCCAAGGAGGACCACTATGAAAAACCAGAACCAGAGCCCGAGCCAGAACCATCCGAAGGTCGAGGTGCGGATCCACCCCATCTCCACCCCCAGGAGCAACTTGCTGGCCTACGCCGCCGTGACGCTGAGCAACTGTTTTGTCATCAACGGCGTCCAGATTTTGAATGGCAAAAACGGCATCTTCGTCGCCATGCCCAGCTACAAGGACAAAAAAGGCGAGTATCGCGACATCTGCTTCCCGGTTACCGCCGAGTTCCGCTCAATCCTGCATGAAACCGTTCTGGCCGAGTACGCCCAGAGCTGCGAGCAGGTCGCCGTCGGGCAGTAAGACTGCAAAAGCCGACTAGGGGAGGATGGTTTCCCAGGTGATTTCTTCCGGCGGCGGCGGCGTAATCAGCAACTCCACGCGGCGGTTGCGGGCGCGCCCTTCCTCGTCCGTGTTCTCCGCGATGGGGACGTAATGCGAATAGCCGGCTATGCTGGTCTTCGCCTGCGGAAATTTATCCTCCTCCACAATGAAGGCCAATACCGTGGTGGCGCGCTGGGCCGAGAGGTCGAAGGCGCTGACGTTTTCCATGCCGGTGTCAGCCGTATGGCCTTCGATCCTGATATGTCCGATCGCGGGATTCATATCCGCGAGAATAAGGCCTATCTTGGTCAGCACCACCCGGCCTTCATCCCGCATCCGCGGACTGTCGGGGAAAAAAAGCACCGAGTCCTTGAAACGCACGATGATGGCATCGTCTTTTTCAAGTACCTCAATCAAATCGCTTAACTCGTTCGCGGCCACCTCGCTGGACAAACGGTCGTACAGATCGGAGAACTCGGCCGGCTGCTCCGGATCCTCGCCGTCAATGGAAGGACTCTCGCCGGCCGGGCCGTCTCCGACGTCAGGCAGGTCGCCGCTGCCGCCCTCAAAAGCTCCCGCGATGCTGCGGGCGATCTGGGCGTATTTTTGCGCGTCGATCGTACTCATCGCATAAAGCATGATAAACAGGGCCAGCAGCAGGGTTATCATATCCGCATATGTGAGCAGCCATCGTTCCGCGTTATCTTTTTCCGCTTCGGGCTTTTTTTGCCGGGCCATGTCGGAGTCCTTCCTTTCCCGGCCCGCGAGGGCGCGGCGCCGTTTTCAGGTTTTATTCGCCTCCGGCGGCGGCCTGAGCGCCGACCGCTTCGAGATAAGGCACGATCATTTCTTTGATCGCCCGGACGTTAAAGCCTTTTTGGATACTGACCACGCCTTTGACCTGCAATTCGTAACAAATGGCGTGCGTTTTCAGGTTCATTTTCAGCTTGCTGGCCATCGGCAAGTAGAGTAGGTTGGCGAAGGCGATGCCATACAAAGTGGCGAGAAAGGCGGAGGCGATGGCGCTGGCCAATTCTTCCGGCGCGGCCATATGGCTGAGCGTCTGCACCAAGCCCATAACCGTACCGGCCACACCCATCGTCGGCGAATAACCGCCCATAGCCTCAAAGACCGCGATCTCCGAGTGTTTGGTCTGCTCAATAATGGCGATATCCGCTTCCATGGACTCCTCTATGCGCTGCGAATCGGCGCCGTCCATCATGAGCAGTACGCCGCGCTTCAGAACCGGATCAAGATCGTCATGCTGCTGCAAATAACCTTCGAGACTGAGGAACCCGTTCACCTTCACCAGCTGAGCCATTTCTTCCAGCGTGGCTGACACTTTTACTATCTCCTCCGCCGCCGCAGAGCGGAATGTTGACAGAAAAAGACCGGGCACTTTTTTGATCTGCCTGAACTGAAAAGAAATGAGCGTGGCGCCGAAGGTACCGCCGAACACGATAACGGCCGGACTGAGCAGAAACAGGGCCGGGATACTGCCGTGCTCCAACACATACCCGAGAAGCAAAGCGCCGAAAGCGACGACAATACCGATAAGGGTGGTCAAATCCATACGGTTTCTCCTAACAATACAACGCTTATTATAAGGCAGCCGAACCGCCCTGCCGAAAGTATTATAACACATTTGTCGGTAAAATGTTAATCTTTCCTGATTTTTTTTCGGGAAAAAATTTCCGCGAAAACAGCAAAAAATTTATTGGGTTTGTGAGGCGAATAAGACTGTTCTTTGGTATAATTCAGGTGTTGAGTTGCACTGGAACAGGGATTTTTGCGGAAAGGAATTTATTACCATGAAGAAACAGGGAACGAAAATGAGAGCGCGCGCAGTTCCCTGCTTTGCGGGAGGAACCACCCCGCCGGCTTCGCCGGCACCCCTCCAAAGGAGAACCACCCCGCCGCTTCGCGGCACCCCTCCAAAGGAGGGGAACCACCCCCGCGAGTCAAAACTCACCTTTCATCCGCACAGGTAGAAATAATTTATATAAACGTAATTAAAGGCAAGAGATGGAGGTACTTTTTTATGACTGACTTTCGGCTCGTCCCGATAGTTCCCGACAGCCTCTTTCAGATCCGGGGCCTCGCCGGCTATACGGATCAAAGCATCCGGCGCCGGTACCGCAAGGGTGAAATTATCGCCCTGCCCGGTGAGGAGAAGGATTGCATCGTCTACATTGCCGCCGGCAAAGTCAGTATCTATTTTGTGGAAGACTCCAAACAGGCCCTTATTCTTTTACTTGTTGCCCGCGCATGTGCTGGATTTACTTTTTTCGGCTTCCGCCGGCGCGGCCATGAACAGTTACATCATTGCGGACGAAGACAGTACGCTATGCTTTTTTGATGAGACGACGATTCTCCGGATTCTGCGCACGGACGAGGAACTGCTGCGGAATTTTTTGAAAACATACACCAGCAAGGTGGGCTATTTCATGCGCCAAGCCTTCGAGAAGGGAAGTTTTTCGCCCAAAATCCGTATTCTGCGTCTGCTGCACGGCCTGTGCCAGACGCGGGGGCAGGCTTCCGGCGCCGGCTATATTATTCCCCTCAAGCTCTCGCAAAAGACGATTTCGGAAATCACCGACGTGCATTATGTGGCGGGTTGCAGGAGTTCGCCCAGAAAATAAGCGGCCGGAGTATCGCTTTCGGCAAAATCGGCCGGTATTTGCCGCAGCTGCGCGGCGCCCTGCTTTTGGTGACGCTGACGGCCGCCGCCTATACGGGCAAAGCGACCGCCCTCGCCTATGAACCTTTCGGCGTCGCTTTCAGCCTGGATCTTACTGCGGCCTTTTATATCTGGCTCATCCTTTTCCTGGCCCTGGGGCTGAGTTTTCTTTTCCCGCGGCTCTGGTGCCGGGGATTCTGCCCGGCCGGCGCCCTCCTGGATCTCCTGCGGAGCGCCGCCGCCGCCGCCCGGCGGCCAAAAACGAGACCGGCCGGGGAACCGGAGCCGGAGTAGGGGGCGGCGGCAGGTTTTGGCCTCATAGCCCTGAACTGAGCAAAAATGCAGAATTTGTACGAGGCGGCTCTTTGCCGCCTCGTTGCGCATATCCCGGTCAGGCCTTGACGACCCTTTTTAGAACTTCGGTTGAGAGCTTAGAACTTAGTTTTAAGAGCTTAGTTTTTTGATTAGTAGGCCGAAAAAAGAAAAACCCACGTCGAAGACGGCGGCTTTTTCGCCAGCAGAAAATGCCCAAAGACAATGAATTTGACGCGAAGAATCAAACGTGATACAATGTGGTACAAGGAGGAGGTGATCAATGTGCCACATATTTCATTTAGGGTATCCGAGCGGGAGAAAAACTGGATGGACAGCTACGCAAAACTGCACGGCCTAAATCTTTCTGACGCCATTAAGGACGCGTTTTTCGAAAGGCTG
>JAISWK010000113.1 GCA_031270805.1 Gracilibacteraceae bacterium
GAAATCGCTGTCAACTAATGTGAAAATTTAGTTGACAAACACGGGGCGGGACGCCGAGGGCGGCGTCAGACTGTGTTAGAAAGCATTGGCGGCAACCCCCGGGTATCGTAGGGGCGCGCCTTTCGCGCCCGTGTCCCCCATTTTGTTCTGCGGGCGCGCAATGCGCGCCCCTACGACTCCCTTTCTCACACAGTCTGGCGTCCCCTACGATACCCTGGATTCTCCTAAAATGGGCGCGGCCCGCTTTAGCCGATCTGGGCCAAAATAGCCGGGTCCTTGATTTTTCCGTCTTCGGCGAGGAGAATGATCTTGGACATGACTTCCGCCGTGCGCGGGTCGTCGTCGGCAAAAGGCAGGAAGAGGCGGCCCCGGTGCTGACCGGGCACGGCCAGGATGTTGACCGCGCCGCGCCCCATCATATGGGCCTGGGCGCTCCCCAAATGCACCGTGTATTCGCCCAGTTTGCCCGTGATTTTCGCGTGGCGGTTTTCCACGGTAACATTGACGATGTGGAGGAGGCGCAGAAGCTCGCGAACGATGGCGGCGCGCATTTCCACGGTGGAAAGGCTCGCCTCCGGATCGACGCCGCCGACATGGGCGACG
The DNA here is from genome assembly GCA_031270805.1 of Gracilibacteraceae bacterium. GTDB lineage: Bacteria > Bacillota > Desulfitobacteriia > Desulfitobacteriales > Syntrophobotulaceae > JAIRRL01. Next base: position 604 of record JAISWK010000113.1, read on the forward strand.
GAAACCACCAGATCCACGTCCCGCATTACCTCGGAGAAAATCAGCGGCGGTATTTTCTCCAACGGGACGGCCGCGTGGGTTTTGCGGTCGAAAAATTCCACGGTCTCCAGGGTGGGCGCTTCGATATCCGCCGGGGAAAACCAGTCCGCGGCGGCGTAGAGTTTCACATAAAGGTTTTCCCGGTAATACACCCGCTGAAGGCCCTCCTCGTAGTCCACGGTCCAGAGCCGGCTCTTGAGGAGAGCGACGGTTTTTTTCGGTTGCACCTGATGGCCGGCGTAGCGGCGGGAAACGGTTTTCGCCTCCCGCTCGTCCTCGTTCAGCAAGTAGAGTTCCCGGAAAATCTGTTTGAAAGGCTGAACGAGTTTTTGTTCAAAGGCGTAACGCTGCCAGTCCAGCCAGGTTCCCAGGGTGTAAAGGTCATGGGGATGGGCGAGACGAACCTGATCCGTGTCCCGCAGTGTGCCGGCCAGTTCGGCAAAAATCCCGGCGGCGGCAGGAGCGCCCCCCTCCCGGAGACTGACCAGCACCAGCTTGTCCAGCAGTGGGGCCACCACGGGATGTTCCATCAGCGCCCCGATTTCGCCGAAGGAAAAAACATCGCCGTTCACCATAATTCGCTCCATATTTTCCCTGGCGCGTTTATACTGAGCCTTGAGCGAGACGGCGATTTCCTTGCACTCCAAGATATAGGGGTCTTTTTTTAGGGCGGCGGGCACGGCGGAAAGGGCCTTGCCACCCTTTTCGCACACCAAGGCGGCGCTGCCGGTTTTATCGATGCTGACCCGCACCGAGTAATCGCCGATAGTCCGGTCTGTAAAATATTTCCTGACGCTTTCGATCTTGAGGATCTCCATCCGCCAGGTAAAGCGCAGGGCGTCGGAAAATCCCGCGTTGCGGCCCAGGTTTTCCAGGGCGATGGCGCAGGCTTTTCCCTCGCTCGCACGGCGCTGTGCCCCGAAGCTCTTGCTCTCCTGCAAAAAAAGCTGGATATTCTCGTAGCGTTCCAGGGCCTCCTCCTGCTCCCGCCCCTCGGGCAGCGGGAGGAGGGAATAACTCAAGAGCTTGTCCCTGCTGCGCTTCGCGTGGACTTCCTCCCAGAGCGCGGCGGCCTCGAGCTTGCCCAGGGCCGCGTCGGCAAAAAGCTGGGCCCGGCGGTGGTTCGACCCTTCGGTCAGATATTTGGCGCAATCGTAGACCAGGGCGAAACGTTCCGCCCCCAGCGTGCCGTAAGCCTCCCGGAACCAATCCACGTCGAAAGCGCCATCGTTGAATTCCTGGGGCGTGATGGGACTGTAGCGGGCCACTTCGGTTTCTTTTTCTGCGGAAAAGTCCTCGTTGATATGGGCGTGAAAATACCAGACCGCGCTTTTTAGGCCCGGCCAGCCCAGGTAGTCCCCGGCGATGTCGATCCAGGCCGGGGCGTACATGGCCGCCTCAATCAGGCGCTTGTCGGAAATTTTTCCGGCCAGGGCGGCCCGCAGGGTTTCGGCATTGTCCTGCGCCGCGGGACGGGAACTTTTCAGCAGGCTGGAAAGCACGGCCTTCTTGGTCTGGCCGCTGCCGCCGTAGTAATAACCCCGGACAAATGTTTCCGTCCCCAGGGCCACGAGGATGCGGGCAAAGGTTTCCGCCCCTGCGTGCCAGCTGATATTCATGGCCAGAGAGCTGACCTCGGTGGGGCTGTCTCCTCGCCGGAGTTCGATCTCGACGATCCGGGCCGCCGCCTCGTCGGCCGCTTTTTTCAGGAAAGGGTATTTTTCCACATCTTTTTTGGCTTTGTCCCAGCGGATTTTCCCCGCGTAGTTCCGCATACAGTCCCCGCCGGACAAAAACATGGTCCGGTACAGGGCGTCCGGGCGCACCAGCCCCAAGTCCACGGCCCGGGCCACCTCCGCCGCTTGCAGGCCGAGGTAGAACATGCCGGAAAGGCGGCCCAGGATAAAACAAAACCCGGTATAGGCCCTGAAGTGTTCGTCCGTCTCCGCCGCCATTTTCAGCTCTCCCAGTAAAAAACGCACTTCCTCCGTGTCGGCGAGGGTGTCGTTTTCCGCGCTGCGGCTCCGGTAGTACGGGCGGTCCTCCGTTTCATTGACGGGCCGTTTCCAGTCTTTTTCGGCCACCCGGGTCAAAAGGTCGGTCAGGACGCCGGCGGTGGCGGCAAATCGCTCGTCTTCGGCGTATTCGCTATGGAGGGCGCCGATGATCTGCATGGCCAGTTTGCCGTATTCCCGCTTGCTCCAGTAAACGATGAATTTTTCTATCTCCCGGGCGCGGAAAAGTTTTTCGATATATTTATTGGCCCAGGGCTCGTAGCTCAGCTCGTAGCGGTCGTTGTAGTTTTTTACCTCCCTGATGAACCGGAAAAGCAGGATCTCGCCAAAACTCACCGCGTTGTCCCGGAGCCAGCCTCTCCATACGTCCTGTAAAACGAACTTCTCCAATACCGAAAGATCGTCGTCCTCGTACACCTCGGCCCGGGGCCGCAGCCACTCGAGAGCGCCCAGGGCGACTTCCGCGTCGCCGTCGTAGCTGTGGACTTTGAAGGTATAGCCCCGGTTCTCCCGGATAAGGCCGCAGAGAGCGTCGAATATTTTGGTCAGCCTTTTTATGGAAAAATTAAAAACATAGTTCAGGGTATGTTTTTTGTCGGGCGGCGGCACGGGAAAATCCGGGACGTAGTCCGGGTCGTAGAGGCCGAAGCCGTTCGCCTTGCTGTACTCCGAGCCGCCCGCGGTCAGGGTGTCGATCAGCACCCGCTCCCGGTCGCTGACCGCCGGCATCAGAGCGCAAAGTTCCGCGGCGGCGGTTTTGCTCAACGTGGTCTGCTGGACAAAGCGGGTCAGCATATCCAGGGCCGCGAGCCGCCGGTTTTCATTTTTGTCCGCCAGCAGGGTTTTCGCCGCCGTGAGCGGCCGCTCCCCGGGCAGGCTATGGAGGATTTGGAGGGCGTTCTGCCGGACGTCCCCGGTTTTCAGGCTAAGCAGCTTCAGGACGGATTTTTCCTCCTCTTCCGTCAGCGGGGACTTTTTGGCAAATTCCACCACTGTTTCCAGGGCCCGGGAACGGACGCTCATGCTTTTGTCGTTCAGCGCGGCAAAGACAAAGTCCCGGCCTTTTCCACCGCCGGGATCATCCAGAAAAAACCTGATAAAGCGAACCCGGTTATCCGGGCCGGCCAGGGGCATCACCTCGATCAGCCGGGCGATCTTGCCGGGATCGCGGTCATAGCCCGCGACGATCAGGAGACGGACAAAGATACTATCCCGCGTCAGGGAAAGGTCGTACCAGGGGAAGGGCTTTCCTTGGGCGGTATGGCCCCCGGCCGGCGCCAGCGGGAGCAGGTTCAGGAGCGACGCGAACTGTTGTTCCCGCGCTCCGTCCTCACTCAAAACCTCATGCCCCCGGCAGGCGGCGATAAAATCATCGGTGGAGTTGTGCCAGCCGATATAGGCGGAAAGATAATTGCTGATAACCAGGGAAAGAATATCCAAATCGGTTTCGCCCAGAAGCCGCGCCGCCGCGAAAGACTGGAGCGGCCTGTTCTCCGTCTGCTGCAAAAAGTACAGGCCTGCCAGCTTCTGGTATTTTTCCCCCTGCATCAGCTGATCAATCAAGGCAAGGAGGGTGTTCATCTCCTCGACGGAAACGGCCCAGAGGGCGGCGTAGATTTCCGTCAGGTCCGCGCTTTCGATGCCGGCCTTGACCGGTTTAGCGCCGGTCAGGTAATCATAGCCCAGAGAAAGGAGTTTGGCCGCCACCCGCTTGTCCTCAAAACTTTCGCCCAGGCCCATCCAGACGTCGAGGGCCCGGATCGCCGCCGAATAACGGAGGAGATCGTTATCCAAAACAATTTTTATCAGATAGATAAAGGCTTCGACCCGGCCGTTGTCGGCGTTTTCCAAAATCGACTGCCGCAGCCCCTCCTGGAGCTTCGCCGCCAAAAGCAGATCGGCCAGTATTTTGTGCAGTTCCCGGTCGGCGCTTTTGATAATGCCGTTGATGATGGCATCGGAGAGCAGCCGCGTGTTGCCGTCCCCCAGGAGGATCTCTTTTACCGCGCCGACGACCCGGGCATCCCCTTCGTCAATACGCACGGCGAGCAAATCGGCGTAAACGAAAGCGCCGAGAGTGGCGGCGGCTGTTTTCCGCTCTCCGGCCGTCAGATCCTCTGTCAGGTCGAAATCTTGCCAGGCAAAAAAGAGGGTCGCCAGAATGGCGACGAAACGGTCGAGGTAGGGTTTGACCTCTTTCGTGCGAAAAGAGCGCCGGTAAACGGAAGGGGAGTGGACGTAGAGGTGAAGCCGCGCCGCCGCTTTGCCGGCCCAGTCCGCCGCGGATTGGCCGTGGACAGCCGCGAAAAGCTGCCGGGGTCCGTCGTCAAACATGGCGGCGCAGGTTCGGGGCGAATTTTTCAGGAGAACGGCGGCCAGGGCGGCGAAAGCCGCCTGCTGCTCCATCCAGTCGCTTTCATCCCATTTGATCAGGGCTCTGGCAATTTCGCCGGGCCGGCCTCTTTGTTTTTCCAGGCGCCGAAGGATTTCATCTTTTTCCATTTCAAAACCTTCTTCCCGCCAGCGGCGTCAACCGGATAAACGTAACGGCGTCTCCCTCCGCCAGGCGGAATTCCCCTCCGGGAATAATTTCCTCCTCGTTTACGATCACGCGGTAAATGCCGTCGGCAAAACATTGCAGGGCGTTTTGCACCGCTTTTTCCTCGTCCTGGTCGTTTTCACTCCGGCGGTCGCCGAAAGCTATCCGGCCCGTATGCTCCCCGTCTTCCAGCTCCTGCTGTGACAGATAATGGAAAAAAGGCGCTGCCACAGCCTTGGCGTTGTAGGCCCGCACGTTCTCCCGCACCAGATATTCAATCAGTTTTCCCGCCTCGTCCGTGCCGGCGGGAACGGCGTGAGGCTGTTTTTCCAGCATGTCCCGCCGTTTACCGGCAGCTTTGACGCGGATAAAAATATTCACGGCTGGGGCCTCAATGCGCGGTACAGTCGTGACAACAGGACGTACATTGTTTTATGCCTTCCGGGGTCGGGATCCCGTTTTTCGTGTAATAATCAATGATCGCCGCTTTCACCGCTTCTTCCGCCAGGACGGAGCAGTGAATTTTCTGGGGCGGCAGTCCGTCCAGGGCTTCAATGACGGCTTTGTTGGTCAGGCCCAGGGCCTCGTCCACGGTCTTACCCTTGATCAGTTCCGTCGCCATGGAACTGGTCGCGATGGCCGCGCCGCAGCCAAAAGTGTTGAATTTGACATCCTCAATCCGGTTATTGTCAATTTTCAGGTAAATTTTCATTATATCGCCGCATTTGGCGTTGCCAACCTCACCTATGCCATCGGCCGTTTCTATCGTGCCGACATTGCGCGGATTGGCAAAATGTTCCATAACTGCGCTGCTGTAAGCCATCTTGGTCAAGCTCCTTTCCTGATCCGCTCCCAGACCGGGGACATGCTGCGCAAGCGCTCCACGATCGGGGGCAGGGTTTTAATGATATAATCGATTTCTTCTTCGGTGTTAAAGGCGCCGAGGGACAGACGCAGGGAACCGTGGGCCACCTCGTGCGGCAGGCCGATCGCTAAGAGCACATGGCTCGGATCCAGGGAACCGGAGGTGCAGGCCGAACCGGAAGAAGCGCAGATCCCGGCCATATCCAAGAGGAGAAGCAATCCTTCCCCCTCAATGCCTTCGAAAACAAAATTGGCGATGCCCGGCAGGCGGCGCTCTCTGTCCCCGTTAAGCCGGCTGTGCGGGATCGCGGCGACAGCCTCAATCAGCTTATCCCGCAGACCCGCCACGCGGCGGTCGTCCTCGTCCATATTGCGGCAGGCCTCCGCCAAAGCCGCGGTCATCCCGACGATCCCCGGCACGTTCTCGGTGCCGCCGCGTTTGCCCCGTTCCTGGGCTCCGCCTTCGATAAAGATCGGGATCGGGATTTTGGCGCGGCAGTAGAGGGCGCCCACACCCTTGGGCCCGTGAAATTTATGCGCCGTCAGGGAGAGCATGTCGATATTCTGGGCGGCGACGTCGATCGGCACATGCCCCATAGCCTGCACGGCGTCGGTGTGGAACAGCACGCCCTTTTCCCGGCACAGCCGCCCGATCTCCGGGATCGGCTGCAATGTGCCGATTTCATTATTGGCGTACATAATCGTCACCAGGGCCGTATCATCGCGGATAGCGGCCGCTACTTCCTCCAGGCGCACGAGACCGTCGGCGTGGACGTCCAGCAAGGTCACTTCCGCCCCGTCCTTTTCGGCTTTTTTCAGCGCGTGCAGCACCGCGTGGTGCTCGAACGCAGTGGAAACGATATGGCGTTTATTTTTCCTGGCGCCGTTCTCCAGCGCAATGCGCACCGCCCAGTTGTCCGCTTCTGTGCCGCCCGAGGTGAAATAAATCTCCTTGGGTTCGGCGTGGAGAAGGGCAGCCAGCTGCGCCCGCGCCGCATCCAGAGCTTTGGCCGCTTCCTGCCCCACTCCGTGGACGCTGGACGGGTTGCCGTACTGTTCAGTGAAAAATGGCAGCATGGCTTGCAGGACTGCCGGGCTGACCGCGGTAGTGGCGGCGTTGTCGGCGTAGACTTTCATCGAATCACCCCTTAAAACTTAGTAAGTTGGTAGGTTTCCTGTTGATTACTTTTATCAGTATAATACGCCCGCTATTCCCTGTCAATAGCTTGGGAAAATATTTTGCTTGGGAAAATATGGGGGAGTTGGGAGAGCTTAGTTGGGAGAGCGTAGGGGACGCCGCCCTCGGCGTCCCGCCCCGGAGGGATCCGTATCCCGATACCTGGGTCCCCGGAAATATTCGGGGGCTGCGGGACGCCGTGGGCGGCGTCCCCTACGGAATCACCGCGAGCCGCCGAAGGCATACACTTTCTCACACAGTTCCATTTTTTATGTATATGTCATAAAGGCGTTTCTTTTCATTAGGAAAGAGAGGAGAGTAAAGAGGAAAGAGAGTTCTCGTCTCACTCTTTACTCTTTCCTATTCACTCTTTCCTTTGAAGGGGAATCACCCCGCCTTAGGAAAGAGAGGAGAGTAAA
>JAISWK010000118.1 GCA_031270805.1 Gracilibacteraceae bacterium
AAGACCGCTGAAAACATCATCAGCAAGGCAAAAATGGAGGTGGATTTTGATATGGCTATGAATATGCTTGAAACATTGCCGTGGCTCGACTACTACGAGGTGTTTGAAAAACTTGAGGAACGCGGCAGAACCGAAGGAGAGGAACGCGGCAGAGCCGAATCTCAAAGGGAAATCGCCCTGAATGCGTTCAGGAACATGGACGCCAGTCCGGCGGTGACCGCTAAATTTTTGCAAGCGGCGGGCGTCCCGGAGGAGATAATCCGGGAGGCCAGCGAGCAAGCCCGCGAAGATCGTTCCCTTTAAGACGCTGCCGCGCTCCGGAGCGTTAAATCAAGCTATTTCTAGTGTCCCGGTATCTGGCGCCGCATACAGCTCAAATGACCCGGATACCCGCCGCTTCATACCCGGCCGCGATCGCCGCCAGGGTTTCCCGGTCGGGCGGAGCAAACTCCGGAACCGGCCGCCCGAGGGCCGCGTTTTTGGTCGTACCCAGTTCGTGGTACGGCAGCAGTTCGATTTCCGGGAGACGCAGGTCGCGCAATAGCTCAATCAGGGCGGCGGTATGGCCCGCGTCGTCGTTCACCCCCGCAATCACGGGCGTCCGGATGCGAATCGGCGCGCAGCCTGAGCGGGCCAACCGGGTCAGGTTGCGCAGAATCAGACGGTTGTCCCGCCCGGTATAACGCAGATGCGCCGCCGGATCCATCAGTTTGACGTCATAGAGGATTATTTGGCAGCCGGCGGCCAATTCCCGCAGCAAATCATAATCACCGTAGCCGCAGGTGTCCAGCGCCACAGGCACGGACTCCGCCGCGCAGGCCCTGAGGATGGCGCGGGCAAAATCAGGGTGGCTGAGAATCTCGCCGCCGCTCAAAGTCACGCCGCCGCCGGTGGCCCGGTAAAAGGCCTTGTCTGGCAGCACCCGCTCCAGCAGTTCCGCCACGCTCACGGATTCCGCCGCCGCCCGCAAAGCGCTGGAATAACATTCCCGGACGCAGCGCAGACAAGAGCTGCATTGGGCGCGCTCCAAACGCAGAGCCCCGTCCCGGACGCTGAGAGCGCGGCTGGGGCAAACTTCCGTACAGGCCAGACAGGCGATACAGCGGGTCGGGTTAAATAAAATCTGCTGCTCCGGGGCGACCAACTCCGGATTATGGCACCAGGCGCAGCAAAGCGGGCAGCCTTTGACAAAGATTGAAGCGCGGATACCCGGCCCGTCCGCGATGGAGAATCTTTGCACGCCACCCGCCAGCACTCTGATTTCTCCGGCGGCCTCCGTATTCAGGTCGATTTCAGGTGCGCCGTCCTTTCAATAATATTGTCCTGCACTTTGCGATCCAGATCGGTAAAATAAGCCAGGTAACCGGCCACGCGCACGACCAGACCGCGATAATGCTCCGGCTCGCGCTGGGCGGCCCGCAGGGTGGCGTCGTCCACCACGTTTATTTGGATATGTTGACCATAATTGTCAAAATAAGTTTTTACAACGGCGCCGATAAGGTCCAAACCCCGGTCTCCGCGCACCCCGCAGCTGTCGAAACGCAGGTTAAACAGCGTGCCGTCGTAAGTGTTGACCTGATCGAGGCTAGCCACCGAATTCACGGTAGCCGTCGGCCCGAGCAAATCCCGGCCGTTCACGGGGGAAGCGTTGTCACTCAGGGCTTCCCCGCTCCGGCGCCCGTCCGGCGTCGCGCCGCAATATTCGCCATAAAGCACGTTCAGCGTCTGGGAAAGATTGCTCAAACAATAGCGGCCGCCGCGGGCATCGTCAAAACTCTGGACATATTCGCTTGAGCGCACCATAAGGTCGCGGCAGACCCGATCAGCCTCCGGGTTGTCGTTGCCGAATTTAGGCGCCCGGTTGAGCAGAAACTGGCGCAGACGTTCCTCGCCGGCAAAATTATTGTCCAGCGCCGCCAGCAGGCGATCCATCGTGACGATCTTTTCCCGGAACACAGCGCAATCCACGCCCAGGATGCTGTCCGTCACAGAGGCCGGCCCGCAGAAAAACGTGCCCGTATAGCTGTGACGGGCTCCTCCCTCCTGAATCGACCGGCCTTTGTCGATACAGTCTTCCATGATCAGAGAGGAAAAAATAACCGGCCACTCCAGCATGTGGTGGGGGACGACGCGGTTATAGCCCTTGACGACCAAATCCCAGCAATGGCGGAGCTGGGTTTCCACGGCCCGGATCAAATCTTCCCGGCCGGTAAAGGAGCGCGGGTCGCCGGTCGCCGGCCCGGCCGCCATTCCCGTCCGCGGGTCGACGCCGTTGTGCAGGGCAAGTTCCAGGCATTTGAGCCCGTTGACATAACCCGCCGTGGGACTGGCGTCGGAGACGCCGCCGCCCGGGTGAGGCTCAATGCAACCGACCACCGCCCAGTCGCGCGCTTCCGCCACTGTGCCGCCCTTGGCCAGGCAAATAGGGATGGACACTTTGTCGTTAAAGAAAGCGGGATTGGCCAGACCTTTTTGGATCATGCGCAAACCGAGGCGAAACAAGGCCTCCGGCGTGTGGGGATGCACCCGCATCCCTATGGCCGGTTGAGCCAGCTGCGCTTCTTCCTGCGCTTCCAGGCACAGGTACGATAGCTCGTTGCCGGCGTCCGCGCCATCAATATCCACGCCGCCGACCATGAGTATCTGCCACATCGGGTAGCCGGCAAATTTCACGGCGTCTTCCGTCGTGCGCACCGGCAGGAGTTCCGATGTTTTGATGTAAAAACATTGCAGCAATTCCAGCGCGTCTTCCCGTGTCAGGCGGCCCGCCGCCAGGTCGCGCCCGTAAAACGGAAACATGTACTGGTCGAAGCGGCCGAGCCCGTTGCCGGCGGAATTGGTTTCTATATGAGGCATGAGGTGAATAAACCAGACAAATTGCAAGGCTTCGTAAAAATCACGCGGCGGTTCAGCCGGCGTCCGCCGGCAGTTTTCGGCTATACGCCGCAATTCGCGCCGCCGCCGCTCGTCCGGCTCCGTCCCGGCCTGCGCCTCCGCCAGGGCGGCCAGCCGGGCGGCAAAAGCGATCGCGCCCCGGCAGGCAATGATCGCCGCCTGCCAGAAATTGATCTTTTCCTGCGCTTCCCGGCTCCCCCCGACAGTCGCGGCGATATGAGCCTCGCAGCGGGCTATATAGCCGTTCAGCCCCTCGGCCAGCAGACGGCGGTGGTTCGGCATCGTATGGCTGGACGGCATCGTGCGGCTGCCGATGGTGATCAGCGCCTGCCGCCGCGCCTGCTGCACATCCTCCGGCAGGATCGTTTCCATCCGATCCTCGGTGCTGCGCCCGTACCACCACGGCAAATGCTCATCCAGCAGCCGCCGTTCGTCGTCGGGCAGCACGAACGGATCTGTGTCGCGCCGGACAAACTCAGTCAGATTTTCATGAATCCGGCGGGCTGACATATATTCCGGATGGAAAGAAACGCAGCGCTGCCGCTTGGATTGATTGCCGACTATGAGTTCGTCCGGCAGGATAAGCACGGTCATATGTTCCAGCACATGGGCAAAAACATGGGCGCGAAACAGAGGCGCCGCTTCTCCCGCGTAGCGCGTATAGGCTTCCCGGGCCAGGAGTACCCGCTCCGCGCTCAGGCTCGGTTTGGCGTCCAGCATCCGCTTTTTCAAAAACACCACTCGATCTCTCATGCCATTCTCCTTGGAGCAATTTTTTTCGCAAAAAAGCCCCGCCAGACTGTGTGGAAAAGCATTGGCAGCAACCCCCGGGTATCGTCGGGGCGCGCATTGCGCGCCCGTGTCCCCAATTTTGTTCTGCGGGCGCTCAATGCGCGCCCCTACGACTCCCTTTTTCACACAGTCTGCCGTCCCCATTTTGTCCCGCCCCTAATCCCTAATCCCCAACCACCCCGCCGCTTCGCGGCACCCCTCCAAAGGAAGGGAATCCCTTGCTCATCCGGCACATATGCTAAAATATATTGGCAAAAGCGGAAAATCCATGCTATACTTATGCAGGTGGACTATGTCAACGGACTGAAGCGGGGGAGGTATTATAGTGCGAAATAAATATTGGGCCTTGCCATTGAGTATTGTGCTGGCCATCACGCTTGCCTGGGGACCGGTTGGGGGTTTCGCCTCGGAGATAACCACGGGCGGCCGCTTGGCTGGCAACGATCGGATTGCGACGGCGCTGGCTATATGCGAGGCCGGCTGGGAAACGGCGCCGACGGTGATCGTGGCGGCGGCGGATCAGGCCAACTTGGTTGACTCACTGGCTGCGGCTGCTCTGGCCGGGCAGGAGAACGCGCCGATTCTGCTCACCTACAAAAACAGTCTGGCCCTCGGCGTAAAGGCTCGGATTCAGGAACTGGGAGCGGAGACCGTTTACACCATCGGCGCTGTATCCGGCGCGGTAATCGAGGAACTCAGGACACTCGCGGGCGTGCAGGTGGAAAAACTGGCCGGCGCCGACCGCTGGGAAACAGAAAAAGCCGTCAACGCTAAACTCAACGACGTCCAGGGTACATTTGTCGTAGGTTATAACGCCATTCCCGACGCCCTGTCCGTCGCCGCCTACGCCGCCGCTCACCGCTACCAGATCGTTTTGGCCGGCCGGGACGGAACGGTGGCCCCGGACAGGCTGACCGACCCGGTTTATATCGTCGGCGGCCCAGCCGTAGTGCAAGATATCGCCGGCGCCACCCGTTTGGGCGGTGCGGATCGTTACGCCACCAACGCCGCCGTTATCGCGGCTTTGGACTTTCAGTTCAGTCAGTCTTTTCTCGCCAGTGGCGCTTCCCCGGTGGACGCCCTGGCCGCCTCTTCTCTGGCCGCCCACACCGGCTCGGCGGTTTTCCTGGCTCGAGAGGCGGAGATACCGGCGTTGCTGGATACGGCCGTGCTGGCCAAAATACCGCCGGGCATGAACATGGTCGCCCTGGGCGGAGTCCCATTCCCGCCGACGGCCGAACCGCCCGGGACGACGGCGCGGCAGCCGGAACCGGAACGGGCTCAACCGGAGCCGACTCAACCGGAACCGACTCAGCCGGAACCGACTCAACCGGAAACCGCCCCAACCGGGGAAGAGGCGCTCTATACCGTCGCCCGGGAAGTCTTTGCTCTGACCAACGCGGAACGCGAGCGGAACGGACTGACTCCTTTCCGCTGGGACGACGCCCTATATGCGGCGGCCCGGATTCGCGCCGCTGAAGTGGATCGCTTGTTTGATCATACGCGGCCTGACGGCACGGAGTGTTTTACCGCCCTGGACGAAGCCGGACTTGTTTATATGACGGCGGCGGAAAATATCGCGGCTGGCTATACGGACGCCGCCGGCGTCGTGGCGGGTTGGATGGACTCGCCCGGACACCGGGCCAATATCTTGGAGGATTTCGACTATATGGCGGTGGGCGCGGTAAAAAAGAGCGGCGGCGGTTACGCCTGGGTGCAATTGTTTTATTCCCCGGGGTGGATGTAATAAGTTGACTTGCTTTGTGTATTACTTTATAATTAATCCAGTCGGGGGAATGGCTCCGTCAGTTCGAGACACCCGGAGGCAGAATTGATGACTGATAACAGCAAGCCGCTTATATTGACGGTTGACGACGACCCCATTATCCTCAACTCAATCATGATGACGCTGTCGCAGGACTATACGGTGCGTCCGTTCACAGCGGGAGAGACCGCGTTGAAGTTTTTGGCCAAGAACAACGCCGATCTGATCCTGCTGGACTATTACATGCCCAATATGACCGGGTTTGACGTTTTGCGCCGTCTGCAGGCGGATCCGCGGCTACGGGAAATACCGGTCATTTTTTTGACCGGCTCTGTGGACGGCGACGACGAAGTGGAAGCGTTGGCCATGGGCGCGATGGACTACCTGCTCAAGCCGATCAAGCCCAAATCCCTGCTGACTCGCGTGCGCCTGCAATTGGAGTTGCAGCGCCACCGCCATCATCTGGAAGCGCTTGTAGATGAAAAAACGCAGCAGCTGCAGCAAAGCAACCGCAAATTGGCCCAGCGCGACAAAATCACGCTGAACCTGCTGGCGCGCGCCAGTGATATGCGCGACCACGACACAGGCACCCATATCGCCCGCACGACCGGATTTGCCCGGATCCTGGTCGAAGACCTCTTGGCGCGGCCCCGGGAAGGTTACTTACTTACCGTTACCGAAGGAGAGGACATAGTGGAAGCCACTAAACTGCACGATCTGGGAAAAATAGCCATTCCGGACGCCGTCCTGCTCAAACCGGGCAAACTGACCCCGGACGAGTTTGAAATCATAAAAATGCACCCGGTCTACGGCGAGGACATGCTGCACGACGCCGTCAAAGAGATGGGCGAGGACTCCCTGCTCCTGACCGCGCGCGACATCGCCTACGGCCACCACGAAAAATGGAACGGCTCCGGCTACCCGCGCGGGATCAGCGGCGGCGAAATACCGCTCAGCGCGCGTATCGCTGCCATCGCCGATGTTTTTGACGCCCTGACTTCCCTGCGGCCCTACAAAAACCCCTTCCCGGCGGAAAAAGCCTTTTCCATAATATACACCGACAGCGGCACCCATTTTGACCCGTACCTGGTGGAGATCGTCAGCCGGCACGAAGCGGATTTCGAGGCCGTTTTAAGAGTCCAGTAACCACTGCCGGCTCAGACCGCGGCGTCAAACCCGGCCGCCCGCAGCGCGGCGATAGCGTCCTCCGCCCCGTCCCCGTTCAGGCGCAGCAGGATCTGCACTTTTCGGTTCGGCAGATGGTAGACGGTCATGGAGGTTATGTCCACGCCAAAAGAGACGATGATAGTGGTGATCTGCTGAAAAAGCCCGACCCGATCCTGGGCCTGGACGACGACGCGCGTCCCCGGACTCCAAGCGCCCATCACATCCAGGAAAGCGTCCAGCACGTCGTTTTCCGTAATAATCCCGACCAGCGTCTCGCCGTCCATGACCGGCAGGGCGCCTATTTTTTGGCGGCGCATGATGGCGGCCGCGTCTTCTAGCAAGGTATGGGGCGGGCAGGAGACGACGTCTTTCGTCGCCACGTTCGCCACCGTGACCTTGGACAGCAGCTCGGTCATCTCGAAGCGGCTCAGGCTGGTGACCATTGAAGGCTGGGCCGCGCGCAAATCACCGTCCGTAACGATTCCGGCAAGCTTGCCCCCCTGTACGACCGGCAGACGGCTGATATGCTTGTTTTTCATCAACTCGCCCGCCAGCAGTATCGTGTCGGTCGGTTTGACGGTAAAAACCTGACTGGTCATAAACTGCTCTACATACATCCCGCTGTTCCCCCTTTCCTTTTTTACCCGCCCAGGTAGGCCTTCCTGACCTCGGGGCTGCTCATCAGTTCTTCGGCCCCGCCCTCCAGCACGATCCGCCCCGTCTCCAGCACATAGGCTCTGTCGGCGACGGACAGGGCCATGCGGGCGTTCTGCTCCACCAGGAGAATCGTTGTTCCCTCCCGGCGGATGGTGCGGATGATGTCAAAAATCTGCTGCACCAGGATCGGGGCCAGGCCCATGGAAGGCTCGTCCAGGAGCAGGAGTCGGGGCTGGGACATAATAGCCCGGCCGATCGCCAGCATTTGTTGTTCGCCGCCGGACAGCGTGCCCGCCACCTGCGTCCGCCGCTCCCGCAGCCGGGGAAAAAGCTCAAACACATAGGCGGCGTCCTTTTTTACGCCCTGGGCGTCTCGCCGCTGGTAAGCGCCCAAGTCGAGATTTTCCTGGACGGTCATATTGGCAAAAATACGCCGGCCTTCCGGCACATGGGACAGCTTCAGCCTGACGATCCCCGGGGCGCTCATAGCCGTGAGATCCCGCCCCACGTAGGTCATAGTCCCTTCCCGCGGACGGAGCAGACCGGAAATAGTCTTGAGGGCCGTACTTTTGCCGGCGCCGTTTGAGCCGATCAGCGTCACGATCTCACCTTCCTCCACATGGAAGGAAATGCCTTTCAGAGCGTGAATCGCGCCATAATAGACATGGACGTTTTCCAGCTGCAGCATTACGTGACCTCCTCGCCCAGGTAAGCGTCGATCACGCGCCGGTCGCCCCGCACTTCCTCCGGCGTGCCGACGGTGAGGAGCATGCCGTATTCCAGCACATATATGCGCTCACATACCCCCATGACCAAGGCCATATCGTGCTCGATCAGGAGAATCGTCAGTTTGTACGTTTCCCGCAGCCAGCGAATGAGGGCCATCAGTTCCTGCGTTTCCTGCGGATTCATGCCGGCCGCCGGTTCGTCCAGCAAGAGCAGCCGGGGTTCCGTGGCCATGGCCCGGGCAATCTCCAGGCGGCGCTGCTGACCGTAGGGCAGGTTTTTGGCCTGCTCTTCCGCTTTGTCCTCCAATTGAAACACCTTGAGCAGCTCCAGGGCCTTGTCCCGCATGATTTCTTCATTTTTGAAATGCCCGGGCAGACGCAGCATCGAACTGAGGGCGGTGTGGGTCACATGCTGATGATACGCTATTTTCACATTGTCGGCCACGCTCAGATCGGCAAAAAGGCGGATATTCTGAAATGTACGCGCTATGCCGCGCTGCGCCGTTTTATACGCGGGCAGACCGTTCAGTTTTTCGCCCCGAAAAAGGATCGACCCCTCCGTCGGCACATAGATGCCGGTCAGGAGGTTAAAAACCGTGGTCTTGCCGGCGCCGTTCGGGCCAATCAGGCCCACGAGCTCCCCTTCCTCCATCTGCATGGAAAAATTAGCGACGGCTTTCAGCCCGCTAAAGGACTGAGACAGATTTTCGATGCTCAAAAAAGGTTTGCGTTCAGAGGTCATGCCCAGAGCCCTCCTCTGCTCCGGTCGCCGAAGCGCGCCGGAAAGGCAGGCGCAACTCCGTCGCGCCCATGAGACCGTTGGGGCGGAAAATCATCATCACCACGAGCAGAACGGAAATGATGATCATGCGCAGCTCGGGAAAAGGCGCCAGCACGTTGTTCATAATCGTCATGACCGCAGCGCCGAGAATACAGCCCGTGACGCTGCCCAGTCCGCCCAGTACCACCATGACGAGAATTTCGAAGGACTTGAGAAAACCGAAGCTATTCGGATGCACCAGGTACATATGATTGGCGTAAATTCCCCCGGCCAGACCGGCGAAACAGGCGCCCAAGGCAAAAGCCATGACCTTGTACTTCGTGGTGTTGATCCCCATGGTCTCGGCCGCGATTTCGTTTTCCCGAATCGAGATGCAAGCCCGTCCATGGGAAGAATTGACAAAATTGTAAACAAGTACCACGGAGAGCAGCATGAGCCAATAGGCCGTCGCCCAGTCGACGGACTGTTTTACCGGCAGACCGGAAGCGCCGCCGAGCGCCTTCGTATTCAATAGGACAATGCGCACGATCTCGCCAAAACCGATGGTGGCTATGGCCAGGTAGTCGCCGCGCAGACGCAAGGTGGGCAGTCCGAGCAGGAGTCCGAAAAGCGCCGCCGCCAAGGCCCCCACCGCCAGGCTGGTCAGGATAAAAATGTAGTAGGCGACGTCCGTCACACCCCTGTCGCCCCAAAGCTCCGTCAACGCGGCCGAGACCGGTTTGCCGAATGTGACCACGAAAATACCCGTCGCATAGGCGCCGATGGACATGAAGCCGGCGTGGCCGATGGAGAGCTGGCCGGTGAAGCCGGTGATCAGGTTCAGACCCAGGGCCATGATGATATAAATACAAATCTGCACCATGGTCAAAAGAAAGAAACGGGAAACAATCCCCACATGGGCGAGAAGATAAACGATGCCGTAAACCGCCGCCGCCGCCGTCAGCCAGATAAGGTATTTTGTCCAGCGCATGCCGCTCACCTACACTTTCTCGCGCGTATTGGCGCCCAAGAGCCCGGTCGGTTTCACAATCAGCACGACGATCAGGATGAGAAAAGCGCCCGCGTCCCGCCAGGTGGAAAAACCGGCCGCGCTGACCAGAACTTCCGTCAGGCCCAGGGCCAGTCCCCCGAGCATCGCGCCCGGGATAATGCCAATGCCGCCCAACACTGCGGCGACAAAGGCTTTGAGGCCCGGCATGATGCCCATGAGGGGGCCGATGGTATTGTAGTAGACGCCGATCAGAACGCCGGCCGCGGCCGCCAGGGCGGAACCGATGGCAAAAGTGGCGGAGATGACATTGTTGACGTCGATGCCCATGAGCGCGGCGGCGTCTTTGTCAAAGGAAACGGCGCGCATGGCCTTGCCGATGCGCGTGTACTTGACGACCAGGGTCAAGAGAGCCATGAGGGCCAGCGTCACGGTGATGATGACGATGTCCCCGTATTTTATATTCAGCGGACCGACATGGTAGATCGTCTGGGGAAAGACGGGCGGGAAGGTCCGGGTCTGCGGCGAAACGAGAAACATCATGCCGTACTCGAGGAAAAACGAGACGCCGATAGCGGTGATCAAGGCCGCCAGGCGGGTCGAGCGGCGCAGCGGCTTGTAAGCCACGCGCTCGATGACCACGCCGAGCAGCGAACAGGCCAGCATGGCGGTGAGCAGGGCGGGCAAAAAGGGCATATGTAACACGGCCGTGCAGTACCAGCCCACATAAGCGCCGATCATCATGACGTCGCCGTGGGCGAAATTGATGAGTTGAATGATGCCGTAGACCATGGTGTAACCGAGAGCGATCAAAGCATAGATACTGCCGATGGATATTCCGTTCAACAATTGCTGTAAAACAAACTCGACCGATAAATTTGCCATGGCCTTCATCCTTTGCGGCGATATATGGAGCAAGCCGGTTTTTGGCCGGCTTGCCGCTGGAAAAACGGTTCTCTGGCTGCTCGCCTTATTTGGGATCGACTTTTTGCTTGAACACTTTGACTCCGTCGACAAATTCCAGGATGACCGCGCTCTTGGCCGGATTATGGGTTTCCGGATCGATGGACATCGTGCCGGAAACGCCGGTGAATTCTCCCAGGTTCTCCAGCGCGGCGCGCAGAGCTTCCGGATCTTCGATGCCACCGGCTTTTTTCACAGCCTCAATCAGCATCAGGGCCGAATCATAGCCCAGGACGCTGAATCCGTCGGGGGCCCGGCCGTAAGCCGCTTCGTACTCGCTGACAAATTCCGCCAGCGAGGGGTCGTCGATAGATACGAAGTCCACATAGTAGGTATTGTTCATGTTCTCGGCGCCGGCGATGCCCACCATGTCGCCGCTGCCCCAACCGTCGCCGCCCAGGATCGGCACGGTGAGACCGGCGTCTCTGGCCTGGGCGACAAAACGACCGTCGTCATTGTAATAGGCGGGGACAAAAATGACGTCCGGATTTGTCGCTTTGATGTTTTCAATGATGGGACGGAAGTCCGTGTCGCCGGCGGAGAATCTTTCCTCGCTCACCACGGTCTTGCCGGCGGCCTCAAATGTCGTCTTGAAACTCTCGGCCAGGCCGACGGAGTAATCGCCGACGATGTCATAGGCGATAGCCGCCGTTTGGGCGCCCAGGGCATCCAGCGCGAAATTGGCCGCGACCTCGCCTTGGAAGGGGTCGATGAAACAGGCGCGGAAGATCCACGGGTTCAGTGTGCCGTCCTCATTGATGGTCAGACGGGCGTTCGTGCCGCTCGGCGTGATCAGAACGACGCTATTGTCCGTGACCAGTTGAATGGAACCGAGTACGGCCGCCGTCGTCATCGGCCCGAGAATAGCCACGACATTTTCCCCGACCAGACGGGTCGTTGCGCTCGTCGCTTCGCCGGCTTCCGACTTGTTGTCGGCGGAGATGTAGTTGAACAGCCTGCCGTCCAAAACTCCGCCTTCGGCGTTCACCTTGTCAAACGCCAGTTTCATGCCGTTCTGTCCGCTGAGACCGAACTCCGCCGAACTGCCCGTGAGTTCCAGATTGAAACCCACGTTGATCGGCTCGCCCGCCGCCGGTTCGCCCCCTCCTGCCGCCGGCGTGTTTCCGCTCGGCTGAGCCGGCGGCGTCGTTGTGCCGCAGCCGGCCAGGATGAGCGCGCCGCAGAGCAGAAGCATGAGCGTACACAGTGTCCGTTTCTTCCTTGAATTCATTCTTTCTTCCTCCTTCAGATGATGCGCAGTTCTTTTTCAGAATACTCCCGCCACGATTTTAACCCCGGAGCCGCCGTCTGTCAAGCTTTTTTTCCGGCGGGGGGGAAAATTGAGGCGCAAACGGGGCGGTAAATATACCTCGCGGCGGAAAGAATTAGTGACAAGACCGGCGCTGTGCAGTATAATTAAGCGAAGCGGCGGGGGGGCAAAAAAGGGCAAAAAAATTTTTGGGGGAAAGCGAGGCGTATGCGCGTTATTGTGACGGGCGGCGGCACGGGCGGACACATTTACCCGGCGCTGGCCATTGCGGACGGTCTGGCCGGCCGGGGGGCGAAAATCCTGTACGTTGGTACGCGGGCGGGCATGGAGGCGCGGATTGTCCCGGCTGCCGGCCGGGAATTCCGGGGGATCTCCGGTCGCGGTCTGCCTCGAACCCTGAGTCCGGCGCTGCTCCGGGCGGCGGGGGCGGCGGGGAAAGCCCTATGGGAAACGAAGCGAATTCTGCGGGATTTCGCGCCCGACCTCGTGGTTGGTACGGGCGGCTATGTTTCCGGGCCCGTCGTCCTCGGCGCCGCTTTTTTCGGGATTCCGACGGCCATTCACGAGCAGAACGCCCTGCCCGGACTGACCAACCAGATTTTGGGCCGCGTCGTTCGCGCCGTTCTGCTGACTTTCCCCGAAAGCGCGGCTTACTACCGCCGCCCCCGGACCTATGTGACCGGGCTGCCGGTGCGCCCGGCTTTCGGCGCCCTGACCCGGGCGGCCGGGGCGGCGGCGTTCGGACTGGATCCGGAGCGGCCGATCTGGCTGGTCGCGGGCGGCAGCCGCGGCGCTCTCAGTCTGAATCGGGCTCTGCTCGCCCTATTGCCTCGTTTGGCCGCGCGGCCGGATTTGCAGCTGCTCTGGGCGACGGGACGGGAAAACTACGCTCCGGTGTTGGCCGAAATGGCGGCGGCCGGCATCGAAACCGCTCCGGGCTGGCGGCTGACGCCCTACCTGGACGATATGCCGGCGGCGCTGGCGGCCGCCGATTTCTGCCTGACGCGGGCCGGAGCCTCCACGCTGGCGGAACTGGCGGCGGCCGGCCAACCGGCCATCCTGGCGCCCTACCCGCATGCGGCGGGGCGGCATCAGGAATTTAACGCCCGCGCTTTCGCCGCCCGGGAGGCGGCCCTGCTCATTGCCGACGGCGATTTGACCCCGGAGACGCTATGGGAGAGCGTGAACGCCTTGCTGGCTGATCCGCGCCGGCGGGCGGAGATGGGGGAGCGGGCGCGCACGGTTTTCCCGGCGGACGCCTTGACCCGGATCACGGACATCTTGGGGGAAATTGCTTGGCACTAGGTTAGTGGTTAGTGGTTAGTGGTTAGTGGTTAGGGGTTAGGGGTTAGTGGTTAGGGGTTAGTGGTTAGTGGTTAGTGGTTAGTGGTTAGTGGTTAGTGGTTAGTGGTTAGTGGTTAGTGGTTAGTGGTTAGTGATCAGGGATTAGGGATTAGGGATTAGGGATTAGGGATTAGGGATTAGGGATTAGGGATTAGGGATTAGGGATTAGGGGCAGGACAAAATGGGGACGGCAGACTGTGTGAAAAAGGGAGTCGTAGGGGCGCGCATTGCGCGCCCGCAGAACAAAATGGGGGACCGGGGCGCGCAATGCGCGCCCCTACGATACCCGGGGGGTTGCTGCCAATGCTTTTCCAAACAGTCTGCCGGTTCTATACAATGCACAATGCACAATGCACAATTCACAATTCACAATTGGGAGAGCGTAGGGGACGATGGCAATCGTCCCGAAA
>JAISWK010000137.1 GCA_031270805.1 Gracilibacteraceae bacterium
GACCCGGACAAGTACAAGCAGTTCTGGGAAAAATTCAACCGTTACCTCAAGGAGGGAGCGGCCAACGATTTTACCCACAAGGAGGAGCTGCTGAAACTCCTGCGCTATGAATCCAGCAAAAAAGCGGCGGGCGAGCTCGTTTCCCTGGCCGAGTACGTGGAGCGGGCGCCGGAGGAGCAGAAGGCTATCTACTACGTCAACGGGCCGAACCGGGAGACGATAGAAGCCGGGCCATACCTGGAGGCTTTTCGGGCTGCGGATACGGAAGTCCTTTACACTTTCGATCCGGTGGACGATTATATCCTGGAGCGGACGACGGAGTTCCGGGGCAAAAAACTTGTCGCGGCGGAACAGGACAGCGAAGACCTGCCCCGGCGCGCGGAGGCGGCGGCGGAAGGCGTACCGGCGGAAGAACGCGAGGCCCTGACCGCTTGGTTCAAGGAGACGCTGGGGGAGCGGGCGACGGAGGTGCGGGTTTCCGCCCGCTTGACCGAGAGTCCGGCCGTGACGCTGACGTCTTATGGTACACACAGTATGCAGCGCATGATGCAGCTGATGGATCAAAAAATGACGGAGGCGCCGCCCGGGGTCCTGGAAATAAACTGCGCCCATCCCATCATCATCGGCGTGAACGAGCTGCGCAAGAGCGGGGAAGCCTTCGCCGCCGAGGCGGCGGTGCAGGTGCTGCAGAACGCCCAGCTCGCGGCCGGCCTGATCTTCGACCCGCGCACGCTCGTCGGCAAGCTGAACGATGTGCTGGCCCGGGCCGTGAAGGCGCAGTGAGGGTTTGATGGGCAAAAAAAGGCCGCGCCCGAAGGCGCCGGTACAGGGTCTGGCGCTGGCTTTGGGGCTGGGGCTGGCTTTGGGGCTGGCTTTGGCTCCCTTGGCGGCGGGGGGCGCGGAAACGCCGCCGACGGACTATATCTACTTGAGCGGGACGGACCATATCGCCGCTGCCGTCGCCCTGGCTCGGTATGAGTGGACGGAGGCGGAGACCGTTATTCTGGCGCCGGTCGGCTCGGCCGCTCTGATCGACGTCCTGGTCGCCGTGCCGCTGGCCGGGCAGGAAAAAGCCCCGATCCTGCTCGTGGACGGCACGCTGCTGGATTATCGCGTCATGACCCTAATGCGCGATTTCGGCGTCCGCCGCGCGATTATCGTGGGCGCCGTGGCACCGGAGATTGAGCCCCACCTGGAATCGCTTTTTCCGGCTCTCGAAATCGAAGTCTTGCGCGGGCGGAACCGCCTGGAGACGGCGGCGCGCGTCAACGCCCGCCTGCAGGCGCCGCGGGGCAGTTTTGTCGTCGGCTATGACGCCGTGCCCGACGCGGTTTCCGTTGCCTCCTGGGCGGCGGCCCACGGCTATATGATCCAGCCGGCCGACCCGGACGGCGGTTTCAGCGGCGAACGCTATACCGGGGGCTATATCATCGGCGGCCCGGCCCTGGTGGGGGATATCCTCGGCCTGGAACGCCTGTACGGCCCGGATCGCTACGCCACCAACCGGGCGGTAATCCGGACGCTGCCCTATGATTACGCCAAAGTGTACACCGTAGACGGGCAAACGCCTGTCGCGGCTTTGCTGGCCTCTTCCGCAGCCTGCCGCACGAATTCACCCGTGGTGCTGACCGACCGCACCGGCGCGGTGGAAGCGGGAATTCTGCCGCCCGGGGCCCATGTTTACGCCGTCCGGACGCGGTAGGGATAACCAAGGAAGAATGAGTGGGGAAATAACAATTCACAATTGGGGAGAGGAATTAGTAATTATTTATCGATGAGTGAAAAAGTGTATTTACCGACAAACGATTTGTTATTTAAGAAGATGTTAACAGATAAGGGAAATGATGACATTGCGGCAGGTTTTATAAATGATTTGTTTAATGTCTATGTCGAAGTAACACCGTTGGTTCCATATGATGTACAAGCAATGTACGATGCTCTTAAGGAATCAAAGTTAATAAAAACAGAAGTAGATTTTCTATGTGAAACTCATCTTGGAGAGAGGTTTATCATAGAATTACAAGTAGCAGAGCAACAGAACTTTAGTGCTAGGGCTTTGTATTATTTATGTAGTAGGTTTTGTAGTACGTATAATACAAGTGGTCTTGTTTATGATGATTTGAAAGCTATTAATTAAAATGAAACGCAAAGGAGAAAGCAACAATGGCTATGTATCAGACGTTTGAGGAAAAATTGAATGAGTCTAAAAAAGAAGGTATGTGGTTGGGAGAAAAGAAAGGTAAAAAAGAAGGTAAAAAAGAAGGTAAAAAAGAAGGTGTGGAATTAGCATTAGAGCTGATTAGTAAAGGGTATACAGCAGCTCAGGTCAGAGAGCATATTTTACAATCTAACGATTAGTGGAAATATAATAATTAATTGAACAAGTGAAGAAGGAGGAACGAGGGTGCGGGACGGTTTTATCCGCGCGGCGGCGGCGGCGCCGCTGATTCGCGTGGCGGATTGCGCGTATAATACGGCGCGGATCAGGGAGCGCATGGACGAAGCGGCGCAACTGGGCGCGCAGATTCTGGTTTTGCCGGAACTCTGCCTGACCGGTTACACCTGCGCCGATCTGTTTCTGCAGGAAGCGCTGATCGACGGAGCCGCAACCGGACTGGGCGAACTGCTCGCCATAAGCCGCGAGAGCGGAGACTTGATCGTCACGGTCGGTCTGCCCCTCCGCCTCCGGGGCAAACTCTATAACTGCGCCGCCGTCTTCTCTCGCGGCGACCTGCTCGGTCTCGTGCCCAAGACCTGGCTGCCCAATTACAGCGAGTTTTACGAAGCGCGCTGGTTTACGCCGGCCCCGGCCGCGACGGAAACGGTCCGTTTTCTGGGCCGGGAAACGCTGTTCGGCCCGGGGCAGCTCTTTCAGGCGGAAAACGCGGAAAATTTCGTTTTCGGCGTCGAGGTCTGCGAGGATCTATGGGTGAGTGCCCCACCCTCCATCCGCCTGGCTCAGGCGGGGGCGCGCCTGATCGTCAATCTCTCCGCCGGGGACGAAGTGATCGGCAAGGCCGAATACCGGCGCCGGCTCGTCGGCGGCCAGTCGGCCCGGCTGCTCTGCGCTTATGTTTACGCGGCGGCCGGCGCGGGCGAATCGACGACGGACATGGTTTTTGCCGGGCACCACCTGATCGCGGAAAACGGGCGGATTCTGGCGGAAGCGGAACTTTTCGCCGATAAAATGATCGCGGCCGATCTGGATATGGATCTCTTGACGGCCGAGCGGCAAAAAAACACCTCTTTTCCGGCGGCAAGCGCGGCGGCCCCGCCGGCGCCCGTCTCGTACTTCCCGCTGGGCGGAGGCGGGGATGGGGAACTCCTGCGCCCGCTCAGCCGCACGCCTTTTGTCCCCGAAGGCGCCGCCGACAGACGGGAGCGCTGCCAGAGCATCCTGACCATGCAGGCCCACGGTCTGGCCGGCCGCGCGCGGCACACCGGCGCCCGCCGCCTGCTCGTGGGACTCAGCGGGGGGCTGGATTCCACGCTGGCCCTGGTCGTCATGTGCCGGGCCGCCGGCTTGCTGGCCCTGAAACGCGCGGATATTCTGGCCGTGGCCATGCCCTGTTTCGGCACGACGGAACGCACGGCCCGGAACGCACGGAACCTGGCCCTTCACGCCGGGACGGATTTTCGGGTCGTGGACATCCGGGCCGCCGTGCGCGGGCATTTGGCGGATATCGGCCACTCGACGGAGACTTTTGACCGGACTTTTGAAAACGCCCAGGCCCGGGAGCGCACACAGGTGCTGATGGACTTGGCCAACAGCCTGGACGCTCTGGTGGTGGGAACCGGCGACTTGTCCGAACTGGCCCTCGGCTGGTGTACCTACAACGGCGACCATATGAGCATGTACGCCGTGAACGCCGGCGTGCCGAAAACCCTCGTCCGCTACCTGGTGGAAACGGAAGAACAGATTTACCGCGAGCAGGGCGCACTGGAAATGGCCGCCGTCCTGGCCGACATCCGCGCCACCCCCATCAGCCCGGAATTGCTGCCGGCGGCGGCGGGGTGCATCACGCAGAAAACAGAGGAAGAAATCGGCCCCTATCTGCTGAATGATTTTTTCCTGTACTATATCGTCCGTTTCGGTTTTCGGCCGCGCAAAGTCCACCGCCTCGCTGTCCGGGCTTTCCGGGCGGAATACACGCCGGCCGAACTGCGGGACGCGCTGGTGCGGTTCTACCGCCGCTTTTTCAGCCAACAATTCAAACGCTCCTGTTTGCCGGACGGCCCGAAAATAGGCTCCGTTACGCTATCGCCCCGGGGGGA
>JAISWK010000160.1 GCA_031270805.1 Gracilibacteraceae bacterium
TCCGGCTTTCTGGGCGGCGCCCTCAAGGGCAACAAAAGCCTGGACAGAGCGGTTTTAACCGGAGTGCAACGCATAGCCAAAGAAAGCATTTTTTCTGAGTTAAACAATGTCGCCGTCTACACGGTTCTGGACAAAAGATATGCCGCCCACTTCGGGCTGACGGAGGGAGAGACGGAAAAACTGCTCTCTTACTATGGAATGGAATTGACCGAAGGCGTCCGGCGGATGTACGACGGTTATAGTATCGGCGGCGGCAATATCTATAATCCCTGGTCTGTTCTGAACTACGCCGACAGACAAGTGCTGAAGCCATATTGGGTCAACACGTCGTCCAACGCGATGGTAAGGAAACTGATGAGCGATGCCCCGCGGGATTTTACTGATGATTATTATAAAATGCTGGAAAAAGGCGAGGTCACGGTCACGGCGAACTTGGAAACAGCATATGCCGAACAAGCGGACTCTACTACCTTGTGGGGGCTTTTGCTTAACACCGGCTATTTAACCGCCACCCAAAAAGAAGAACTTGACACGGAAAGCGTATATGTAACCGCCAAAATTCCCAATAATGAAGTAAAAAAAGAATTACAACGGATGTTCGCTGAGCAGGCGCGATTGGGAGTTTCCAAGACGGAGACCATGCTCCGTTGTCTGACAGGCGGGGATATAAACGGCTTTACCCAGGCGTACAGAGATATTGTCCTCAATTGCACAAGTTATTACGACACGAAGGAAAACGCTTACCACATGCTTTTTCTCGGGATGGGCCTGGCTCTGGATCGGTATTACAAAATAACAAGCAATCTTGAATCGGGCGACGGCCGGAGCGACATCAGAATGGAATCCCTGCGTCCGGATCATCCGCATATAATAATAGAGTTCAAGCAGGGCCAAGATATTGCAGAACTAAAAAGCCAGGCCTTAAACCAGATAAAAGAAAAGCGGTACTACGCCGGTCTGCAAGGAAAAGTCCTTTGCCTGGGCGTCGCGCACAATAAAAAACAGTGCGGGATCGCCAGCGAGATCATCAGTGGTTAGTGGTTAGTGGTTAGTGGTTAGTGGTTAGTGGTTAGGGATTCCCCTCCTTTGGAGGGGTGCCGCGAAGCGGCGGGGTGGTTGGGGGCGGGGCAAAATGGGGCAGGACAAAATGGGGACGGCAAACATCATGCACGGGGAACGACCCAATAATTTTTATCTACACCCAACGAAAATTATCCTATAGTCAAACAGCGTGAACTGTGATATCATTTTAATCGTGAGCGCCTTCTGTGCACTAGATTTCGTAAAGGAGTGTGACGATGGAACCCACAAATGCACTCACCGCCCAGGATGTAGCCGAACGCCTCCATGTCAGTAAAGGCACTGTCTACAACTTGGTCAACTCCGGGAGCCTTGGCCACTATAAGGTAGGACGCAAGCTGCGTTTCACGGAAAGCGCCGTCACAGACTATATCAAACGTTTTCAATCAGAAGATCTTTCCCTGTTGCCTGATACCTTCCCCTGGTCTGACCCTGGTTCTGTTCGCCGCAGTCGTGAAAGTTTCATAATTTGCGGCCAGGATTTATTATTAGACGTGCTTTCCAACTACATGCACCTGCATAATATACCGGCTTTGCGCTACTACATCGGCAGCTACGACAGTCTCATCTGCCTTTATAAAAACAAAGTCTCAGTGGCTTCCACCCACCTGTGGGACGGGGCCAAGGATGAGTACAATATCGCTTTCGTCAAACGTCTGCTGGCCGGCACGCCTGTCGTCATTATCCATATGGCCTGCCGCACCCAGGGCTTTTACGTCCGCAAGGGCAACCCCAAGCAGATCAACACATGGCGGGACTTGCTCCGCAGCGATGTTGTCCTCATCAACCGGGAGTACGGCTCCGGTTCCCGGGTTCTCCTGGATGAAAAACTGAAGCTATTAGGCGTCTACGGCAATTCAATCAAAGGCTACAATAGAAGTGTCAACTCGCACCTGGCCATAGCCAGCGCCATCAGCGGCGGCCAGGCTGATGTCGGCGTCGGAATTGAGAAAGTGGCCCGCCAGGTAGACAATATTGAGTTCATCCCTTTGAAACGAGAGCGTTACGACATTGTCTACAAAAAAGAAAACGAGAACCTGCCCGAGATCCAAATCATGCGGCAAATCATCGCCTCTCCTGCCTATCGGCAGGAAATCACCAATGTGGGAGGTTATGACACTGCGGAAATGGGCAACCTTGTAGCTGAGGTTTAGCCGTGACCGATATTGTGGTCATCGGCGGCGGGCCGGCTGGTCTTTCCGCCGCTATAGCCGTTGCGGCGGCCGGTAGCGGCTGTCTCCTTTTGGAGCGCCAGCCCTACTTGGGCGGCATCCTCCCGCAGTGCATCCATACCGGGTTCGGGGAGGAACGCTACGGCGATGATCTGACGGGACCGGAGTACGCCGCTCGCCTGATAGCGGAGGCTCAAGCCGCTGAAGTAGATTTTTGCCTCAATTGTGCCGTCATCAATATCGTCCCGACGCTGTCCGGGGTGGTTGTGCAAACAGTGAGTTCTGAGGGCAACCGGGCCATCGTCTGCCGGGCTGTGATCCTGGCCAGCGGCTGTCGGGAACGGGCCATCGGCAGTCTGCCGGTTACCGGCACGCGCCCGGCCGGAGTCTTCACGGCGGGGACAGCCCAAAAGCTGATCAACTGCTATGGCTGGCTCCCCGGCCGGCGGGCGGTGATCCTGGGTTCCGGCGACATTGGCTTGATCATGGCCCGGCGTCTGTTTCTGGAAGGCGTAGAGGTGCTGGGCGTATTGGAAAAAGAGGCCGAATGCAGCGGGTTGCTCCGCAACCGGGTTCAATGCCTGGATGATTTTGCCATACCCCTGCATACCGGCGCGACCATCTGCCGTCTCTACGGTTCCCGGCGTCTTACCGGGGTACGGGTGCGCGCCGCCAACAGGGAGTACGACCTGGAGTGCGACACCTTGCTGGTTGCCGCGGGTCTGATCCCGGAAACCGACCTCTGGCCCGGCCCTCCGCCCCCCTGGCTCTTCCTGGGCGGCAATGCCCGGCAGATACAGATCCTGGCGGACAATGCCGCAGAGGATGGGCAGAGGGCGGGCCTGGCGGCGGCCCGGTATGTGCGACAATAATACCTGACACGCGCGTCGCTACGGTTTAGCGCACACCACCCAGGATCCTTCTTGCTCTTTACATAGGGCGCCGACCGGCAGACCTTGTTCCTCCGCCAACAGACGCAGGACATGTTCGGTGCAGTACCCGCCCTGGCAGCGTCCCATCCCGCAGCCGGCGCGGCGTTTGACTCCGTCGATGGTTGTGGCCGGGAGGGGGGCGCGGATCGCCTGGCGCACTTCATCTTCAGTGACTTTCTGGCAGCGGCAGACGATGGTGGCGGGAGGGGAAGTCATTTGTTCCTCCGGCCTGAGCCGCCCAAAGCGCGGCCCGGCTTCGCGCGACGGGTCAAACTTCCGGTTGGGAACCGCCCCCAAGCGTTCGGCCAGACGCTCCGCGACATAGAGTCCGATTTCATCGGCGCAAGTCAGCCCCGGAGTCTTGATCCCGGCCAGATTTACAAAACCGGGATAGTCTTCCGGTTCATCAATCAGAAAATCTTCAA
The DNA here is from genome assembly GCA_031270805.1 of Gracilibacteraceae bacterium. GTDB lineage: Bacteria > Bacillota > Desulfitobacteriia > Desulfitobacteriales > Syntrophobotulaceae > JAIRRL01. The sequence continues at coordinate 3,610 of JAISWK010000160.1, forward strand.
TGCTGCGGGTCGAGAGCTTAACTGCGCCGTCAACTGTTTTAACCCAATAGGGGTTTGGTCTGAGCGCGGCAAAAGTCCGAATGGTAAGACTGAGATCCAACCCCGGCAGTATGGCCAGGGCGCTTCGGGCCACGAAGTCCAACCCGCTTGCTTCGGTAGTTGTCCACCCGGGCCTTGTTACCGCTTCGTCAGAAGTTCCCAGCAGAAGATTTCCATCCACTGTGGGCACAATAGTCGCTCCCTTGCCTTTTTGCTCCGGCTCCTGCTGGATGATGCAGCCTGGGGCCTGCGCCCGGGGGTCAAGGATGATATAGTCTCCCCGGGTGGGGCGGATCTGGAAATACGGCGGCATTAGCAGTTCGCTCACCTGGCCGGCGCTGAGACCGGCGGCGTTCACAACCGCCCGGGCGCGGAGGATCGTGTTGTCAGAAAGGGCAAGCCGATAACCTTCCGGCCTCCGCTCCATAGCGCTCACAGCCGTCGCCGTGCGAAAGACCGCCCCGTTGGCTTGAGCGTTGTCCGCCGCGGCCAGCCCCAATTCCCAGGGGTTGACGGCGCCCATACCCGGCGAGTAAAGAGCCGCGCTCACCCCGGGCGCCAGACCTGGGGCCAGGGCCGCGATTTGCGGGGGGGCGAGCAAAACAAGACCGGGAACCCCCAGGGCAAGGCCGGTGGCATATTTTTTTTGCAAAACGCCTGTTGCCCGGGGACCGGCGGCCGTCATCAGCGAACCGGTGGGGCGGAAAGGCACGCTCAACTCCCGGCAGAGCTGGGGGAAGGCTCGGCTGGCGCGCAGAGTCAGCCGGGCTTTCAAGGAGCCCGGCTTTGTATCGTAGCCGCTGTAGACAATCCCTGTGTTGGCTTTGGTGATGCCGCCGCAAAGCTCAAATTCCCGCTCCACCACCTGCACGCGGAGATTGAATCGCCGCAGGTTGCGCGCGGCAAAACAGCCCAGTACCCCACCGCCGATTACAGCTACATCCACATCCGCGTCCATCCGTCAAATCCCGGTCGGGTACGGTTCCCGCCGCTCGTAATGCGTGTGGAGCAAGTCGTGCGCTCTGTGGCTGTTCGGTTTTTCCAGGTAGCCGGCGTACAGCTTCTTGATCAGCGGGTTTTGGTGCGACTTGCGGATCGGGTGCTCTACGTCGTCCCGGTACAGCGCTGCGGCGCGCACAGCGCGAAAATCGTGCCGGTACTTTTCGTCGCTCGTGCGGATCGGCTGGCCGCCCCCCGCCACACAGCCGCCCGGACAAGCCATGATTTCGATGAAATCATAGGCGGCCGTCCCGGCTTTGATCCGCTCCAGCAGCCGGCCCGCGTTGCCCGTCCCGCTGACGACAGCCAGGCGCACCGCCAGATC
>JAISWK010000174.1 GCA_031270805.1 Gracilibacteraceae bacterium
TTTACTGTTGACCATAAAGCAGCCCTCTTTTCATTTAAGTATATAATACTTAAATGATACCATATTAAAACCGCTCTGTCAAGAAGGATGAATCAAAAATACATCTGCGACATGCACCCCCTAAAAAAATCATCCTTGACACGCCGGGGCGAAAGTGATAAAATAACTGGACAAAATTATTCCCGCGGAAAGAAAAGAGGTAAAGGCGTGAGAGAGAAGATTCATCCGCAGTACGGACCGGCGGTCATTACCTGTGCCTGCGGCAATGTAATTGAGACGAGCAGCACGAAAAAAGAGATCAAGGTGGAAATATGTTCCAAATGCCATCCTTTTTATACCGGCGTGCAGAGATTTGTGGATTCCGGCGGTCGGGTCGATCGGTTTAAGAAAAAATACGGCTTGCAATAGGCGGCGGTAAATCACGGCGACGACTGTGTTTGAGTATTTAGAAGCGGCGGAAAATAAATACATTCAACTGACGGATCTGCTGACTCAGCCGGATATAATCGCCGCCCCGGCGGAATTTCAACGGATCGCCCGCGAGCAGGCCGCTCTGACGGAACTGGTGGAAACATTCCGGGCCTATCGCGCCGCGCGGCGCGAATTGGACGAGCTGGCCCAGATGCTGGCGGAGGAAGGCGACGCTGAAATGCGGGCCTTGATCGTGGCGGAACAAAAAGACTTGGCCGAACAGGCGGAAGGGCTGAGCGCCCGCCTGCGCGCTTTGCTGCTCCCCACAGACCCGGACGACGCCAGGAACGTCGTAGTGGAGATCCGGGCCGGTTCGGGGGGTGAGGAAGCGGCGCTTTTTGCCGGCGATCTCTACCGGATGTATACGCGCTACGGCGAGGCCCGGCGCTGGAAAAGTGAGCTTCTGAGCGCGAGTTATACGGATATCGGCGGTTTCAAGGAAATAATCTTTCTGCTCGAAGGCCGGGACGTATACAGTCGCCTGAAATACGAAAGCGGCGTTCACCGCGTACAGCGGATTCCGGCCACGGAGTCGGGCGGGCGCATCCACACCTCGGCGGCCACGGTGGCCGTGCTGCCGGAGGCGGAAGAAGTGGAAGCGGATATTGACCCCAACGATGTGCGGGTGGATATTTTCTGCTCCAGCGGCCCGGGCGGTCAATCGGTCAACACGACCCAGTCGGCGATTCGCCTGACGCACCTGCCCACGGGTCTCGTTGTTTCCTGTCAGGATGAAAAATCACAATATAGAAACAAGGATAAGGCCATGCGCGTTTTGCGGGCCCGGCTGCTGGAAAAAGCGCGCGAGGAAGCGCGGGGCGAAACGGCCGAGCGGCGCAAAAACCAAGTGGGGACGGGCGATCGGAGCGAGCGCGTCCGCACCTACAATTTTCCCCAGGGACGGGTATCCGACCACCGCATCGGCTTGACGCTGCACAAATTGGACGCGGTGCTGCTCGGCGATCTCGACGGGATTATCGACGCGCTGACCGTAGCGGATCAGGCGGCCCGCCTGCCGGAGAACGCCCCGGCGTGATGGCGGCGCTGGCCCGGGCGGCGGAGCGGCTGGCCGCGGCCGGAACGGAAACACCCCGAGCCGAGGCGGATTTGCTCTTGGCTCATGTGCTGGGCTGCGGGCGCGACCGCTTATATATGGAACGGGAGCGGCGGCTGAGTCCGGCCGAAACAGCCGCCTTCAGCGCTCTGGTTGCGCGGCGGGCGCGGCGCGAGCCTTTTGCTTACTTGACCGGGCGGCGAGAATTTCTCGGCCGCGATTTTGTCGTGTCGCCGGCCGTGTTGATTCCGCGGCCGGAAACGGAGGAACTGGCGCTGGCGGCGCTGGCGGATTGCCGCCGCTACCACCGGCCGCGGCTGCTGGACCTCGGCACCGGCAGCGGCGTGATCGCCATCAGCCTGAAGCTGGCCTGCCCGGAAGCGGAGGCGACCGGAACGGACATTTCCGCCCCGGCCCTCTCGCTGGCGGCGCAAAACGGCGCTCGCCTCGGCGCGGCGGTGCTATGGCTGGAGGGGGATTTGCTCGCTCCGGTGGCAGGCGAGGTTTTTGACCTGGTCATCGCCAATCCGCCCTATCTCTCGGCGCAGGAATACGCGGCCTCAGCGCCGGAACTGCGCTATGAGCCGCCCGCCGCGCTCGTGGCTCCCGGGGCGGGCCTGGAATTTTACCGCCGCCTGGCCCGGACGGCGGCGGCCGCCCTCGCCCCGAACGGCGTCCTCTGGCTGGAAATCGGCGCGACTCAGGGCGCGGCGGTGCGAGCCCTTTTCACAGCCGCCGGCTGGCGGATCGAAATCCGCCGCGACCTGGCGGGGCGGGATCGTCTGGCCCGGGCCGTCCCGGCGCCGCCCTTTTAACCCGCCGCTTTCCGCCCGTAAATCAGGCTATACAGGCAGGGAATAACGATCATGGTGGATAAAGTGGACACGAGCATCCCCATGATCACGGTCGTGGCCAGGGGGGCCCACAGCGACCCGCCGGCCAGCATCATCGGCAGCAGGGAAATCACGGTCGTCACCATACCGATTACCACCGGGCGCAGGCGCACCACGCCGGCTTCGTAAGCCGCAGCGCGCGGATCGGCCCCCGCTTTTTCCCGCTCCTTAATATAGGCCAGCAGGACAATACCGTTGTTGACCACGACGCCCATGAGGCTGATGGCGCCCAAAAGAGCCATAAAGCCGATCGGATAGCCAAAAAGGCGCAAGCCGCCGATAACGCCGATAAAAGAGAGCGGGATCGTTCCCATGATGACCAGGGGGCCGAGCAAGTCCCCGAATTGCAAAGCCAACACCAGGTAAATGATCAAAACGGCCCAGATCGCCGGCATAACCATCGAACTCAGCGTATCGCGGGCAAACTCGTTGTCCCCGCCATAACTCAGGACGCAGCCCGCCGGGGGGACATAGTCGGCCAGAGCCTGGCGGCAGGCGGCCAGCACCGCGTTGGCCCCGGCCTCCTGCGCCGGAATGATCCCGACCGTGATCGTCCGTTGCCGATCGCGGCGCATGATCCGGTTGGGGACGGCGACGGTCTCGGTCTGCACCAGCTGCCGCAGCGGCACGTGCGCGCCCGTAATCTGCGAGGTAATAAAAATCCGCTCCAACGCCTCCCGGCTCTCCAGTTGGGCCTCGTCCACCCGCAGGATAATCGGGATCGGATCGCGGCGCAGGTCATCCTCTTTCAGGCGGGAAACCTCCAGCCCGTTCACGGCCATGCGCACGGTGGCCGCGATATCGTAATTCGTGACCCCGACCAGGGCCGCTTTTTCCTCGTTCACGCTCAGACTGAGTTCGTATGAATCGCGCCCATAATCTATTTCCGTCAGCCAGACGCCGTCTAAAGCAGCGGCAATCGCTTCCGCTTCCTCCGCCGCCCGCCGCAGGGTGGGAATATCATCGCCCGCGATCCGGATTTGCACGGGGTAAGTCTGCGGCATGTTAAATTCCAGCAATTTTACCCGCACCGTCGCATCCGGCACGGCGAGTCCGAGCCGGCGCGCCACGTTTTCCGCCTCCGCCCGCCGGCCGTTGACCAGGAATTCCGCCTTGTTCGCCCCCTCCCGCGCCGAGGCGAAAGTCATATAATATTTGGGAAAGCCCTCCCCTACCATGCAGGCGAAATCGCGCACGGAGGACTCCGCCGCCAGCAGTTCGCCCAGGCGGTCGGCCAGCCGGCCCGTGGCCGCCAAGGTGTAATCGTTGGGGGCCGTGATTTCCAAGGCGTATTGCTCCCGCTCCAGCGGCGGGAAAACCTGGATATCCAGGCCCGGAATCAGGAAAAGCGAGAGGGCGAGGGCGAGGGCGGCAGCCAGGAGTACGCGCGCGGGGTGGGCGAGGGCGCGCCGGAGCCAGCGGGCGAAGAAGCGGAACGACGCGCTTTCCCGCTTGTTTTTTTTCAGGCGCAGGTACTTATGCCCCGCCGCCGGGACGACCGTGAGGGAGGCGACCAGGGAGGCGACCAGGGCGACGGACACGAGTACCGGCAGGCTGTAGGCAAATTTGCCCGCCGCTCCCTGCATGAAGGCCAGGGGCAAAAACGAGGCGATCGTCGTCAGCGTCGAGGTGAGGATAGGCGCCGCCACGGCTCGCGCCCCCTCGGTACAGGCCGTGAAGCGATCCCGGCCTTTTTCCATAAAAAGGTAAATATTCTCGTTGGCCACAATCCCGTTGGCCACGAGCAGGCTGAGGGAGATAATGAGCGAAGCGACGGAGACCTGGTGCAGCGGCACGCGCAGGAGCAGCATCGCGGCCAGCGTCGCGGCTACGACCAGCGCGATGGGGAAGGAAACGATCGCCGCGCTCCGCGGGCCCATAGCGACCCAGACCACAGCGACGACGAGCAGGACGGCCATGAGAAAATTTTGCAAAAACAAATTGATGGCTTCCCGCGTGGATTCGGCCTGATCCGTCAGCACCGTGAGGGTCAGACCGGGCGGGAGGGCTTGGGCCAGGAGTTCCGCTTGGGCCCGGGTCTGGCGGCCGATGCTGACGATATTGCCTTCTTCCGCGTAGCGCACCCCGATCAGCACCCCCGCCTCGCGGCCGATCAGGGCAAACGGGCTTTCCCGCTCCGCCCGCGTCACTGCCGCCACCTCGATCAGGCGCACCGGCAGCCCGGTCTGGGGCGAGACGGCCACGATCGTGCGGCCCAAGTCCTCCGTCGCCGTGTATTCGCCGTTCAGGCGCACGGGGACGTTCCGCCCCTCCAGGTCGAGACTGCCGCCGGGCAGACCGACGTTGGCGGCGGCGATCACCTGGCCCAGGGTCAGCGGATCGAGTTCGTACTGCTCCAGGCGCGTCAGATCCAGGCGCACCAGGATTTCTTCCTCCGGGGCCCCGGCCAGATCCACCGCCGTCACCCCCGGCAGCCGCTGCAAGCCGGCCTGCAGATCAAGGGCGGCCGCGTACAGTTCCGCGGCGGGGGCCGTGGCGGAACTAAGGCCGAGGACGAGACCGCAGGCGCTGGAAAGGTCCGTATGGACGACGGGTTTTTGGGCCTCGGCCGGCAATTCTGCTTCCGCCCGGCTGACGCAATCCCTGATCTCGGTAAATTCTTCCTTCAGGGCCGCGTCGCTCATGTCCTGCAAATATACGGTAATAAGGCCGTAATCGGGCAGGGCCGCGCTTTGGATATATTTCAGCCCTTTCAGCCCCGCCAGTTCTTTTTCCAGGGGGCGGAGGACGGATTTTTCCACATCGGCCGGGGTGGCGCCGGGATAAATGCATTGGACGATGGCGGCGGGCGCGACGACGAAGGGATTTTCCTGGCGGCCGAGCAGGAGAAAAGAAGCCAGGCCGGCCAGAAGCAGGAGAGCGGAAAAGAGGGCCGTCAGGCTTTTATGCCGCACGCACCAGGCGATCATTGCGGCGTTACCCGATCCCCGTCCCGCAATTTGCCCTGCCCCTCCACGATCAAGTCGTCTCCGGCCGCCAGCCCGGAAAGCACCTCCACGCGGGCGCCCACGATCTCGCCGGTCTCCACGCTCCGGCGCCGGGCCGTACCGGTCGCGGCGTCATAAAGGAAAACGCTCTCCCCCTCCGCCAGGGGCAGGACACTGGAAAGAGGGGCCAATATGCGCTCCCGCCCCGGCAGGGTCAGAGTGACCCGGGCGATCATCCCCGCCCGCAGGCGTCCGTCCGCGTTGTCCAGGCGGACGCGGCCCGTGAAACCGCGGGTCAGGCTGTCGGCCAGCGCCCCGATCTCGTCCAGGCTGCCCGTCCAGGTATCTTCCGGGCCGTAGACATACACCGCCGCCGGCAACCCGGTCGTCAGGCCGGAGGCTTCCGCGTCGGTCAGGCTGATTTCCGCCCACATTTCCCCGTTCCGGCCCAAAACCAGCACCGGATACCCGGCCGCCGCGCTTTCCCCGGCCGCGGCGATTACCTGCAGCACCACGCCGTCCCAGGGGCTTTTGATCTCCGCCCCCGCCAGGTTGGACAGAGCCAGATCCCAGGCGGCCCGGGCTCTGTCCGCTTCGGCCCGCCCGATCACCAGCGCCTCGGTCGCTTGAGCGAAAGCGGCTTCGTCGGCCGTTTTTTTCGCCGTGATCTCATCCAGGCCGGCGGCGGCCAGGGCGCCCGCCGCGAATAATTCCGCCGCCCGCTCATAATTAGCCCGGGTCAGCTCCAGCTGGGCCCGGGCCTGAGTGAGGCCGGCCGGTAAAATGGTTTCCGCCTGGGCCTGCGCCGCCTGCCAGGCCGCCGCCGCCGCCCGCACCTGGAGTTCGTAATCGCCGGTCTCCAGGCGGGCGAGGGTTTGCCCGGCCGCAACGGTTTCGCCGGCGCGGACGCCGATGGCCTCGACTACCCCCGCCACCCGGAAAGATAGTTTTACGGTCTCGGCCGGCGTGATTTGGCCGCTCCAGACCGGCTCCGCCGTCACTGTTTCCGCCCGCACGGGCAGGACGACCACGCTCTGGGGCGGAGCGGGCGCCGCCGCCGGCCCGGTGCAGCCGACAGTCAGGCCGAGGAGAAAAACGAGAGCCCAAGACGGTTTTTTCATCTTATCAGTACCTTTATTTGGTTATAGCCGGCCCGTTTTGCTGAAAACCGGGCGGCCGGCCGGCCGCGCGTTCCAGCAGGCGCAGCAGGGTGGTGCCGATAAATTCCGGGCGGGCAATGGGGCAAATCAGGCAGGTGCGCATCCGGCCCCGGTTGCCGCCGAGGATATCGGTAAAAAGCTGGTCGCCGACGACCAGCACTTCTTCCGGCCCGAGGCCCAGCAGGGCCCGCCCGGCCCGGAAGCCGCCCTGCCGCGGTTTCCGCGCCCGGTGCAAGTAGGGAAATCCCAGCGCCGCCCCCACCCGGGCCACCTTGGCCGGATAGCGGCTGTTGGAAACTATGCAGGCTTTGAGCCCGCCGGCCCGCAGTTCCCGCGCCCAGGCCAGCACCGCCGCCGAAACCTCCGCCCCGCGCCAGGGGACGATGGTGTTATCCATATCCAACAGCAGTCCTTTGATCCGGTTGGCCCGCAGCCAGGCGGAGTCGAAGTCTGTCACGGCAAAAAACTGAAAATCTGGTTTGAGTCCCCGCCCCACAAGCGTTACCTCCGGCAACCGTTCTGTCGCCTTTTTCTATTTTTTGGAAGAAGCCAAGCGAAAACGGCGGAACATAATCGTCACAATCACCGCCAGGTTCAGGGCCACGAGCAGGGCGGCCGGCAGCCAGAGCTGGCGCGCCATCAAGAGCGCCGCCAGACAGAAAAGGAAACTGAGGACATAAAGCACAATTACCGCCTGCCGGTGCGACCAGCCGACGTCGAGCAGGCGGTGGTGCAAGTGGCCCTTATCCGCCGCAGCGATGGGTTTGCCGGTCAGGGCCCGGCGCAGCACGGCGAAAGAGATGTCGATCAGCGGCACGCCGAGGACGAGCAGGGGAAAAAACAGGCTGACGACGGTGGCGGTTTTCAGCGTGCCCATCAGGGAGACGCCGCCCAAGATATAGCCGAGAAACATGGCCCCGCTGTCGCCCATGAACACGCTGGCCGGGTGAAAATTGCAGCGGAGAAAGCCGAGCGCCGTCCCGGCCAGCACGAGCAGGAGCAGGGCGGCCGTCTGCTGCTCAATCCGGTAAGCCGACCAGGCCAGAACGAGGGCGGCCATGCCGCAAACGCCGGCGGCCAGCCCGTCCATCCCGTCGCAAAGATTTACGGTATTGATCAGCCCCACAATCCAGATCAGGGCGAAAACATAGCCCCAGGAGCCGAGGGCGATGGGCCCCGCCACGGGCAGAACGACCTGCTCCACCCGCAGACCGAAGGCAAAAGGCACAGCCGCGGCCAGGCACTGGCACAGGAGTTTGGGCCAGGGGGCCAAACCGCGGGCATCGTCATAGATACCGGCCAGCAAAAGGAGAGAGCTGCCCAGAAACAGGCCGCGCACCGTGGCGTTCTCTCCGGCCGCCGGCAGGGCCACGAGCCAGAAAGCGGCGTACATCGCCACTCCGCCCAGCCGGGGGATGGGCCGGGTATGAATCCGGCGGCCGTCCGGCTGATCGACGGCCCCGATCCGATAAGCGGCGATCTTGCTCAGCGGCGTAAAAGCGACCGCCAAGACTGCTGCGGCCAGAAAAAATATGGCCCCCAAACTAAAGCCCTCCCCTATCCGGGAATCTGCCCTTACTCCAGTCCCGCAAACCCCCACTGGCGCATTACTTCATAGGCGACCACCGCCACGGCGTTGCTCAGGTTGAGCGAGCGGCAACCGGCGCGCATCGGCAGCCGGATATGCCGCTTGGGATAAGCCGCCAGAATATCCGCCCCCAAGCCCCGCGTTTCCGAGCCGAAAAGCAGACAGCAGCCGGATTCATAAGCCACGTCCGTGTACCGGCGCTCCCCCTGGGTCGTCGCCAGGTAAAACGGCGCTCCGGCTAGCGCCGTCTGCAGGGCGCGAAAATCATCGTGTATCTTAAGGCGCACTTCCGGCCAGTAGTCAAGCCCCGCCCGCTTCAAATGCCGGTCGTCCAACTCGAAGCCCAGCGGCCGCACCAAGTGCAGGCAGGCGCCCAGCGCCGCGCTCAGGCGGGCGACATTGCCCGTGTTCGGCGGGATTTCCGGTTCCACCAGCACGATCCGCAATATTCTTTCCATACGTATCATTATACTCCAAACCGGGGCGCGGGCGCAAGACCGGTTTGAAGTAAAAACCGACAAAAGAGCCTGGGCAATGCACAATGCACAATGATAGACGCGCGACCGCACGAAGTGAAACAGGGAGCGCGGCTATCGGCAGCGACTTGGCGCCTTGAGATAAGCTGATGGGTGCTAACCGGCGTAAGGCGCCTTAGT
>JAISWK010000016.1 GCA_031270805.1 Gracilibacteraceae bacterium
AGGGCTTTCCGGGCCGAGTACACGGTCAGCACGGACTTCGGGGAGACGGTGAGCGGCGAGGTGGATTTGGATCTGCCGGGGCCGGTCATTGAGGGAGAACCGATGGGAGGAGGTTGGTATGCGAAAGCTGACATTGCTCGTTTGTGCGCTTGCCATGAGAATCACTTCCTTTCCTGATTTCTCTGCCTGTATAACCTCCCATTCGCCGCCTGTCGCATGGGTGAGGATGATAGACATCGCAGGCTGTCCGGTTGAAAAAGATGAAGCAGGCGGGAACGCTGACCAAAGAAGTACTCGCCCAAGCAGGTCGAAGCCGTGATTATCAGCCTGCTCCGCGACTGGCAGCAAGCCCAACTGGTTCACGCTCAGGCAGTATCGGGACACGGATCCCTCCGGGGCGGGCTTTTGCTCTATCGGCGAAGACTGAACGTCCTGACAGACAAAACCCAAAACGTCGCCCCGATAACGACGCACCATCCAATAGCAAGCCACAGTTCGTTGCCGATGGGATGGCCCAAAAACAGATTGCGCAGATTGTCGGCGATAGGCGTTATCGGCTGATTGCGGGCAAACGCCGCGAGTGGCGCGGGCATGGCGTCCACCGGGGCGAACGACGAACTGACGAAGCTCAGCCCAATCACAATGTAATTCCAAACTGTGGCGGTGTCGCTTGATCGGGCAATCAGGGCGAAGAACACGCCAACCCAGGTCAGGGCCGCAGCAAACAGGGCGATAAGCGCGAGGGCGAGAAGCCATTCGACCAATCCGGCTTGCGGTCTGAAGCCGACCAGAAAACCAACCAGAATGATTGCGGCTACTGATATGAGATTGCTGGCGAGCGATACGACGACGTGACCGCCGAGTATGCTCGACTTTGCAATCGGCATGGCGTGAAATCGTTCGAAAATGCCGCTGTGGACATCCATAAACACCCGGTATCCGACATAAGCGATTCCGCTCTCGATACAAATCAATACCGAACCGGGGAGCATATAGTCGGCCGCTCCCACTCCGCCGAGATTCATCGCGCCGCCGAACACATAGCGGAACGCCAGCAGCATCATTATCGGCATAATAAGAATGGTAATTACGGTGTCCAGGCTGCGCGTTATCCGTTTCGCAACACGCCATGACATCACAAGGGTGTCTGAAAGTGCGTACCTCATTTAACGCCCCCCTCTCCGACTATCGCAAGGAAAATTTCTTCGAGCGACGGCTGTTTTTCGATATATTCCACTTTTGCCGGGGGAAACAGGCTTTTGAGTTCTTCCAAACTCCCGTCCGCTATGATTCTGCCGCCATGCAGTATGGCGATGTGACTTGCAAGCTGCTCCGCTTCGTCAAGGTATTGGGTGGTGAGGAGAATAGTCACGCCGGATTGCGCCATATCTCGGATTGTGTTCCAGACGGCTATGCGGCTTTGCGGGTCAAGCCCGGTCGTGGGTTCGTCGAGAAAAACCACTTTGGGGTTTCCGAGCATACTCATCGCCAGGTCAAGCCTGCGGCGCATACCGCCTGAGTACTGAGAAAGCGGCTTGTCTGCCGCGTCTTGCAGGCCGAACGCTTCAAGCTGCCTGCCAGCCTCACCCTTTGGGTCGGCGATGTGGCGCAGCCTGCCAATCATGATCAGATTTTCGCGCCCAGTCAGAACGTCGTCAACCGCGACGGACTGCCCCGTCAGGCTGATCGCTTCCCGGACTTCCCGCCCCTGCTTCGACACGTCAAACCCGCAGACTTCCGCTGTGCCGGAATCCGCCCTGAGCAGTGTGGTCAGTATCTTGATGGTCGTCGTTTTTCCCGCGCCATTTGAGCCGAGCAGGGCGAAGATTTCACCCCCCGCAACCTCAAAATCGACACCGCTTAGAACAGGGTTGTTGTGAAAAGACTTCCGAAGTTTTGAAACCTTGATGGCCTTCTCCATTTATGTGTCACGACCTTTCCCAAGTTTTGCGGCTATTTCGCGGTTCAGCTTCGTGCGCCAGTCTTCCGTGTAAGTCCTCGCGTTTTTCAAAAGTTCGTCGCAGAAGCCGGCAACGTCGCTGCCCGTGACATCAAGAACGCCCTTGCCCTCCGCCGCGCCGGACTCAAACAAGTCTATCAGGTCATAGTGGATTTGCATCATGTCATAGCCGCTCCCTCCGGCGAACATCCACATATGGGATTGGATTTTCTGGAAAACAAAACGATAGTCTTCAGGCAGCGCGGCCACCCTCGCCATCTGCTGCTTGTACTCTCGCTTGCTCTTGATCATTTTCGGGATATTGAGATAGTCGTCGAAGAAGTCAGACATCCGCTTTATCCTCCCTTAGTTCATTGATTTTGGACGCGACAAATTCCCATTTGTCCCAGAACCGGCGCAGTTCCTCGCGCCCGGCGTCATTGAGCGTAAAAAACTTCCTTGGCGGCCCCAGGTCGGACGGACGCTTTTCGACATTGACGAGATTGTTCTTTTCCAGTCGGACGAGAATGGTGTACGTCGTGCCGTCAATCACGCCGGCGAAGCCGAGCGCGTTCAGCTTGCGGGTGATTTCGTAGCCGTAGGTTTCGCCCCGCCCGATGAGTTCAAGGACGCAGCCCTCCAGCACCCCTTTGAGCATCTCGGTCAGGTTATCCAAAACACCACCCCTTTTCGGTACTATGTGTCAATAATATGATGTGCTACATACTACAACTATATTGTAGCGCATGGCGCCAGTATAGTCAATACTGTCTTTTTGGTTCCCATATAAAATCACGCCCCGGCTGACACCCGCAATTATTTCATTAACGCGGGGTCGCGCATTTCGGGTATCGCGCCGCCCGCGATTGCCCATAGATACAGGCTCGCCACCGTGCCGCAGGGCGAATATCGGCGGGCGTATTTGTCAAACAACTTGCGGTCGATTTTCCTGTGGCGGTAAAGCATACGCAAGCCGCGCTGTATCGCCAAATCGCCGAAACTCATAACGTCCGGTCTTTGCAAACAGAAAATCATCAGCATTTCGGCTGTCCATACGCCCACTCCTCTCAGCGCGGACAGTTTGCTTATTACGTCCGCGTCCGGCAGAGAACGCAGTTCATCAACGTCAAACGCGCCGCTTTGGACTTTGGCGGCAAAGTCCTTGATGCAGTCCGCTTTCTTGAACGTGATGCCGCAGGTTTGGATTTCTTCGCGGGAAGCGGCGCAGACCGTTTCGGCACTGATTGCGCCGAGTTTGTTTGTCAGGCGCGTCCGGACGGTTTTATGCGCGGCGGATGAAATCTGCTGCCCGACGATGGTATGGACGACGGATGAAAACAAATCGCCGTCAACCTCGCGTTCAATATGCCCGATGGCGTCAATCGCCTCGCCCAGCCGCTTGTCTTTGCGCGTCAAGTATTCGGTTTCCCTGTCGCCGTATTCAAAGTACATAAAGCACGTTTCCGACGTCGTTTATCCGACAAAACTTATTTTGCCATAATCAAGTTCATGCGGTTTGCCCCCTGGTTCCTTGGCATAACCCAGCAAAACGCCAAGCCCTATGCCATATCCCTCCGGGAACCCGAGCCGCCTGCTGAATTCCGCGCCCTTTTCTCCGGCGAACGGCAATGCGGCAAGCCCGCAGATCAAATTGTCCACGCCCAAAGATGTCGCCGCGAGAGCGATATTTTCCGCGACTATGGCGCAGTCAAACATCTCCGCTCCGGCAGGAACCGCCTGCGCTATCGGAATCACAATCATGCAGGGCGCGTTATAAAACAAACCGCCTCCGCGCCCCTTTATGCGTTCATACATGGACTTGTCCGGCATGGCGGCAAGAACCTTCATGCCTTCATCGTCCATTTCGCCGATCAGGGATTTGTCCTTCACAACAATGATGCGCCAAAGCTGCCGGTTGCCTCCGCTCGGCGCGGCCAGAGCCGCCTCCGCGATTGTCCGCAAGTCCTCGTCCGGCGGCGTTTCCCCCGCAAACGCCCGGCAGGAATAACGGCTCATAATCGTCCGGATTGTTTCATTCGACATCACAACACCGTGAGCTATACGCTTCATCCTTGCGCCGAAAAAATAGTCGTCATACGGTCTAAGCTCGAACGGAATGGCCTGTTCGCGGATCGCCTGGCGAAAAAATACGTTAATAGCGGAGGACATGTTCAAGCCGATTCGGTTGAATAGGCGCTCTGCCTCCTGCTTTATACCTTCATCAATGCGTACCGTCAAATTTGTTTGTGCCATTTTGAAAATCCCCTTTGTTCATCATTTTACGCTAACATTATATTACATATTATGTGCGTTGTCAATGCTTTTCCAGCGTCCGTCGTATGCCATCAGCTTTCAAGCTCCTCGAACAGTTCGTCAACATTTTTTTAAGCGGCGTAAGTTCGTCCTGCAAGGCGTAGATGTCGATAAACAATTCCCCTCCCTTGGAGGGGTGCCGCGAAGCGGCGGGGTGGTTCAATTCCCAGTGGTTCAATTCCCCTCCCTTGGAGGGGAATCACCCCGCCGGTTCCGCTAATACTGGTTGTATTTGCGGGCTCTGGCAACGCAGCCAGAGTGCAAAAGGGCAAGTCAAATGTATAAGTTATTTGAGGACAGTTCCTTTGGATTGAGTTTCGGGCTGTTGCGCGGGTGAGCGACTGTCCGAACTGCATATAAGTCGCTTATGTATTCGCGTCATATGATCTTGATTTTTCAAGGGGTTGCGCGTTTTGCCGGTCTTGAAGCTAACGTAACGATAACGAATCCATTAGGGCGCTGAATTTCTTCGCGGCTTCTTTGCGCCGGGATTGCGTGACGTGCAGATATATCGCCGACCCATGCTCAATGCTGCTGATGGCGGAAAGCGGGCGCGGCGTCACATATTTGACCGAACTGCTCCAGGCGCCCTCCGAAAATCCATTTTAACCCCTACGATATTCGGGGGTTGCTCGTTTCTCACACAGTCTGACGGTTCTATTTTGTCTTGGTTCCGTAAGCGAATCCCG
This sequence comes from Gracilibacteraceae bacterium, assembly GCA_031270805.1. Classification (GTDB taxonomy): domain Bacteria; phylum Bacillota; class Desulfitobacteriia; order Desulfitobacteriales; family Syntrophobotulaceae; genus JAIRRL01. Next base: position 4,942 of record JAISWK010000016.1, read on the forward strand.
ACTGTCCAAGTCTGGATTTTACCCTGAGCAAGTTCGCCTTGCGGCCCTCTTGCGGGGCATGGAGGGAACCACCCCGCCGCTTCGCGGCACCCCTCCAAAGGAGGGGAATCATTTTAATTATTTCAGCAAAGACAATGGAATTAAACAGCTTGTTTTTTATTGCCGCTACGGAAGGGTAAGTTACTAATCCCTAATCCCTAATCCCTAATCCCTAATCCCTAATCCCTAATCCCTAATCCCTAATCCCTAATCCCTCCCCAATTGTGCATTGTGCATTGTGCATTGTGAATTGTGAATTGATCAGGGGCGCTTCCCTTCATCGCTTCGCGCGGTCGCGCCGCCTTGCCTCGTTGCAACATCACCGCCTCGCTCGCGTTTTCACTTATCTGTTTTGTGCGAGGCGGTGTGTTGCTGGCATTGCAACATGGTCGCATCGCTCGTGTCATCATCCATCAGCCTCGGCGATGCTCCCTGTTGCTGCTGCAAGTCGCACTCGCTTTCTCCGCTCCGCAGCGCTCGTGCTTGTTGTGATAGGGGCGCTTCCCTTCATCGCTTGCGCGGTCGCGCCCCTATCCCCCTATCTCATGCATTTTGCGGGCGACGGGGACAAAGTTTGAGTCGCGCATCATGTGCCGGTCGGGTTTTCTCCGGATACCATCGCTCAAAAACTCGCTCAGGCGGTTTTCGCCATAAGCGCGGAAATCCAGTTCTTCCGCCGAATGCAGACACGGTTTGAGCTTGCCGTCCGGCGTCAGGCGGATGCGGTTGCATTCCGCGCAGAAATGACTGCTGAGCGGGCTGATCAAGCCAACCGTGCCCGCCGCCTCCGGCAGGCGGTACAGGCGGGCGACCATCCCCCCGCGTCGGCCGGCTATCGGTACGAGGCGCGGTACGCGGCGCAAGACTTCCGTGTTGGGGATAAAACGGGCTTTTTCCCACGCGCCGGCCTCGCCCAAAGGCATCAGTTCAATAAAGCGGACTTCTACCCCCTCTTCCCGGGTCAGGTTCACAAAATCCTCAATCTCATCCTCGTTGACGCCGCCGATGAGAACGACGTTGACTTTCACCGGGGAAAGCCCGGCTTCCAGAGCGGCGCGCAACCCGGCCTGCGCTTCCCGCATAGCGCCGGCGCGGCCGGTAATATCCGTGAATTTTTCTTCCCGCAGGGAATCCAGGCTGATATTCACCCGATCCAGGCCGGCCGCCTTCAATTCGGAGGCGTATTGGGCCAGAAGCACCGCATTCGTGGTCATGGTCAGCTCCCGCAGGCCGAAACGCTTCAAGCCGGCCAAATCCCGAACCAGGCGCACGATATTCTTGCGGATCAGGGGTTCACCGCCGGTGAGACGTATTTTTTTGATGCCAAGGGCGACTGCCGATTGGCATATTTTGTAAATAAGCTCCAGGGAAAGGATGTCCTCATGTCTTTTTTTCGGCACGCCCACACGGGGCATACAGTACAAGCAGCGTAAATTGCAGCGGTCGGTGACGGAAACACGGAAATAATTGATGTCGCGGCCAAAATTATCAATCATGAACGCTCATTCCTTTCCCCGAACTCCCCGTAGGGGAATCCGCTCCACCGGCTTCAGCGGCCGAAATAGCAGTAAGGGTAATTACATACGGCGCAACCGGCGCAGAGTCCGCCTTCCGCCAGGCGGGCCAAGTCTTTTTTCTCCAGCCTGTCGCCGGCAAAAATCCGCGGGAGCAAGACATCCAGCACCGTGACGGAAAGATAGATCGCCGCGCCCGGAACGCCGAACACGGGAACATCGCCCAAGTAGGCCGCCAGGAACATATTACCCGGTTGGGCCGGCAGGCCGTGAGCCACGATTTCGGCCCCCGTACTCTTGATCGCCCCCGGCGTCAGGTCGTCCGGATCCACGGACATGCCGCCGGTTACAAGTACCAGTTCGGCGGCGGCGGCGACGGCGGCCAGGATCGCCTCCCGGATCAAGTCGCGATCGTCCGGGCAATAGGCGGTGGAGATGATTTCCGCCTCGAACCCGGCCAATTTTTGCCGCAGGACGGGCGCGAACTTGTCCTCAATCAGCCCTTTGTAAACCTCGCTGCCCGTTACGACCAGAGCGGCGCGCAAGGGGCGGTAGGGCTGGACGCTGAAAACCGGGCCGTTTTCGCGGCACAGAGTCTCCACCCGGAGGATGTTTTTTTCTTGCGTCACCAACGGCACTATGCGGGCGGAGGCGACCTTCTGTCCCCCTTCGACGGAAAAATTCCGCGGCAGACAGGGGATCGTCACGTCCGGGACGGCGTTGATCTCGGACAACAACTCGGAATGCAGACGGAACAGACCCTTGCCGGCGGCGGTCAAAACCGATTTACCTTCTTCCGGCGCGGAACAGCGGACATGTTCACCGGCCACGGCGGCGGCGAGACGGACGGCGGCGTCGTCCTCATGTATTTCGCCGGCGTTGTCTTCCCAGACGTAAATATGCTCCTTGCCCATGCTGAGCAATTCCGGCAGGTCTTCCGCCCGGATAATATGCCCCCGTTTGAAGGCCGCGCCCTTAAATTCGCCGGGCACGACCTTGGTCATATCGTGACACAGCTCAAGACCCAGGCTGTCTTCCACCTTGACTTTTTTCACGGCAGTCCTCCCGCATAACAATTGTCCAGCAGCCATACTTTCACACGGGCGCCGACGGCCAACGGGCCGCTATTGGCCGGGATCTCCGCCAGCGCATCACAACGCAGCAAAGACGTCATCGCGTCATTGTTCTGTTCAGCGGCGGGTTCAAATTGGACGCCGCCGTCCCGCAGGAGCAGGCGTCCGCGCAAAAAGCGGCGCTCGGAGCTGGATTTGCGGAATTCGCGCTGTAAAACAGCCTCGGTGACGGGGTAGGTCACCTCGGCGCGGCCGGACATTTTTTTCAGGACGGGGACGCCGAGGAGAAGAAAAATGAGCAGCGCCGCCGCCGGATTGCCGGAAAGCCCGATAATCAGGCGACCGTCCCGCACGGCGGCCAGCGAGGGCGCGCCGGGTTTGAGGGCGAGGCGGTGAAATAGCAGTTCCGCCCCTGCGGCGCGAACGGCGTCCGCCACTACGTCATAATCGCCCACCGAGACGCCGCCGGTGGTGAAAACGAGATCAGCCCGGTTCAGAGCCTCATCCAGCCGCGCCGCCACTTCCTCCGTCCGGTCGCGGGCGATGCCGGCCAAAACCGGTTCGGCGCCCGTCGCCTTGATATAACCGCCGAGGGCATAAAGATTGCTGTTCCGGATTTTGCCCGGCGCGAGCGGTTCGCCCAAATCCAGCAGCTCATCACCCGTGCTGAGGACGGCGGCCCGGGGCCGGCGGCGCGCCTGCACTCCGGGTTCGCCCATCGCGGCCAGCAAACCCATGAGCGCGCCGTTGATCACAAAACCCTGCGGGGCCAGCAATTGTCCGCGGTGGATATCCTCCCCCACGGGCACGACGTTCTGCCCGGCCCGGAGCGGGGCAAAAACCGAAACCAGCGAACCCGCCCGTTCCAGCAGTTCGTATTTTTCCACGCAGTCGGCCCCGGCCGGGAGCGGGGCGCCGGTGAGGACTTTGGCGGCCTGCCCGGCCCGGAGCGGATAGCCAGGCACGCGGCCGGCGGGGATTTCTTCCGTCACCTCCAGTCGGACAGGCGCCTGCGGGGCCGCCGCCGCGATATCGGCCGCCCGCATGGCGTAGCCGTCGTAAGGCGAGCGGGTAAAGGGCGGGACGTTCGCGGCGGCAAAAAAATCCGCCGCCAGCACGCGGCCGAAAGCATCGCCCACCGGAACGGTTTCGGGCGGCAAGATCGGACATCGCTCCAGCAGGAGGGCCAAGGCGTTTTCCAGCGTTATATTTTTTTGCATAAAAACTCTCCGTCTCAGGACTCGCCGCACTCCCCGCTTTTGCCCGTCAGGATTTCCACCCCGTGGGCCAGCGCGGGCAGGACTGCCCCCAGACATTCGCGGACGGCTTTAGGACTGCCGGGTAAATTGATGATCAGCGTCCGGCCGCGGATACCGGCTACGGCGCGGGACAGCATGGCGCGGGGCGTTATTTTCATACTTTCCAGGCGCATGGCCTCCGGGATGCCGGGCGCCAGGCGTTCCACAACGGCCAGCGTCGCTTCCGGCGTGATGTCGCGCGGGGAAAATCCCGTCCCGCCGGTGGTAAAAATGATATCCAGGCCGAGCGTGTCCGCCTGATAAATCATTTTGGCCCGGAGGGCCTCCGGCTCGTCCGGCACGATGTCCGCAGCCCGGACGGCCCAGCCCATACCGGCCGCCAGTTCCGCGACGGCAGCGCCGCTTTTGTCTTCGCGTTCGCCCGCCGCGCCCTTGTCGCTGGCGGTGATAATGCCGACTGTGATCATATTGCCACCTTCCTTTCCGGGGAAAAACTCCGGCCCGGCTGCGGGCGCCTAATCCTCCCGCCGGTAGTCGCCGCTTTTACCTCCGCTTTTCCGGACAAGGGCGATCCCCGTGATTTCCATGGTTTTTTCCGCAGACTTACACATGTCGTAGATCGTCAGGGCGGCGACGCTCACCGCGGTGAGGGCTTCCATTTCCACGCCGGTTTGGCCGTTATTTTTCACTTCCGCCGCGATTTCGACCTTGTTTTCGGCTTCGTTCAGGTGAAAACTGACATTGACGGCGGACAAAAAAAGCGGATGGCACATCGGAATCAGGGAAGCCGTATTTTTAGCGGCCATAACGGCGGCGACCTGCGCGACAGCCAGGACATCGCCTTTGGCGGCGCGCCCCTCCCGGATGAGGGCGAAGGTTTCCGGCCGCATCCGCACCTCGCCCCGCGCCACAGCCCGGCGAGCGGTTTCGGTTTTGGCGGAGACGTCAACCATGCGCGCCCGGCCCTGTTCGTTAAAATGCGTTAATTCCGGCACTAGTTCTCCTTTCGCTGCCTGCGTCGGGCAAGCAGCAGTCGTCGCAGCCGCTGATTGCATTATACCTTCGCACAGGCCGAAAAGCAACAAAAAAGAAGGTATTGCAACCCTAGGGTGACAAAATCCACGCCGGGGCGACCGTCCCGTTGCGGGCATATATCCGGGATTCCGGACGGCCGGACGTGTCCGCACCCGGGGCAAATTTTTTTTTGCCCCGGGTGGGCAAATTTGTCAACTACAGTTGTCGGATTTTGAACGCCGGGCCGAAGCCGGAAACCCTTGATTTCAGCGGAGATCGCTCTTTGGAAGCGGTCGATTTTTTACATATAATGGAAATAATCGCGGGAGATATTCCGCCTTCCCGCCACTGTTGACATATTCCGGATAGTTTGCTATGCTGGTGATGGTTAGCAGCGGCTTAATTTATTTATTACCCGGAACTTGTTTGATCCCTGCCGCAGTTGAGAAATATTAATAAAGGGGTGTACTGAAAAAATGAAAACAACAGCAAAGCGCAGGAGAAGCGCGGCCGGTCTTCTGCTGGCTCTGGCCCTGCTGTGGTGCGCGCCTCCGTTCGGGGCCCTGGCCCAGTCGGAGGTTGGCGGGGCGGAAGCGGCCGGCGCCGGGTTGACGGCGGACGTGTATGAGACGGCGGGCGATACGCTGGCCGGCGCGGAAGCGCCGGTTAGGGCCGCGAGTGTGTACGTGCCGGGGGCCGACACCGCAGCCCTGGAAGCGGCCGTGGCGGCGGCCGAAGAGCGGCGCGCCGCCGCAGTCGATACGGGAGAAGCGACCTCACTCGCGGCCCTGACGGCGGCCATTGCCGCCGCCAGCGAAGCGGTCGCCCGGACGGATCTGACGTCGGAGCAGGCTGCGGCCTGGATCACGGCGCTGCAAACGGCGACGGAGGCCTTGGCGGACGAGGCGGAGCTGGTCAGCCGCCAGATTTTACCCGCCGGGGAATACTCGCTGGCCGGGCGGACGAGTCTCTGGAATTACAGTAATCCGGCCCAGCCCTCCATGGGGCACGCCGCCCTGGATCACAGCCTCAGCCGCCTGGTGGCCGGCCCGGGCGGAGAGACGGAACTGCAGCTCGTTTTCCAGCCGCTGACGGCGTTGAACCTGACGGGTTATTTGCAGGAATTGTCCGCCGTTACCGCCATTTACTACGGCGACGACGGTTATATCAGTCATTATGATAAAACGCCGACCACGGTTTATTCCGTTTACGAGGGCCTGACCGACTACTATGGCCCGACTGTGCCCGGGCTGTGGTATCCGCGGGAGATCGGCCTGCCGCTTACGCCGGGCGCGGAGGAAATAACGGTGGAAGTGTTCGTGCCGGTGATGGAGGCGATCAACTCCGGTTCCGGTACGCAATTGGCGCGCCTGCGCCTGGACTGGACGGGATTTGACCTGACCGGCGATACGCGAATCGCCGACACCGGCGCGCTGACGCTCGCCCTCGCGGAGGCCGGGAGCGCGCCCTCCGGCTATACGGAGCTGTCCCGCGCCGCTCTCGCCGCCTCGGTCACGGCAGGAGAATGGCTTATTACCCATAACGCCTCGCTGAGCGTTTCCCAGGAGATGACGGACAGGCGGGAGACGGCGATTCGGGCCATCCGGGCGGCGCTGCTGCCGGTCGTGAGCCAGCCCTCCACTCCCGGCAGTTCCGGTGGCGGCGGCGGCAACGCGGAGACGGTCGATCCGTCCCAGGACGGCAAATACTATGTGAATGTCGACCTGTGGCACGCGGAGCTGAACAAAGCCTCAATGGGCAACGTGGCTTTTGAGCGCCTCGCCCTCGTGGTCACGGCGGACGGGGCCTCGGTCATTCAGATCGCCACCCATCCCGTGGAGGTGAGCGGTTATAGTACGGGCATCACCGAGGTGGAAGGCGCCAATGTGCTGGACAGCGCCCCCTTCACGACGAATACCAAATTCGACGGGGAGGAACATGAGATCTACTATCTGAAAGTGTTTGAACTCGATCTGCCGGATGTGACCAGCCAGTTTCTGCCTACGCGGATTAAGGTGCCCTACACGCCGATGGACGCGGTGGGAGCGGCCACGGACGGCTGGCTGGAAGCGCGGTTCCGCATCAACTGGGCAGGGGTGAAAGAGGCGCCGGCCGACGCGGAATTGCGGCCGGCTGAGACTACCGGTTCCGGCAGTTCTTCCCTGAGCAAGACGCCGGCGGCGGCTCTGCGGGACGAGAATACCGGCGTTCGCCTGACGGCGGCGGCGGGGGTAGTGCCCGAAGGAGCCGAACTCACGGTCGCGGCGGTTGAGGCCGACGCGGCGCCTTACGCCCTGGCCGGCCGGGCCTTGGCGGAACTGGCTCCGCGCTTTGTCCTCTTTGACGTGCGCCTGGAACAGTCCGGGGAGGAATTGCAGCCGAACGGTCTCGTGACTCTTTTCATCCCCATCCCGGAGGGATACGATCCGGCCCGCCTGCTTTGTTACCGGATCAACGACGACGGCACGGCCACTTTGATCAAGGGCCAGGCGGGCGAAAGTTTTTATGAAGTGCAGCTTAACCGGTTGAGCCTCTATGCGCTGGCCGAAACGGCGGCCCCGGCGCCGCTGCCGTTGCCGCAGCCCATACTCACGCCGGCGGCGGTTGCGCCTGTGGCCGGGCCGGCCGGGGCGTCCGCCGCGGATGTCCACCCGGTCGCGGCCATGGAGGTCGAGCCGGCTGTGACGGCGGAGACGGAGCCCGAGTCCGCACCGGAACCTGAGCCCGAGGCGGAAGCGGGGCCGCTCGTGACGGCGGCGCTTCCGGCGGAGCAACCGGCGGAGCAGCCGGCGGCGGAGACGCCCGCACAGGCGGCCGGCGGCAATCAGGCGGTGATTGTTATCGCGGCGGCGGCCGGAGCGGCGGTGCTTGCCACCCTCTTTATCCGCCGGCGCGGGAAAGGCAAAGCAGCCGGCGGCGGGAAATAACGCCGGCGGATCTAAGGAAGTATGTCGGAAGGGAAGGTCATGAGCGCGAAAGAACCCAAACTTGCTTATCATAAATTGAGGCACCTGCTGTATTATTATTTGCACCGGGGCGAGCAGAGATCCGTCACGGCCGCCGCCGCCTTTTTCGGCGTCAGCCGGCAGAACGCCCAAAAAGTGTATCAGCAGCTGAGCGACGACGGCTACCTGACGAAGGTGCGGAGCCGCGTGGCTCTGACCGCCAAAGGGCTGGAAATGATCCGGGAGCAGCGGAGTTGTTTGGAAGAAATTGGCATCGCGTTTGAGCAAGCCTTCGGCTCGCCGCCGGACGAAGCCTGGTTGGACGCTTTTCAGGTGATCCATACGCTGACGCGGGATAAGGCCGCTTATATCGCCCGGGGCGCGGCTTTTATCCGGGCTTTCAGCCTGCTGCGCGGTCTGGGGGCCGGAACCGTCAACCCGCGGCTTATGGGCTGGCAATACGGTATATTTTTAGTGAAGATCACCGTCTATAAAAAAGGCAGCCGTCTCATTTCCATGGGCGATCAGGGTTTTCGCAATCCGGCCCGGCTCATTATCGGCGCGAGCGGGGAAGCGGCGCTGGAACTGACGGCCAAGACCTTCCGCTATGACAGCCTGACAGAAGGGAAAACCCTGCATGGATCGCTGAAAGAGCTGTGGTTTCAGTCGGAGGGGCAATGGCTTGTGGCCCCGGAAGCCCAGGGCCGCCGCCTTATCCCGGGTGGGGCCCTGAACGTACAGGATATTTCGGCCGACGGTTGCCGCGGCGTGGTGCAGATCAGGGCGGAAGGCTCAGTGCCGGAGATGCCGCGCAGCCAGGCGGAAATTCATTTGGAAGTGGATTTTGGGGCGCGGTTCATATAAGGATAAAAAATTAAGAGAGGATAATTGCCATGAAACGGCTGAAGGTCATCAGCATGACAATGGCGGCGGTGCTGACGCTGCTCCTGGGCGCTTGGCCCTTGCCGGCGGCGGAAGACGGAGCTTGGCTGGCCGCCACCAACACCTATTATTTGAATCCGGACACGGGGGAAACCGCTGACGGCGGAACCCAGAACGCCGCTATCGGCGAAGGGATGTGCCGCAGTGTCGTCTATAAGGACGCCCTGGTCGAATGGGAGAACGGGCGCGTGTTTTTGACCGTCCGCCTCCTTTTGCTGAGTAATATGCGGGATGTGCGCCTGAGCGTGCAGCAGGGGCCGGGCGGCGCTTATCAGAGCGTCGCCCCTCGGGTCATCGCTGAGGACGCGGGCGCGGACTCGGCGGATTACCGTTTTGAGGTTCCGGCCCAGACCGGCTATATTTCCTGGGAGATGTATGTGGAGCCGATGGGACGGGATGTAAAATTCTACATGAATGTCAGTGACGCCCTGCGGGAAGGCAGCGGGGATTTTGTCGTCACGGTGCGACCGCAGGCGGCCCAGACGCCGGCGGAAAATGAAGCAACCGCTCCGGCGGAAACGACGACCGCTCCGGCGGAAACGACGACCGCCCCGGCGGAGACGACGACCGCTCCGGCGGAGACGACGACCGCTCCGGCGGAGACGACGACCGCTCCGGCGGAAACGACGACCGCCCCGGCGGAAACGACGACCGCCCCGGCGGAAACAAGCGCCCCGCCGGTTGCCATTCTGCTGGCTGGGGGCGGCGCGCTGGTACTCGTCGCGGCTCTCGTCGTCCGGCGGGCGGGGAGGCGCGGACAATGAGGCGATCCGTCCGGTTTTTCTTTGTCCCGCTGGTGCTGGCGCTGGCCTTTTGCGGCGCCGGCTGCGTCAATCAGCGCCCGGAAGGAACGGACGTGCTGGCGGCGGAGAACGGAGCGGGTGAATACCGCCTCGTAGCCACTTCGCGGGCCACGGTGGAAATCTGCTCCCGGCTGGGACTGGAGCTGGCCGGGGCGCCGGCGCTGGAGGGATTGCCCGAGCGTTACGCCGCCGTGCCCCGCACCGGCAGCCCCATGTCCCCGGATTTGGAAAGCATCAAATTGATCGCTCCCACGGAAGTGGCCGGCCCGGACATGCTGGAAAGCGAACTGGCCCCCGCCTACGCGAACGCCGGCCTGCCGGCGACATTCCTGAACTTGCGCACGGTGCAGGGTTTATATGACAGCGTGGCCTACCTCGGGGCCAAGTACGGGGCCCGGGAGGAGGCGGAGGCTCTGCTGGCGGAATACGGCGAGCGCCTGGCCGAGCTGGAGGCGAAAAGAAACGGGCGGACGGGGCCGCGCGTCCTGATCCTGATGGGGATGCCCGGCGCCTACGTCGCCTGTACGGCGCGTTCCTATCCCGGGAACCTGGTGGAAGCCTGCGGCGGCGTCAATGTGGCGGCGGATCCGACGGAAGGATTCGTCACCTGGAATACGGAAGACCTGCTCCTGACCGATCCGGATATTATTCTGCGCACGGCCCACGCTCTGCCCGACCTGGTGGCGGAGATGTTCGCGCGGGAGTTCGCGGAAAATGATATCTGGAAACATTTCCGGGCCGTACAGGCCGGGCGGGTTTATGACCTGGACTACACCGTCTTCGCCACGAGCGCCAATTTCCGCTGGCCGGAGGCCTTCGATTTGCTGGAAGAATTATTTTATGGCGAGTCCGGCTCATGAACAGCCACTCCGGGCGGGGGTCGGCGCCTTGGAGCCGCGTTTGGCGCGGCGGCGCCGCCTGCGCCCTTCTCGCCCTCCTGACCTCCGGCCTCTTCTTGCTCGCCCTGAAATCGGGCAGCATAGCCGTGAGCTGGGGGGAATTATGGCGCGGCCTGTTCGTGGAATACAACCCGCGGGTAGCGGCGGTCTATGACCTGCGTTTTCCCCGCGTCGTCGTCGCCTTGCTGGCCGGGGCCATGCTGGCCGCTTCCGGCCTGTTCCTCCAGGCGGCGCTGCGCAACCCGCTGGCCGATCCCGGCATCATCGGCATCGCCGGCGGCGCGGCTTTTACGGCCGCCCTGGTCGGCGCCTTCTTTCCGATGTTATATTTTTCCAAACCGCTCTTTGCCTTTATCGGCGGCATCCTCTCCTTTCTCCTCATCTACCGCCTGGCTTGGAAAGGCTCGCTCGATCCGGTGCGAATAATCCTCGTGGGGGTGGCGGTCAGCGCCACCTGTGCGGGACTGTCCGCCGCTCTCTTCGGCGCCGGGGCCAATCCCCTTATCAGCGGCCTGGTCCAGCGTTCCTGGGGCGACGTCCGCCAACTGAGCCTGTACGCCGCGACCGGCATTCTGGCCGCCCTGCTCCTGGCGCCGGCCTGCAACTACCTGGCCCTGGAAGACCGTACCGCGCGCGGGCTGGGGATCAACGCCGACCTGCTCCGCGGCGTTGTTTCCGCCGTCGCCGTCATGCTGGCTTCGGCCGCGACCGCCATCATCGGCGTAGTGGGCTTCCTGGCGCTGATCGCGCCGCACATGGCCCGCCGCTTTGTCGGTTCCGACCACCGGATCCTGACGCCGTTTTGCCTGCTCTTGGGGGCTTTTGTCCTCCTGGCGGCGGACACGCTGGGGCGCCTGGTCGCCGCCCCGGCGGAGATTCCGGCCTCGGTACTCATGAACGTGGTCGGCGGCCCGTTTTTTATCATCCTGCTGCAAAGGGGGGAGCGGATTGGCCGGTCATAAGCTGACGGTGGAAAATCTTTCCTTCTCCTACGCCGGCGCCGCGCCTGTGCTGCGGAACGTCTCCTTCACCCTCCGGCCGGGCGGGGTGACGACCCTCCTGGGCGCCAACGCCTGCGGCAAAACGACGCTGCTCCTGCTCATGAGCAAAAATCTGAAACCAAACGGCGGGCGCGTTTTACTGGACGGGCGGGACATCGCCACCATCCGGCTGAAGGATTTTGCCCGGCAGGCGGCCGTCGTCCACCAGAAAAACACGGCGCCGGACGATCTGAGCGTGGAAAGACTTGTGGCCTATGGGCGAATCCCCTATTCCTCCCTCTTCCGCGGGCGGAAGGCCGAGGACGGGGAACGGGTGGCCTGGGCGATGGAGGCCACGGGGATCGCCGATATCGCCCGCCAGACGATGGGCGCTCTCTCCGGCGGGCAGAGACAGCGGGCTTTTATCGCCATGGCCCTGGCCCAGGACACAAAACTGCTTTTTTTGGACGAGCCGACCACTTTTCTCGATATGCGCTACCAGGTGGAAACGCTGCGCCTGATTCGCGAGCTGAATGTGAAGCACGGGCTGACCATTCTCATGGTGCTGCACGATATCAACCAGGCCCTGATGTACTCGGACGAGGTGATCGGCCTGAAGGACGGGATGGTGCTGGCTCAGGGCCCGCCCGCCGCCGTGGTTACGGAAGACGCGATTCTGGCTCTGTACGGGGTGCGTCTGCCCGTGCGCGGGGAAGGGGGACGGATGTGGGTGCTGCCGGTATGAGAGAGACGGGGGGGAAAATGAAAAAATTGACGAGACCGCTCTTTGCGGCGCTGGGGTTGATCGCGCTGGCCGGCGCGGCGGTCGGAGCGGTTCTGCCCGTTCTGCCGACGACGCCGCTGCTCCTTTTGAGTGTTTTTTGCTTCGCCCGGAGTTCGGAACGCTTTTACCGCTGGCTCTTGGAGACAAAACTCTACCGGGACTATCTCGAAGAATTCGTGCGGGAAAAGACGCTGCCGCTGAAAACAAAACTGGTGATCTGTCTGCCGGTCACGGTCATGCTGCTGATCCTGTTCCGGCTCACGCCGGTTTGGCCCGCCCGCCTCTTGCTCCTCGCCGCCCTGATCTTCAAGTGGTACTATTTCTTTTTCCGGCTCAAAACCGCTCCCTCCGGCGGGATCAAGGCCGTGACCGCGACGAAGGGAGACGGGCCATGATTGAGAGGCGCCTGCTGAATTTAGCCCCGCAGGCCAAACGGGCCATAGCGAAAGCGGTCGCCGCCCGTTGGTGCGCTCTATTGGCGGATGTGCTGATTATCACCGGCGTGACCGGCCTGATCGGACGGACGGCGGCGGGGACGAGCGCGCCGGGTGAAGCGCCGCTCACGCTCCTGCTCTGCCTCCTGGCCGCCCTGGCTCGCGCTTTATGCGGACTGTACGCCTCCCGCGCTTCCTTTGCCGCTTCGGCCGGCGTCAAAAAACAGTTGCGGGAGAAGCTCTACGACCACCTGACCGCGCTGGGGCCCGGATACACCGCAGTGGTGGGAACGGCGGAACTGCTGCAGGTGGCCGCCGAAGGGGTCGATCAGCTGGAAATCTATTTCGGCCGCTACCTGCCCCAGTTTTTTTACAGCCTGGTCGCGCCGGCGACGCTTTTTCTCGTCATGGCCCCGATTGACCTCAAGGCGGCCTGCGTGCTCCTGGCCGCCGCGCCGCTCATCCCGCTCCTGCTGATTATATTCCGCCGGGTGGCGGGCAAGATGGCCGGCCGGCAATGGAATTCGTATATATCGCTCGGCGACCGGTTTCTGGAAAATATCCAGGGCATGACGACGCTGAAAGTGTACGGCGCGGACGCCGCCCGCCAGGAGGATATGACCCGGGAAGCCGAGTCGTTCCGCCAGGCGACCATGCGTCTTTTGCGGATGCAGCTGAGTTCCTTCATCCTCATGGACCTGGCGGCCTTCGGCGGCGCGGCGGCGGGGATCGCGGCGGTGGTGCTGGCTTACGGCCAGGGGCGCGTGCCGCTCAGCGGCGCTCTGGCCCTCGTCCTCCTCTCGGCGGAGTATTTCATCCCCCTGCGCCAACTGGGTTCGTATTTTCACATCGCTTTGAACGGTGTCTCGGCCGGCGAGCGGATGTTTCAATTCCTGAACCTGACCCCGCCCCCGGCCGGGACGGTCGTGCCGCCGCCGGGCCGGCTGGACGTAAAAATGCGGGGGGTCTCCTTTGCCTATCCCGGCGGCGGCCGCTCCGCCCTGAGCGACGTGGCCCTGGACGTGCCCGCCGGGCGCCTGACGGCGCTGGCCGGCGTCTCCGGCTGCGGCAAAAGCACGGTGGCCGCCCTGCTGGCCGGGCGGCGGCGCGGCTACAGCGGCGGCATAACCCTCGGCGGCGCGGAATTGCGGGATATCGACCCGAACAGCCTGCAGCGCCGCGTTACCTTGGTCAATCACGACGGCTATATTTTTGCCGGCACGGCGGCGGACAATCTGCGCCTCGCCCGGCCGGAGGCGGAGGCGGCCGAGATGGTTCGGGTTCTGCGCGCCGTCCGCTTATGGGATTTTTTGGCGGAACGCGGCGGCCTGGCCGCGGCGATCGGCGAGCGGGGAACAAATCTTTCCGGCGGGCAGCGGCAGCGGCTCTGTATCGCCCGGGCCCTTTTGCGGGACAGCGATCTGTATATTTTTGACGAAGCCGCCTCCAATATCGACGTGGAGAGCGAAGAAGCCGTCATGGCGGTGGTGCGGCGGCTGGCGGAGAGCAAAGCCGTACTCCTGATTTCCCACCGCCTGACCAACCTGGTCACGGCCGGCCGGATCTACTTGATGGAGAACGGCCGGATCAGCGAAGCCGGGGCGCACGCGGAACTGCTGGCCCGGCGCGGCGGCTACGCCCGGCTTTACCGGGAGCAAGTCTCTTTGGAAAATTATGGGAATGAGGTGATCCGCCCTGAAAGTGTGGGTTGAGCTTATCCTGCTCGTGAAGCCCTTGACCCTCTTTATGGCTCTGGCCGTGGTACTCGGGGCGCTGGGCGGTCTCGCCGCCATTGCCATTCCCGTGCTGGGGGCGCAGGCTCTGGTTCTGGGCCTGGCCGGGGACACAGCCGCCTGGCCCGCGCCCTTTGATTTTTCCTCCGCCGCCTTATTGGGGCTGGCCGTACTCTGCGGGCTGGCCCGCGGGATTTTCCGCTACGGCGAACAGACCTGCAACCACTATATCGCCTTCAAGCTGCTGGCCCTGATCCGGGAAAAACTGTTCGCGGCCCTGCGCCGTCTATGTCCAGCCAAACTGGAGGGCAGGGAGCGGGGCGACTTGATCGCCGTACTCACGAGCGATATAGAACTGTTGGAAGTGTTTTACGCCCATACGGTCTCCCCGGTGGCGATCGCTTTGGTCACCGCGGCCGCCGTCGCCCTGTTCGTCGGGCTCTACCATCCCCTCTTCGCCCTAGTCGCGCTGCTCGGTCACGGCGCGGTGGGGGCCGTCCTGCCCCTCCTGGCTTCCCGGCGGATGAGCGCCGGTCAGGTTCGGCTGCGGGAAGAAGGCGGCCGTTTTGCCGCTTTTTACCTGGACAGTCTGCGCGGACTGCCCGAACTGCTCCAATTCGGGCGCGGGGCCGAGCGGCGGCGGGAGATCGGCCGGCGGACAGACGAGGCGGACGCACTGCGCGGACAGCTGAATTTTCAGGAAGGCATTGTCGGAGGGGTGGCGGGCTTCCTGGTCACGGCTTTTTCCCTCCTCGCTCTGACGGCGGGCTGTCTGCTCTACCAAGCCGGGCTGACGGGGAGCGGCGGGGTAGTCGTACCCGTCGTCGCCATTTTTTCTTCCTTCGGCCCGGCCTTGGCTCTGTCGGCCCTGTCCGCTTCTCTGCCCGGCGTCTTGGCTTCCGGCCGCCGTGTACTTGCTCTGCTGCGGGAGGAACCGGAGACGCCGGATATCGTCGGCGGCGAAAATCCGGATTTCAGCGGGGCGGAGAGCCGGAACCTCAGTTTTTCCTACGGCGGGGAGGAAGTGCTGCGCGATCTTTCCCTGAAGTTGGAAAAAGGGCGGATCACCGGGATTACCGGGCGGAGCGGCGCCGGTAAATCCACATTTTTGAAACTGCTCATGCGCTTTTGGCGGCCGCCGGCCGAGACGCTTTTTATCTCCGGCCGGGAGATTGAGCGGATCAACACCGCGCGGCTGCGGGCCCTGGAAGGGTTTATGACCCAGGAAACCGATCTTTTCCACGCCAGTATCAGGGAGAATATCCTGATCGGCCGGCCGGAGGCTACTGCGGCCGAGGTGGTCGCAGCGGCGAAAAAGGCCGCCCTGCATGATTTTGTCCTCACCCTGCCGGACGGTTACGAAACGCAGGTGGGCGAACTGGGTTCGACCCTCTCCGGCGGGGAGCGCCAGCGGATCAGCCTGGCCCGCGCTTTTCTCCACGACGCGCCCCTGCTGCTCTTGGACGAACCGACCAGCAATTTGGACAGCCTGAACGAAGGGGTTATATTAAAAGCCCTGCGGGAAGAAGGCGCCGGGCGCACTGTAGCCCTGATCTCCCACCGCCGCTCCACTCTGCGGGTCGCCGACGCGGTCTATTCGGTGAAAAACTGACCGGCCTCAGAGCAGTTTTTTCTCCATGGCCGCGCGCAGGGCCTCAGCGGTCGTTTCCGCGCCCAGCTTGATATAAACCATATTGAGCAGCGATTTGACCGTGTTGACGGACAGGTTCAGGTGGATGGCGCTCTCGGAGCGGGAAAGGCCGTGGTACAAATCGACCAGGACGTCCCTTTCCCGGGGGGTGAGGGATATTTCGTCGTCCAATTTGTGCCGGAGGCGGAAATCCTCGCTCATGGCCAATTGCCTTTTGGCGTAAGTGGTGGATTTTCTATTTATTTTTTCCAGCCAGGCGGACGGGATCGCGCTGTTTTCACTTTTTTTGGCGGCGGCGCTCAGGGTGCGCATGTCCTTGCCCATTTCGATAAAAGGCATATCCAGCCCGCTGTTCGCCGCGAGGGCATAGGCTTCCGCCAGCGCGGCCAGCGCCTCCCCCGGCTGCTTGATCTGGTAAAGGCAGACCGCCTGCAGCACCTTGCGCTCCAATTTGCCGAAGAGGATATTGCGCGCCGTTTTTCCCTCCAAAAAAGCCAGCAGATCATAATAGCGTTCACCGGCATAGTATATCTTCATCCGGATCATATTGGCGAACTCCGCTAAAAAAGAAGCGAGCGCGCTTTCGTCCAGATCGCCGCGCAGCCACTCGGCCGTGCGCCTGTGCCGACCGACGAGGACGTAGTACCAGCCGGTCACGATATCATAAGCGGGCTGGCGCAGCAGGTACTCCTCGCAATCCAGCTGCGCTTCCACCTCCCGCAGTTGAGCGGCGCAGCCAGCGGTATCGCCCCGGGCGGCGGCGATGCGCAGCAGGTAAAACAAAGCCCGGTTGACTATGTCGGGCTGACCGTTCAGTTCCGCCGTTTTTTTGGCGCTTTCGATCCAGCGGAGCGCGTTTTTCAGATCCCCCTGATAAAAAAGCAGCTCCCCCCGGGCCAGGTCGTCCAGTCCTCCCATGCAGCCGCTCATGGCGCTGACCGCATGGGGCACGGTTCGGGCGAGGGCGGCGATAAATTCTTCCTGCGCCCCGGGCCGCGTCGTACCCACCATCGAAGCCCAGGGCCCGATGGACATTTTTGTCGACTGCCCTTTCGGCCCGTAAGGGGTGAGCAAGTAGTAATAATCAGCCTGAGCCATCGGCCGGTCAAAATCATAGCGGTCGGTCTCGGGCGCGGTCAAAAAGGTCGTAACGGCGATCGCTTCATAGACGCCGGTCAGGACGCGGTTATTAAAAGGCGAGGGCGGCAGGGCGGAAAAATGTTGCGCGTACTTGGCGCATTCCCGCAGCGCTTCGTCCAAGCGGCCGAGACTCATGATCAACCGGACGCGCAGCACATAGTAAAGGACATTGTTTTCCACCGTACCGGGCGGGGCCGCGTCCAGCACGGCCAAAATAAAAGCGGCGCTGGCCGGGGGCACCTGCATGTTCCATTCCCGGGCGGAGTTGATGATGGCGTCATATTCCCCCGCTTTTTCGTAATAGGAAATCGCGTCGATATTCTGCCCGTGCGCGTCGCTCCAGCGCGCCGCGGCGCATAGGGTGGAGCGGACGGTCTCCGCACTCAGCCCGGCCTGTTTTTCCTGCAAAAACTCCAGGAACAAATGGTGAATATGGTAGGCGTCGAGATAAGCGTCATAATGGATAAACGAAACCGACTGATCCAGCACCGCGATTTTTTCGCCGGCGACGACGCGCACCAGTTCCAGCGGCAGCTGGGTGAGGAGAGAGAGTTGGAGAAGGACTGTCTGGGCAGATTCATCTAATTTTGTAAAAATTTCCCTTTCGATCAGCTTGAAAATCTGCCGCCGCATGGCCGGGCGGGCATAATGCTCGTAGACCGCGCCGGCTTGGAGCGAGAGCGCGGCCAGGGAGACCGCGAAAGCCCAACCGCCGGTGTCCCGGCGAATAGCGGCCGCCACGGATCGCGGCTGATCAAGTTTCAGTTTTTGCAGCAAAAGGGAGATCTCGTTTTCCGTGAAACAAAGGTCGTTCGCCGTGACATGGGCGATGAGTTCCGGCGGCACGCTCATATTATAGGAGAGGCGGGCCCGGGAGACGAAGATCAGATGTATATTCGGAAAAATGTTCATCTGGGCGGCGATAAAATCCAGCACGGCGCCGGCGCGCAAAAGGTGGAAATCGTCGAAGACCATAATGTATCGCTTGTCTCCGGATATGGCGTCAGTCAGCCTTTGCCGGAATATCTCGCTTTGGGTCGGCGTCGCGGCAAAACCGTCCCGGCGCAGGGCGGAGGCCAAGTTGGCGTCCAAGCGGCGGATGGCGCGGCTAAAATTTTCCCAGAACCTTAATTCGATATTGTCGCGTTCCGATAATTGCAGCCAAACGGTCAGCGCGGGACAGCGGCGCAGGTACTCGTACACCGCCTGCGTTTTGCCGTATCCGGCCCCGGCCACCACGGCGACGACCCGTTTGCGCAAAGCCTGTTCCAGCAAAAGATCCACCCGCGGGCGCGAAAGCGAAACCTGGCCGCCCAACAAACTGGAGTCGTCAGGAGTCATTGTCTCCAATCGAATCGCCTCCCGAAAGAATAAATAATACGCAGCGATATAAATAATGCGCGGCGATATAAATAAAAACATCTCCAAATTTACCAGATTATTTCGCCCTCCGTCGCGCTTTTCCTTCCGGACCGGGGAAAAAATCAGGGAAAACTTTGAGAGGGAGGGATTAGGGATTAGGGATTAGGGATTAGGGATACAGGACAAAATGGGGACGGGTTCTATACAATACAATGCACAATGCACAATGCACAATTCACAATTGGGAGAGCGTAGGGGACGATGGCAGTTCGGCGCCAGCGGCATAGGAGACTCCATTCGGCCTCGCCGAATGGTTAGTCGAACTTGTGCAGCGACCTAGCCGCTGTTCCCGCCAGGCCCCGAGAGAGATGCCCATGCGGGTTACAGCGGGTTGGTTGCTGCCATAGGAGACTCCATTCGGCCTCGCCGAATGGTTAGTCGAACTTGTGCAGGAACCTACTAGCCGCTGTTCCCGCCAACCCTCCGAGGGGAATGTTCATGCGGGTTACAGCGGCTTGGTTCCTACCTCGGAGACTCGCCGGGCGCCTGTTGCATGGCTCTTGTTAGCGGTTCATCTGCGCCCTGACGGGCTTGATTCACCGACAAGAGCGCAGCAGTTCGGCTTGGGCGGAGACTCGCCGGGTAAGTCTCCGAGGCGGCCAGTCTCAGTTGCAGAGGGCTTACCAACAGCTCGGAGACTCGCTGGGTAAGTCTCTCGCAATCCGCCCGATCCGGCGTATACGGGACGATTGCCATCGTCCCCTACTCTCCCAATTGTGAATTGTGAATTGTGAATTGTGCATTGTGCATTGTGAATTGTGCATTGTGCATTGTGCATTGTGCATTGTGCATTGTGCATTGTGCATTGTGCATTGTGCATTGTGCATTGTGCATTGTGCATTGTCCCAGCGCCCGTCACAAAAATAACACGGGCCTGTTCTATGATATAATTATCCCTCTCGGACAGAAATTTTCTGATATTTGCGGTGAAACACCCCTACACAAACGGAACAAACCGCTTGATTTTTCGCAAGTTGCAACCTATAATGGGGAAAGGGGGGAATACGATGATCAAAGACATTGAAGCCGTTCGGTACGATCTGAGTTACGACAAAATCATCAAACGCACTCTGGATCGAAGCGATGAGCTTACGGTTCGTTTTGTGAACGGGCTGTTCGGGGACGACATTCCGCTCGACGCGAAGGTCGAATGGCTTGACAAGGAGAACGTGGACGACGAGTACAGACTTCTCGTCGCGGATTTCTATCCCCGCATCGACGGGCGGATGTATTCCGTCGAGATAGAACAGGACGACAAGGGTGGCATGGCGCTCCGAGTGTTCCGGTATGCGCTCGGGGGCGCGCTTCGCCACAATACGGTAGCGGAGCATTCTCGGCTGAAGATCGCGTTCCCGCATCCCTGCGTCGTGTTCCTGAAAAG
>JAISWK010000075.1 GCA_031270805.1 Gracilibacteraceae bacterium
TACCGGAAATTAAGTATCACCTGCGGATTGAGCGAGCGTGGTTTTGAAGTAAAATTGATAAAAACAGTTCCCGTCAACTCCTGAGAGGGAACCTCATGCGCCTACGACACCCTGGGGGCTGCGGGGCGATGTGGACATCGCCCCCTACGATACCCAAGATGAAACCTCACGCGGGTTACAGCGGGTTGGTTGCGGCCTACGCTCTTGTGGGGGCGTAGCTGGGTTAAGGCGGCGCAGCCCGTTTTAGTACACCATAAGGTGTAAAACAAAAGCCCCCAACGCGATTAAAGCATCAATCTCATCAATCAGAGGATATAAGAGGCCAACGCAGGACTGTGTCGTCTCAATAAAATCTCTCTTCCTCTCGCTTATTTCCTGGAATTCTTCAGAAGATAAGCGGCGATTGATCGCTTCCATGTTGGGGTCAACCCCGTATTTTTTAGAACGTATCCACGAGTCAGCACTCCGGGCCAAATATTACAGGAAGCTGGGGAATATTTTGGCCGTTCAAAAATGAATCTTTGTGATTACTAAGCGTCATGGGCTCCAGGCAAGTAAGCAGGGCGAGGAAAATGAAAGAAACAGGGGAACCATCATTCCAATCCCTCAATTCATTATCTAACCGCGAAAAGCGCGAAATTTGATTTGCTAAAAAAAATTTTTCACCGCAGGGGCAAATTTTGTCAACTGGAGTTGTCATTTTTATAGCCCGGGCTCGATGGCGGAAACCCTTGATTTAAGCGGGAAGTCGCTCGCTGGGCCAAGCGATTTCTTCCTAATAAATGGAAAAAATACGAGAGATAATCGCGTTAGGGACTGTTGATAAATAACTTGTGCAGTTGACGCAGCAATTTTGTGCTCTGGCAAGGCGCCAGGTTTCGCTAATACTGGCTGTATTTGCGGGTTCTGGCAACGCAGCCAGAGTGCAAAAGGGCAAGTCAAATGTATAAGTTATTTGAGAACAGTTCCTTAGTGGGGGCTATTGACAGCGGGGGCTAATTGTGGTATTTTACATTTTGATTAGCCCGCCCTAATCAGTCGCACCCTTTTACTGAGCAGCCGGAACCGGCCGGACAGATTGAACCTGAAGCTTACGCGCGAAAGGAAACGCATGAAGAAAAAAAACGCGGATTTGAACGACAGGGACATATATAATTGCGGCCTATCGCGCCGCCGTTTTCTCCAGGCGGCCGGGGCGGCCGGCGTGGCGGCCTGGAGCGTAATGCGGCCGCGGGATGCGGACGCCGTGGCTGCCTTGGCCGCGATGTATCCGGATCGGGCGGCGGACGCCGAGACTTCGCCGGAGACAATAGACCTTTCCAGCCGCTCAGTGGCGCGGAATGTCAATAAATGCATCGGCTGCGGCAATTGCGTCCGTGTTTGCGCCGATGTGCAAAAGATAGGGGTTTATCGGCTTTACCCCGACCCTGAGCCGGCGCGGCATGGCGGCCGCCAATTTTACTCCGACACAAAAGGCGGTTTTCCCCTGGCGGAAACCGGCTGCATTAACTGCGGTCAATGCACGAAAGTTTGTCCGGCGGAAGCGCTGACGGAGCGGGACGGCCTGGCCCAAGCCCGATATGCCCTGCGCAATCAGGATCGATACGCCATCGTCTGGCAAATAGCTCCCTCGGTGCAGAATATGCTGGGCGAAAGCTACGCCGCCCAGCCCGGCGCGGATTTTTCCCGCAAAATAGCCGCCGCGATGAAACAATTGGGCGGTCGCGCCTTTCATACGGATTTTGCCGCCGACGTCACCATTATGGAAGAAGGCGGGGAGTTGATCCGGCGTCTGCGCGGGGGCGGCGTTTTGCCCATGCTGACTTCCTGCTGTCCCGGTTGGGTTCGGTACGCGGAAATGCATTATCCCGACCTGCTGGCCCATATATCCACGACGAAATCGCCGCAGCAGATTTTTGGCGCGCTGGCCAAATCCTATTACGCCCGCGAGTATAATGTGCCTGCGGACAATGTTTATCAGATTTCCGTCATGCCCTGCACGGCGAAAAAATATGAGTGCGCCCGGGCGGAAATGCGGGACGCCCTGAATCGGCGCCAAGTTGATCTTGTGCTGACGGCGCGGGAATTCATGGTTCTTTTAGCCGAGCGCGGGATTAATCTGAACGAGCTAGCCGGCAGTGATTTTGACCGCTTGCTGCGGGAAGGCTCGGGGGCGGCGCGTATTTTCGGGGCATCGGGCGGGGTGATGGAAGCCTCGCTCCGGGCGGTAAGCATTTTGCTGACCGGGCGGCCGCTCCCGCCGGAACCGGGTACGCTGCGCACGCGGGACGGCGTCAAAGAAGCGGCGCTGGTGATCGGCGGGCAGAGGTACAATTTCGCGGCCGTGAACGGCATCAGCAATATTCAGGCCGTGATGACGGATCTGCGCCAGGGCCATTCCCCCTATCATTTTATCGAAGTCATGGCCTGTCCGCACGGCTGCATCGGCGGCGGCGGCGCCCTGCACAGCAGCGTGGAAGCGCCGTGGGCCGCGGTGGAGGTAGAGCGGCGGCAGGAGGGGCTGTATCGCAGCGACAGTTTGCTGAAAAACACGGACTGTCTGCAGAACAACGAGCTGAAACTGCTGTACCGAAACTTTCTCGGCCGGCCGGGCGGCCCGCTGGCAGAAGAACTGCTGCATACGCGCTACACGGATCGGAGCGGAGAACTGCCGCCGGCTCTTTGATCCGGGCAGGAGGCGGGCTGGAAGCCCGCGTTCCCGGGAAAACAGATTTTCACAGCTCGGCGCTCACGCCGGCAGGGAAAAAAAGGAGAAACGCGCAATGACAATCCGGAAAATATGGGCCGCCGCCCTGATTTTGCTTCTCGCGCTCATGGTTTCCGTCAACGCGCCGCCGCAAAGCGCTTATGCCGGATCATTAACCCCCGGGGCATACACGAGCGCCGCTACCGTGGCGGATTACGGCGTTCCCGGCTTTCCGCCCTATACGCTGACTCTGCTTTTGACCGTCGGCGCGGATGGAACCGTCTCCGCCCTGAGTTATGAAGCGGAGATAGAGAACCGGGAGATTTACTGGCCGCTGAACCAATCATTCGCGGAGGCGGCCTTTAACGGCTTGGGCCAAAAGTTGGCCGGCCGCGATAATATGGACGAGGTCGACGCTGTCAGCGGCGCGACCTATTCAAGCGCCGCCTTTATCGCGGCGGCGCGCGCGGCTCTGCGCGAGGCCGCTCCGGAACCGGTGCTGACGGCGCCGGATATTTTCCCGCTTGACCGGCGGACTCTGCCCTATTACGCGGCGGCGGAAGGGGCCGTCCTGGGCGTGAACGATTACAACACGGATGCCGTGGTCTATTTTACCGTTGACGGCTCGTCGCCGGTGGATTCGGTGACCCGCCTTCCGGCGGAAAACGGGCGGATCGTCGTCCCCGCCCTAAGTACAGGGACGGACATCGTCGTGCGGGCCGTCGCCGTCCAAGACGCGACCGCTTCCGCCGTCAAGAGTTTGAGCTTGCGTTTTCTCGCCCCGGACACGGCGCCCGGCACGAAACTGTTTTCCGCCAGCCGGACTTGCGGCCCGTACGGTTATGACGTGTGCGTGCTGGTTACTACGGTCAACGGTGTGATCACGGCCGTAACGGACGACCATACGGCGACGGTGGAGGCGAACCGGTCTTATTGGCTGAGCGCCGCCGCCGGCATGTTGGGGCCGGACGCCCCGCACGCTCTGGTCGGCAAAACTTTGCCTCAGGTGGCGGAGCTGCGTACCGCCACTGCCGGATCGGCCACCGGCGCCGATAAGGTCGACGCTGTTTCCGGCGCCACTTACGCTGCCGACGCCCTGAAATACGCCGTCGTCGAGGCGCTGCTCGCGGACATGCCGCTGCAATCTTCCGCCCATACCCTCCCCGCGCCGGACTTGCGGACAGAGAGCGGTTATTTTGTTTGGCCCGGCGAGGGAAACGCCGTCATTAACGCCGGCGCAGCGGCGGGGGCGGATATCCGCTATACGCTTGACGGCGGCGATCCCTACGCGGAGGGGCAGACGGCGGCCGGCGGCACTATCGAGATTGGCGGAAATCCGGCGGGCGCGGTTGTTTCGCTCCGGGTGGCGGCGGTTGCCGGCGGAGAACGCTCGGACGTGCTGGAGCAAAGCATTGTTTTTGCCGCACCGCCGCCGGACGGGGCCTACTTGGATGGTAATTATTACCTTCAGACGAATCCCGAGGGAGGCGTCGAAGCGGAAGTGACCGTGGCGGGCGGCTTGATCCGCGCCATCCGCCTGCCGGTCCATGCGCAGATCAGCATGGCGGATCTGCTTTTGATTGAAAAAGAACTGGTTCCCCAGATTTTGCGGGCTCAGTCCGTGCAGGGCCTGTCGCCACCCGCGGCGGCGGCGGAAGCCGGAGGCCTAGTGCTGTCCGCAGTGGAGACTCTGCTGGGCCAGGCGAGGGCGGCGGGGAAAGAAGCGGCCGCGCGGCCCGTCATTACCCTTGCGGCGGAAAAAGCGGTTTACGCCAATGGGGAGGAGGTTTTAATCTCCATTGACGTCGCCACCCCGGATGCCGTCGTCTACTATACGCTGGCGGAAAATCCGGCGGGCGACTACTTGCCCGATCCGGCGGCGGAAAACAGCGGCCGGATTCTCTATCGCGAACCATTCACTCTCCGTTTCAGCGACGCGGCCGGCGGGTGGGCGCATATCTGCGCCGTGGCTGTCAGCCCGGCGACAGACTATTCCCCCGTCAGCAGACAGGATTTACGTTTCGCCCCCCTGCTCGACGCCGGCGCCATATGGGCTGACGACACGCCTTGCGATTCTTTTGCCGCAGCGGCGGCTCTGATCAACTCGGCCGGCGGCGGCACGATCACCCTGTTCGGCGACGCGGAGCTGGACGCGGCGGCCGGGAATCCGCTCACGGCACCTTGCCTGATCACGGCGGCGGGGGACTATGTTTTGCGCGTTACGGGCGGTTATCTTCTTTTGCAAAACGACTTGACCCTGCGCGACATCCGTCTGGACGCCGCAGAAATATACGCGAACGGATATAAACTGACGGTGGATACGGGAGTGAGGCAAGACTACTCTTTGCTGGGTGCGGCGATTTACGGCGGCGCCCCGAGCGCAACCGCGGAAGGCGAACAGGCACTGAGTGCGGGCGACCCGCTCTTGACGGTTAACAGCGGCGAATTCACTGTTTATGCCGGCGGCGGGCTCCATACCGTTTTGCGCGGCTCGGCCGAAATCCGGACGGGGGCGGCGGCGGTGGTCGATATTGTCGGCGCGGCGGCCGGAGGGGTTATCGAGGGCGACGTTCGGGTCTATGTAACCGGAAATGATGTGACCATGCACAGTTTTACGGGTGAGGAAAGCGGTGCCTTCATCAGCGGAAGCATGGATTTGTATGTAAAAGGAGGGCCGCAGCTGGATGCGCATGGCGCCTATATCGGCAGTGTGAACAGAGACTTCGGCGTCGTCCGACTGTATGGCTTTGCAGCGGATACGGACGTATTCACCCGTTTCGCGGCAGTCATAGTGGATGAAGGGACTTCCGAACCCACTGACCCCACTGACCCGACTGATCCCGGAACTGACCCGACCGATCCCACCGACCCGGTTCCGCCGGTTAAGCCGAAACGGCCGACGCCCAGTGGTGGCAGCGGCAAGAGCGCCCCCGCCGCGACCGTGACCGTAATCGAGCCGCAGGCCCCGGGGCCGCCTAATTTTACGATCGACAGAGCCGGGTTCACCTGGATCGGCGGGGAAAACCGTGTCGCCACTTCGGCCGCCATCGCCCTTAAGGGCTGGAGCAGCGCGGCGACGGTAATCCTGGCCCCGGCGGCCCCGGCCAACCTCGTGGACGCCCTGGCGGCGGCCCCGCTGGCCGGGCAGGAGAACGCCCCGATCCTGCTCGTCACGGGCAGCCTTGACCCGGCGGTAGTCGCGGAGATCCAGCGCCTGGGCGC
>JAISWK010000097.1 GCA_031270805.1 Gracilibacteraceae bacterium
AGCCCGTCAGGGCGCAGATGAACCGCTAACAAGAGCCATGCAACAGGCACCCGGCGAGTCTCCGAGCCGTTGGTGCCGAACTGCCATCCGCCCCTACGATGTCCTGGGTTGCGCGCCCCGGGGGACGATGGCAATCGTACCGTATACGCCGGATCGGGCGGTATTGCCGTAGGGGACGATGGCAATCGTCCCGTATACGCCGAATCGGGCTCCGTAGGGGCGCAATGCGCGCCCGTGTCCCCCATTTTGTCCTGCGGGCGCGCAATGCGCGCCCCTACGATATCCGGGGGTTTTCTCCCCACTCTTTACTCTTTCCTCTCCTCTCTTTCCTCATCTATTGGGTGTGTTTTGCGATAAAGGCGCGCCGTATAATACAATATTAAGAAGATTACTCAGCGGTTTCATAACCCGCTTTAATATAATTGGGTGGCGGAATTATAATGGCAAAATTATTTGAATTTCAAGGGAAGCATTGGCTGAGCCTGGCCGGTCTGCCCGTACCCGCCGGGCAGGCGGTCGATTCGGCGGTGGCGGCCGGCAGCGCCGCCCGCCGCTTGTATAAGCCGGCGGCGGTCAAGGGTCAAGTTCAAAGCGGCGGGCGGAGCAAAGCAGGAATCGTGCGTTTAGTCAATACGCCCGCCGAAGCGGAAAAAGCTGCGGCGGCGATTTTGGCCCGCGCGGTAAACGGTCTGCCCGTGCGCCGGATTTTAGTCGAAGAAAAACTCGACATCGTCAAAGAATATTATTGCGCCGTGGTGCTGAACAGCGCTCGCACGGCCCGGAGTCCGATGCTCATGTTCAGCCCGGACGGCGGCGTGGACATTGAAAGCGTGCCGGAAAACCGCATCTGGCGCCGCAATATTGATCCGATTTTTGGCTTGCGCCCCTACGAAGCGGCGGAACTATGTCGGCAGGCCGGCGTTCCGGCGGCGGAAACAGCCGCTCTGGCGGAACTGCTGGTTAAATTAGCGGTGGCTTACAGCGGCTACGATTGTCAGACCATAGAGGTCAACCCGCTGGCCTTGACCACCGCCGGGCGTTTTTACTGCGCCGATTGTAAAATGGATATTGATAATTCCGCGGTATACCGGCAGCCGCAGTTCGGAATCAAAATAGCCCGCGACCTGCCCGGCGAGCCGACCGAACTGGATAAGATCGGTTGGGAGATCGAAGAAGATGACTCGCGCGGAACGGGTTTTCTCATGAGCATGCGCCAAGCGGAAAAAAGCTGCGGTCTGATCGGCTACCACCCCATCGGCGGCGGTTCGGCCATGATGGGTCTGGACGCGCTGAACCGCGTGGGCTTGAAGCCGGCTAACTACGCCGATACCAGCGGTAACCCCGTGGCGGCCAAAATTTATCGCGTGGCCAAATGCGTGCTGGCCCAACCTAAGATTGAGGGCTACCTGCTCGGCGGTTTTATGATGGCCAACCAGGAACAGTGGCATCATGCCCACGCCCTCGTCAAGGTTTTACGGGAAATACTGCCGCTGAAACCCGGCTTACCCTGCGTCCTCCTCTTATGCGGTAATCGGGAGGACGAATCACTCCACATCCTGCGCGAAGGGCTGAAAGACCTGATGCGCCCGGATTGCCCCGGACAGCGGATTGAGATCTACGGGCGAGACTACGTGACGGACACGGAATTCATCGGCAACCGCCTGCTGTCCCTTTGCCTGGAGTATCGCCGGGAGAGAAGCGCGGCCGGAAAGCAGGTATAAAATATATGTATACTATTAAAGAAAGATCCATTATTATTTCGATCGACACGGATAAATGTATTACCTGCACGAGCAAGGCTTGTATTGAAGCCTGCCGCCTCTACGCCCGTGGCATATTGGCTCCGGATAAGAACGGGGCGCCCTCTACGGCGCATTTGTCTGAGGAAGAAACGCTGCGGCTTGGCACGGAATGTCTGGCCTGCGAATACGCCTGCGACACGCGGGGGCGGGGAGTTATCACGATTGACGTGCCGATCAAAGGCCTATCGGCATACATGAAAGGCGGCGTCTGATGGGAATATTAGTCAGCAGAGAAACGCGAGTAGCGGTGCAGGGCGTTACCGGCCGGGAGGGCAGCGTCCGGACAAAGTATATGAAAGAGTACGGCACGAAGGTTATCGCCGGCGTGAGTCCCGGCAAACGGGGCGAGAACGTACACGGAGTGCCTGTTTATAATAGCATGGCCGAAATCATCCGCGAGGAAGGACCTGTGGATTTCAGCGTCGTCTTCGTCCCCGGCCGCGCTTTGAAAAACGCCGTGATGGAAGCGGCCGACGCCGGCGTCGCCAATATTATCCCCTGCGTGGAAGGCGCGCCGGTACACGACATTATGTTTGTGGCCGCCTATTGCCGGCTAAAAGGCGTTCGTCTGCTCGGACCCGGTTCCATCGGCATTATTACCCCGGGCGAAGCCGTGGTCGGTTGGTTGGGCGGCAATGTGGACTGGGCCAACCGTTTTTTTGAAAGCGGCCGGATCGGGGTTTTTTCCCGCAGCGGCGGCCAATCGGGCACGATCCCCTGGGTATTGCGGGAAGGCGGTTTTGGCGTGAGTACGGTAATTCACACCGGAACGGAATCGATACTCGGGACGTCGATGGCGGACTTGCTGCCGCTGTTTGAAGCGGATCCGCAGACGGATGGTGTGGCGGTTTACGCGGAAATCGGCGGTTCGCAGGAAGAAGAATGTGCGGAGGTAATCGCGGCCGGCCTGTTTACAAAACCGTTTGTCATATATGTCGCCGGGGCCTGGGCCCCCGAGGGACAGCGCTTTTCTCACGCCTCCAATATCGTGGAACGGGGGCGCGGATCGGCCCGGAGCAAGATGCAGGCCGTCACGCAGGCCGGCGGCTTCGTCGCGGAAACGCCGCGGGATATTCCCGTTATCCTGCGGGAGAAATTGAAGTCCCGGGGGCTGGGCTGACCTAAGAATCGGAACGGAAAAAGAGGAAAACGGGCGCGAACGGCGAAAAATGAAGATAACGGAGGCGAGGCGGGAGGCGAAAGCATCAAAGAATTGATTACAGAATATCTGCATTATCTGCAGATGGAGCGAGGTTTGAGTCTAAACACCCAGGCGGCCTATGAGCGGGATTTGAGGAAATTGGCCGGTTTTTTGGCGGAGAGGGAAACAGCCGCCGCTGTTTGTCCGGCTTCCGAACTGATGCTTTTTTTATCCGTTCTCAAAGAACGGGGAGCGGCCAGCCGTTCGATCGCCCGTTGCGCCGCTGCGTTGAAGGGTTTTTTTGGCTACCTGGTTGAGGAACAAATCCGCCCGGACGATCCGACCCTTTACCTAACAAATCCCAAAACGGAGGCAAGCCTGCCGCAAGTGCTGACCGCGCCGGCCATCGAGCGGCTGCTGCAGCCGGAACCCGGACTCCAGCCGACGACGCTGCGCGATAACGCCATGCTCGAAGTGCTTTACGGCAGCGGGTTGCGCGTGTCGGAACTTGTCGGCCTCAGCCTGAATGATATATCGTTTGAGCTGGGCTACTTGCGTTGCCGGGGCAAAGGCGGCAAGGAAAGGCTGGCCCCGCTGGGGGAACCGGCGTTGCGCAGTCTGGCTCTTTACAGCGAGAAGGGGCGGGAGGCCCTGCTGGCCAAGAACCACAAACCCACCGTCGCGGAACGCAACAGCCTTTTTTTGAACGCCCGCGGCCGGACGCTGACCCGGCAGGGGGTGTGGAAAATAGTCAGACAGCGCGGCCGGAAGGCGGGGATAAGCCCGTCTCTCTACCCGCATCTTTTCCGCCACAGCTTTGCCACCCATTTGCTGGACGGCGGCGCCGATCTCCGCTCTGTGCAGGAAATGCTGGGGCACGCCGATATTTCCACGACGCAGATATACACGCATCTGACCAGCCGGCGCTTGTGGGAAGTATTTCGCCGGGCGCATCCGCGAGCGAATGATTGAGACGATTTCAAGGAAAGGAGCGTCGAGAGGGACTCGACAAGTGGAATTATGCTGACTGAAGAAAGAATCATGGCGCGCCTGAGTGTCGCCAGGAGTTTTGTGGAAAAAAAACTGGCTCGACTGCCGGAGTTTGGCATTATTCTCGGATCCGGCCTGGGCCGCTTCGCCGAAAACATAACAGAGCGGACTGTAATCCCCTATGAGGACATTCCGCATTTCCCCCTCTCTACCGCGCCCGGGCATAAGGGCAATATGGTGCTGGGCCGCTGCGGCGAAAAATATGTGATGATCATGCAGGGCCGGCTGCATTATTATGAGGGCTATGAGATGGAGGACGTGACTTTTCCCGTGCGCCTGATGGAAGTCCTCGGCCTGAAAAAGCTGATCGTCACAAACGCCGCGGGGGGGATAAATGAAAATTATCGACCGGGGCAACTCGTGGTCATGCGCGACCATATTAACCTGCTGGGCGTGAATCCGCTGCGCGGACAAAATTTGGACTTTCTGGGCCTGCGCTTTCCCGACATGACTTACGCCTACGACAAAAGCTGGCGGGCTGTGGCTCTGGCCGTGCTTGAGGAACTGGGCCGGCCGGGACAGGAAGGGGTTTACGCCGCCGTGCCGGGCCCGAGTTTTGAGACGCCGGCGGAAATACGTTATCTGCGCGCCATAGGCGCCGACCTGGTCGGCATGTCCACCGTGCCGGAAGTTATCGTGGCCAATCACGGCGGGATGCAGGTTCTCGGCGTTTCCTGCGTGACCAATATGGCGGCCGGCGTGCTGGAACAAAAACTGACAATGGAAGAAGTGCTGGAAACCTCGGCCCGGGCGGCCGGCGACCTGTACGCCCTCCTGGGCGCCGTGCTGGCCCGGCTGCCCTAGCGTGAGTTTCGATGCGGTTTTGCCTCCGTAAGTCACCTTATTGATCAAGCCAGGACGAGAAAATAGTATCCGGCGGCGGTGAAAAAAGCCGGCAGCAGGTTCGCCGCTTTGATTTTCGCTTCCAGCGTCATATTGAGTCCGAGGGCCAGGATCATCACCCCGCCCACCGCGGAAATCTGAGTGATCAGCTCTGCGGAAAAAACGCTCTGCAAGGCGGAGGCGCAAAGCACGATCGCGCCCTGATAGATGAGGATGGAGGCGGCGGAAAGCAGGACGCCCGGGCCGAGCGCGGAAGCGAAGATCATGGCCGTGACCCCGTCGATGACGGATTTGGTGAAAATAATGGTGTGATCGCCGCGCAGACCGCTGTCAATGGAGCCGACGATAGCCATCGCTCCGACGCAAAAAAGCAGGGTGGCCGTGACGAAACCCTCGGCTAGCGTCGAACCTTCGCCCCGGCTGATTCTGCTCTGCAGCCAGCGGCCAAAATGGTTCAGTCCCCCGTCGATGTCGGCCATTTCCCCGATAATAACCCCCGTGGCCAGGGAGGCCACGAGCAGCAGCGTATCACCGCGGATGGCGCTGGCGAGGCCGATGACGCAGACGCAAAGTCCCATCACCCGCAGCAAGTTCTCTGTGACCCGGCTGGATAAGCGGCTTTGGAGCAGCAGGCCGACCCCGCCGCCGATCAGCACCGCTACCGCGTTGGTTAAAGTCCCAAGCATGTTCGCACCTCTGTTTTTTTTAACTATCCCCGTCCCGGCGGATGGTCAAAGCGATGTTCTGAAAATCTTCAATCGTCAGTTGTTCCGCCCGGGCCTCCGGCGGAATTGCCGCCGTGCGCAGCCAATGGCGTACGGTGTCTTTGTCCCGGGGCCAGACCGCGCTGAGCGAGTTCAGCGCCGTTTTCCGCCGCTGGGCAAACGCGGCTCTGGCCACGGCCAGCACATCTTCTTCCGGCAGGAGCAGACCGGGATAAGGGCGCGGATGCAGACGCACGGCGGCGGAAGTGACGCGGGGCGCGGGGCGAAAAGCGGCGGCCGGAACCGTGAACAAAAACTCCGGCTCGGCGTAGAGGCGCACCGCCAGGGAAAGCAGGCCGTAAGGCCGCCCCCCCGGCGGCGCCGTCAGGCGCTCCCCCACTTCTTTCTGCACCATTACCGTCAGCCGGGTGAGAGAATCTCTCTGCCGCAAAAAATGCCGCAGCAGCGGGTTGGCGATGTAATAGGGCAAGTTGCCACAAACCGCGCCTTTTTCCCCGCCCCAGAGGTCGCGGAGCAGCACGGTGCGGGCATCCAGGCAAAGCAGAGAGAGCGGGCGGCCGGCAAATTCGCGCTCCAGCACGGCCACCTTACCCTCGTCTATTTCCGCCGCCCACAAACGACCGCCGCTCGCTTCCTGCCGCCGCAGCAATAAGCGCGTCAGCAGGCCGAGGCCCGGCCCGATCTCCAGCACCGGCCCGGCGGCGGTCGGCGCGGCCGCGGCCGCCATTTGCTCCAGCAAAGCGTCGTCGATTAAATAATTTTGGCCGAGGGCCTTTTTTGCCCGATCGCCGCGGCCAACCCGCCGCAGATAGGCCAGAGCCGGCTCCGCCTCCATTGATTCAGCTCCTGACGGCGCAGCGCCATTTTTTTCGCCCGTAAGTCACCAATCCAGCCGCCGGGCCTCCAGCGTCCGGAGCGCCGCCGCCGCCGCCGCGACCTCCCGGCCGACCTGGTCCGGGGCGTGCGCGTCCGAGCCGGTCGTGATCGGGATGCGCCGCCGCGCCGCCGCCGCGAGCAGGGCCGGCGAAGGATACCATTCCCCCACCGGTTTATAACGGCCGTTCGTGTTCAG
This sequence comes from Gracilibacteraceae bacterium, assembly GCA_031270805.1. Lineage (GTDB taxonomy): Bacteria > Bacillota > Desulfitobacteriia > Desulfitobacteriales > Syntrophobotulaceae > JAIRRL01. The sequence goes on from JAISWK010000097.1 coordinate 6,634, forward strand.
CTCAATCGCCCCGCCGGCAGCGGCGACGGCGTCCAGGGCCGGGGCCGCCAATTCCTCGACCGCGAGCGTCGGCCGCACCCCGAAAATTTTCACCAGATCGATATGTCCCAATACGGTAAAGAGACCGCTCTTCGCCGCCCGGGCCACGCAGGCGAAATAACGGCGGTATAATTCGTCCGGCGCCAGACCCAGCGCGTCCGCCTCGGCCGGCGTCAAATCCAGAGCCCGCCCCTCCAGCTCGTGGACGGAGCCGATGCTGAAATCAAACCGGTGCCGGCGGAGGGCGGCCCGCAGCCGTGCTTCTTCGCCGGGCCGGTAATCCAGTTCCACGCCGACCAGGACGCGCAGCCCCGGGTATTCACCCGCCACCTCCCGGATCAGATCCGGGCGCATATCTTCGATATATTCTTCGTGGTCGGCAAAACCGATCAGGCTCAACCCGCGGCGCACGGCTGCGTCCAAAAACAAGCGGATATTTTCCCGCGTGGCCGGCCGATCCCGGTGCCCGAGCAAGTGCACATGCGTGTCAATCAGCATTGTCCCGCAGCGCCTCCTCCCGCCGGGCCAGCGTCTCCTCTCCCACCTGGGGGTCGCCCAGGCGGCGATAACATTCCGCCAGGCGATCGTAAACCTCAAACAGGGTTGCGTCCAGGGCGAGCGCGTGTTCATAATCGGAGACCGCGTCCTCGTACAGTTCCAATTCCCAATATGCGTCGCCGCGCCGTACCCAAACCATCGCTTCCTCGTCTTGGCTGTCCATCGCCTCGGTCAGTTCCTGCACCGCCGTCTCGTAATCCTCAGCCGCGATCGCCTGCTCGCCGCGGGCGAAAGATTCCGCGTAATCCTTTTCTTCCGCAGGCGCGCAAGCCGAAACCGCCGCCAGCACCGGCAGCAAGAGCAATAAAACGGCCAAGCAGGGCCGAAAGATAAAAAGGTTAGAGCCGGTGCGACGCGGTGCAGTCATTTCAGGCGCCGGCGCCGCAGCAGCGTTTATATTTTTTGCCGCTGCCACAGGGACAGGGGTCGTTCCGCCCCACTTGCTGATTGACGCGCACCGGTTTGTGCGCATCGGCCGTATAGCGGTTTTCAATCAGGGCCTGGCGCGGGTTGGGCGCGGAAGCCTCCGTCACGCGCGGCGTCACCCGCAGGACATAAGTGACCACATCTTCCTGGATGGCGGCGATCATGCTCTGGAACATCTCATAGGCCTCGTTGCGGTATTCCACGAGCGGATCTCTTTGCCCGTAGGCCCGCAACCCTATGCCGTCCCGCAGATCGTCCATGGCGTCCAGATGATCTTTCCAGCGGGAATCGACCACCCGCAACACTATACTGCGCTCGATCGCCCGCATGAGGTCAGTGCCGTAATTACGTTCCCGCTCCTCGTAATACTCCTCCACCCGATCGAGAATCAGTTCCCGCATCTCTTCTTTATCGAGATTGATAAAATTTTCCTCGGTCAAGTTGTGATTTGGCAGCAACACGTTTTCCAGCAGTTCAAGAAAACTGAGCATGTTCCATTCTTCCGGGTACGGGCTTTCACTGCTGAAACGGGCCAGGATGTCGTCCGTGACTGTTTCCACCATTTGCCAGATCTGGTCTTTAATATCTTTGCCCGTGAGAACTTCCCGCCGCTGGGAATAGATGATCTCCCGCTGCTGGTTCATCACGTCGTCATAATTGAGTACATGCTTGCGGATCTCGAAGTTACGCGCTTCCACGCGTTTTTGCGCGTTTTCGATTTGTTTGCTCACAAGGCGGGACTCAATCGGCATTTCGTCGTTCATGCCCAGTTTGTCCATGAGACCGACCAGGTTTTCCCCACCGAACAGGCGCATCAGATCATCTTCCATCGAAATGTAGAACTGGGTGGAACCCATGTCGCCCTGGCGCCCCGAGCGACCGCGCAGCTGGTTGTCAATGCGGCGGGATTCATGCCGTTCCGTGCCGATGATATGCAGACCGCCCAAGTTGGCGACGCCTTCACCCAGCACGATGTCCGTGCCGCGACCGGCCATGTTCGTGGCAATGGTCACCGCCCCCTGCTCGCCGGCTTTGGCGACGATCTGCGCTTCCTGCTCATGGAATTTGGCGTTCAGCACCTGGTGCGGCACACCCTTTTTCTTCAGGAGCTCGCTGAGCAGCTCCGATTTTTCAATGGAAACCGTGCCTACGAGTACCGGCTGGCCGATGCTGTGTTTGGCCGTGATATCTTCAATTACAGAGTTGAATTTGCCGGCTTCGGTGCGATAAATAACGTCGGGCAGATCGGCGCGGATCATGGGCAGGTTAGTCGGCACCTCCACCACGTCGAGCCGGTAGATATTCATAAATTCCTGCTCTTCCGTCCGCGCCGTGCCGGTCATGCCAGCCAGTTTTTTATACATGCGGAAATAGTTTTGGAAAGTAATAGTGGCCAGGGTCTGGGTTTCCCGCTCGATTTTGACCTTTTCCTTCGCTTCAATCGCCTGGTGCAGTCCTTCGCTGTAGCGGCGCCCAAACATCAAGCGCCCCGTGAATTCGTCCACGATGATGACCTGACCGTCCTTGACCACGTAGTCGCGGTCTTTGCGGAACAGGGTATGCGCTTTCAGGGCCTGGTTCACATAGTGCGCCATCTCATTGTTCAGGTCGTCGTACAGGTTTTCCACCCCGAGCATTTCCTCGACCAGACCGACGCCGTCCTCGGTCAGGGTCACGACCCGCTCTTTTTCGTTCACATTGTAATCCCGCTCGTTTTTCAGGCGGGGAATGATTTTGGACATCCGATCATAGAGTTCCGTAGACTTGTTGCCTTCGCCGGAGATAATGAGCGGCGTGCGCGCCTCGTCGATGAGGATGGAATCCACCTCGTCCACAATGGCGAAGGAAAGCGGGCGCTGCACGAGCCACTCCGCTGTGGAAGTCATATTGTCCCGCAGATAGTCAAACCCGAATTCATTATTGGTGCCATAAGTAATGTCCGCCGTGTAACTCCCCTTTTTTTCTTCCGGCGTCATCCCATGGACGACGAGTCCGACCGAAAGCCCGAGCATGTTGTAGACCTGTCCCATCCATTCCGCGTCGCGCCTGGCCAGGTAATCATTGACCGTGACGACATGGACGCCTTCGCCGCTGAGCGCGTTCAGGCAGACCGGCAATGTGGCGACGAGGGTTTTGCCTTCGCCTGTTTTCATCTCGGCAATGCGTCCGTCATGCAAGACCATGCCGCCGATAAGCTGGACGTCATAGTGCCGCAAACCGAGCGCCCGTTCGGCCGCTTCGCGCACAAGGGCGAAGGTTTCCGGCAAGAGGGAATCCGGGCTTTCGCCGTTGGCGCTCCGCTGGCGGTAATCATCCATTTTTTGCCGCAGCTCGTCCCCGCTCAACGAGGCCATTTCCGCAGCGTAGCGATCAACGAGTTCGACTTTTTTCATATAGCGCTTAATGTCCCGCGCGTTACTGTCAAAAAGGGCGCTGATAATGCTCATCCAACCACCTCATAATCAGTTCCGTCTAATACTCCTGTGAAACGTGTACGAATCATTTTAACACGCCCGGCGCATATGTTCAATATAAATTTCGGGCTTTGGGCCTTTCTTTCCGGTGAGGGGTAGGTTGACATTTTTTTTTGCCTATGCTATAATTTTTCCCAGTGGATTTTACGAAATACACACGCAGAAGGATCGGCGCCCGGTTCCCCGTTGCGGGGCGGTCGCCGGGGTGAATTCTGCGGCGGAGAAAAAACAAAGAAAGGAGGTGTCGCAATGGCTGTTATTTCCATGAAACAATTATTGGAAGCCGGCGTACACTTCGGGCATCAGACCAGGCGTTGGAACCCTAAAATGGCGCGTTATATTTTCACGGAACGGAATGGCATCTACATCATCGATTTGCAGAAAACCGTGAGAAAAGTCGAAGAAGCCTACAATTTTGTGCGTAGTATCGCGCAATCCGGCGGCAGCATTCTCTTTGTCGGCACAAAAAAACAGGCCCAGGAAACTGTAAAGGAAGAAGCGGAGCGCTGTGGCATGTTTTATGTCAACGAGCGCTGGCTGGGCGGGATGCTCACGAATTTTCTCACCATCCAGAAGCGGGTGGATCGTCTGCGCGAACTGGAGAAGATGGAGGAAAACGGCGTATTCGAGGTGCTGCCCAAGAAGGAAGTGGCTTCCCTCCGGCACGAGATGAGCAAACTGGAGCGTTTTCTCGGCGGGATCAAGGAGATGAAAAAACTGCCCGACGCGGTTTTTATCGTTGATCCGCGCAAAGAGGGCATCGCCGTGGCCGAAGCCCGCAAACTGAATATCCCGATTGTCGGGATCGTCGACACAAACTGTGACCCGGATGAAATCAGCGTGGTCATCCCGGCGAATGACGACGCGATTAAATCCGTCAAACTTCTGACCGGGCGCATGGCCGACGCGGTGATTGAGGGAACACGGGGCGGCGCGGATAACGCGGCGGCGGAAATAGCGGGATGAACCTTTCGCAGAAAGGCATGGTTATAATATGGCTGAAGTAAACACCGCCCTGATCAAGGAACTGCGGGAAAGAACCGGCGCGGGGATGCTGGATTGCAAAAACGCCCTCGTCGCCTGTGACGGCGATACGGACAAGGCGATTGACTTTCTGCGGGAAAAAGGCCTGGCCGCCGCCGCGAAAAAAGAAGGACGCATCGCCGCGGAAGGACTGGTTGAGTCCTATATCCACGGAGGCGGTCGCATCGGCGTACTGCTGGAGGTCAACTGTGAGACGGATTTTGTGGCGCGGAGCGAGGATTATCGCCGTTTTGTCCGCGATATCGCCATGCAGATCGCCGCAGCCCGGCCGGAATACATCAACGCCAGTGAAGTGCCGGCAGAAGTGCTGGAACACGAGCGGGAGATTGTGCGGGCCCAGACTTTGAACGAAGGGAAACCGGCCGCCATTGCGGAAAAAATGATCGAGGGGCGCATGAGCAAGTTTTTCCAGGAAGTGTGCCTGATGGAACAACCGTTTGTCAAGGAACCGGACAAAGCCGTCAAGGATATACTGCTCGACAAAATATCCAAGGTAGGCGAAAAGATTTCGATCCGCCGTTTTGCCCGTTTTGAACTGGGTGAAGGGATAGAAAAGAAACAAAGCAATTTCGTCGATGAAGTTATGAAGGAAATAGAGCGATAATTTAGCGAAAGAGAACACTTCGGTGTTCTCTTTTTTTCAATGGCGCGGAAGGGGAATTTCCCGTCGGCGTTGAACTATAAACAGGCATGGAGGCCGAGATGAGCGAAGCGCGTTACAGGCGAATTATCCTTAAAATCAGCGGCGAAGCGCTGGCCGGCGCGGATGGATTCGGCATCTCGCCGCAGGTGGTCAAGAATGTGGCCGGGCAGGTCAAAGAGATCAGTCAATTGGGCGTGCAGGTCGGCATGGTGGTGGGCGGCGGCAATCTGTGGCGCGGCGTCACGGGCAGCGCGATGGGGATGGATCGGGCGACGGCCGACCATATGGGGATGCTGGCCACGGTCATGAACGCGCTGGCGCTGCAGGACGCCCTTGAGCAGCAGGGAGTGTACACCCGGGTGCTTTCCGCCATCGAAATGCGTCAGGTCGCCGAGCATTATATTCGGCGCCGGGCCATGCGGCATATGGAAAAAGGTCGCGTCGTTATTTTTGCCGCCGGCACCGGCAACCCGTTTTTTTCCACTGATACGGCGGCGGCGCTGCGAGCGGCGGAGACCGAAGCGGAAGTTATCCTCATGGCCAAAATGGTGGATGGCGTCTATGACGACGATCCGCACCGCAACGTATCCGCTCGCAAATTTGAGCGCCTGACATATTTTGATATTCTGAACCGGGGCTTGGGCGTCATGGATTCCACCGCCGCTTCGCTCTGCATGGACAACGACATACCGCTCATTGTTTTTGACCTGAATCAGGCCGGCAATATTCTCAAGGCGGTTCAGGGCGTGGAGATCGGCACATTTGTAGGGAGGGATTAGGATGACTCTGGACGACGTTATTCGGACGACAGAGGAAAAAATGGGGAAAACCTTTGAGGTACTGGGGCGGGATTTGCGCTCCGTGCGGGTCGGCTTGGCTTCACCCGGGATGCTGGATAAGATAATCGTTGATTATTACGGCACGCAGACTCCGGTCAGCCAGATGGCCAGCATCGCGGTGACCGAGCCGCGGGTGCTGACAATCCAGCCCTGGGACAAGAGCGCGATCGCCGCCATCGAAAAAGCCATCCTGAAATCAGACCTGGGGATCACGCCGATGAATGACGGCGCGATTATTCGCCTGGTCGTTCCTCAGTTGACGGCGGAGCGCCGGCAGGAAATAGTCAAGTCCATGAAAAAAAGAGGAGAGGAAACCCGCGTCGCTCTGCGCAACATTCGCCGCGAGGGGCTGGAGGAAATCAAGAAAACTGAAAAAGATAAACTGTGTTCGGAGGACGAAGCGAAAAAAACTCAGGATCGCGTGCAAAAACTGACGGACAAATATATTAAAGAAGTGGATGCCGCCTTGGAAACCAAGGAGCAGGAGATTGTCGCGGTCTGAAAGTAATGAAAAACCCGACTGACCCGCAGCATGTAGCCATCATTATGGACGGCAACGGCCGTTGGGCGCGGCAGCGCGGTATGCCGCGCAGTTTTGGCCATAGGGCCGGCGTGGAGTCTTTGCGCCGCGTCGTGCGCCATAGCGCGAACTTGGGCATCAGTTACCTTACTGTTTATGCCTTTTCCACCGAAAATTGGAAAAGGCCGCGCCGGGAAGTCAGTTTTTTGATCGGCCTGCTGCGTGAATATTTTCGTACCACCATCGGGGAACTGCACGCCATGCGCGTGCGCGTCCTTGTGATCGGAGATATGGCGCCCTTTCCCGCCGACGTGCGGGAACTGGCGGAGAAGGCTCGCACGCAGACCCGTCTGAATGACGGACTTCGTTTGCAGATTGCCCTGAACTACGGCGGTCGGGCTGATATCCTGCAGGCGGCGCGCACGCTGGCCGCGCAAGCGCGAACGGGCGAACTTGATCCGGCCGGAATCGACGAAGCCTGTTTTGCCGGCTGTCTGCATACCGCCGGACTGCCCGATCCGGAAGTCGTGATCCGCACCTCCGGCGAGACGCGGCTCAGCAATTTTTTGCTCTGGCAGACCGCTTACGCCGAGTTAGTCGTTGCGGCGGAATGTTGGCCGGATTTTGACGAAGCCTCATTGGAAAGGGTTTTGGCCGAGTATCGGCAGCGGGAGCGCCGCTTCGGTTCCGTGAGGAGGGAAAGTTAATGGGCAGACGGATTCTCAGCGCCGTCGTTTTAGCGCCATTGTTCCTTTTTCTCATCTACCTGGGAGGCCGGTACCTGGCCGCCGCGATCGTTATCCTCTCTCTCCTGGCTTTACGGGAGTATTTTCTTATCGGGCAGAAGGCCGGTTGGCTGAAAGACGGGAAATGGCCCTTCACCCTCTGCGTGATTTGGCTGGTTCTTTTCTGGCTGGACTTTCAAAGCTGGCTTTTGCCGCTTCTCTATTTTTGTTTTTTCCTGCTCATGGCGCGTTATATCCTGGTTTTCCCCTCGGTTTCTTTTATGGAACTCATTTTTCAGATCTCCGCCTTCTTTTACCCCGTTATTTTCCTTACATATTTGCAGCGGCTGCGGGATCTTCCTTCCCACGGTCTGGCTTGGTGCCTGTTCGCCATTCTCACCATCTGGCTGACCGACAGCGCCGCTTACTTGATCGGTTCCGCCATCGGCCGCCGCAAGATCGCGCCCCGCATCAGCCCGAACAAATCCGTGGCCGGTTCTGTCGCCGGCGGCGTCGTCGCCGTGATTTTTGGCGCCGTTTTTGGCTGGATCGCCGATATCGCTCCGTTATGGCTGATAGTGCCCCTCGCTCTGGCCATCAGTATCACCGCCCAGTTGGGCGACCTGTTTGAGTCGGCTCTGAAACGCACGGCGGAGGTCAAGGATTCCGGTCGCGTCATCCCCGGACACGGCGGGATACTTGACCGCTTTGACAGCATCCTGCTCACCATGCCCCTTGTCTATTACACCTTATTCGTTTACTACGCTTTGGGCTGGAATTAAGGAACTGCCCTAAAGCGGCCCGGACAGAAGGCTTGTCATCCGGGCGACGAGCGCCCCGGGCGGCGATTCCGTGACATCAAGCCAGATAATGCGCGGGTCGCGGCAAAACCAGGTCCATTGCCGTTTGGCCAGGCGGCGCGTGTCTCGCTGCAGCAGGCGCAGCGTTTCCGCCTGCGTACATAACCCGCGTAAATAAGCGACGGCGTGCCGGTAGCCGATACTGCGCAGAGGTTTGAGCTCCGGACTGCGGCCGGCGCGGAGCAGCGCGGCGGTTTCCTCAAAAAGCCCGTCCCGCAGCATAACCTCGGCCCGGGCGTTGATCCGTTCATATAACCACGGGCGGGGCGCAGTCAGCCCAAAAATGGTCACGCCCGGCAAGGGCGGGTAGAGGCGTTCTTCATAGCGTCGCTGGGCGGATAAAGGCCGGCCGGTCAGGGTGAAGACTTCCAGGGCCCGAAGCAGGCGGGCGGTGTCGTGGGGATGCAAACGGGCGGCCGAAACCGGATCAATGGCGCTTAATTGGCGATGGAGCGCTTCCGGATCCGGGCGGAGGGCAGCCCGGTCGTCCCCCTCCCGGTCGGCGCCGGCGGTGGCAAAAGTAAAGCCGTCCAGCAGAGCGCGCAGGTACAGGCCCGTGCCGCCCACGACAATCGGCATCCGTCCCCGGGCCCGGATTTCCGCCGCCAGGGTGGCGGCCCGCCGGCAAAAACTGGCCGCGGTGAACGGTTCGGCCAGGTCCAGTTCATCGAGCAAATGATGCGGAACCCCCAGGCGCTCGGCCGGCGGCGGTTTGGCCGCTCCGATATTCAGTTCCCGATAGACCTGCACCGAGTCGCCGGAGATGATTTCCCCGTCCAGTGCGCGCGCCAAGGCCACGCCGGCGGCAGATTTGCCCACGGCGGTCGGGCCGGCAATCACGATCAGCTCAATCCCGCTTGATAACGCCATAGCACACCTTGCTCCCGCCCTGGGCCGGCAGATGAAAACCCAAGCGGGCAAATTCCCCGCTGCCCCGCCGTTCTTTCAGCACCACCCGCCGCCTGGCCACGCGGCAGGCCTCCGCCACCGCTTCCGCGCCCAGGGCCACCGGGGAAGACCACAATTTCAGAGCTTGCATCGCCGCCGCTTCCGCTACGGTGCTACGAAACATCGGGTCAAAACAGACAATGTCCACGGCTCCGTCCGGCAGAGCGCGCAAAAATTCCGTGTGTTCCGCCCGGTGCGCCTGAACGCGCTCCGCTGCCCGGCCCAGTTCGGCCAGGCTTTCTCCCTTAGCGCCGCAGCCGCGGCCGGGCCAGTCTGTGGAAAAATTTTCTAATCCATCGCGCAATAGGGCAAAAACGAGCGGCGCACATTCCGTGCCGACGACCCGGCCCCGCTCCCCCACCGCCCAGGCGGCCACCAGCGCGTCCGCGCCCAGACCGGCGGTGGCGTCCAGTACCGTATCGCCCGAGCGGACGTCGGCCAGGCTTAAAAAGCGGTCGTACTCTCCCCGCCGCGCCCGCATGACCCGGAGCAGAGCCATGCCGGGGTGGAAAAACAGCTTCGCCGCCCCCAGGGTCAAATAAAGGCCGCTGCGCGTGATATGCAGCGTGGGGGTCGCGTCGTCTTCCTCCCCGCGCGGCAGAGGCGGCAGAGGCGCCAGATCCAGCCCCGGCGCCGCGGCCAGCCGTTCCAGCCGCCGCCGCAGCCTTTCGTCCCCCGGGCGGGAAAAGCGGGCGTAAACCTTCAAGTCCGGTAAAACCTCTTTTCCAGTTCCGCGCGGCTCATGACCATGAACACCGGCCGCCCGTGCGGACAGGTAAACGGGTTTTCCGTCTGCCCGAGCAAATGGATCAATTCCTCCATCGCCGGTACGCTCAGGATTTCCTCCGCCTTGACCGCTCCGCGGCAGGCCGTGAGAAAGACCCAGCGTTCCAACAACCGCTCCGCGCCCGGCGCCTCGCCGCCGGCCAGCACCTCCGCCAGAAAACGGCGAAAAACTTCCGCCGGCCCGGCGTAGGGCCCCGTACAGGGTACGGCGCGCAGCAAGTAAGTCTGGGGGCCGAATTCTTCCACGATGAAACCCAGGGCGCGCAATTGGGGGTAGTATTCCAGAAAAGCCTGTTCCTCCTGCCAGGACAGGTTCAGGGTCTCCGGCGACAGCAGTATTTGGGCGGCGGCGCGGCGTTCGCGCGCTTCCCGCAGCAGCTGTTCGTAGCGGACGCGCTCATGGGCGGCATGCTGGTCAATGACATAGAAATCCGTCTCGTCCGCCGCCAGAATGTACGTGCGGAATAGCTGGGCCAGCGGGCGCAGGGCGGCAAAACGGCCGGGCGGCCTCTCCCCTTCCGGCAGGGTCAGCGTAGCCGCCGGGGCGGTCTCCGTCTCGGCCGCCGGCGCTTTCGGCCCGGCGACCGCCACGGCGGGCGGAGGCGCGGCGTAGGCCGTCGGCGTTTCCCGCCAGTCGGCGCGCTCCGCCGGGGCAGGTGCGTAGAGCAGCCGCATTTGCTCCGGGGCGGGCGGCGCCGGCCGTACCGGGAAAGTTTTGCCCGGCGGCGGCAGGGGCCAATCATTCCAGGCCAGCGGCCGGGCCGGCGCGCAAGCCAGCAGAGCCGCCCGCACGCTTTCGCGCAAAAACTCCTCCACCGCCCGTTCCGAGCGGAACTTCACTTCCAGTTTGGCCGGATGGACGTTGACGTCGGCCTCCCCGGGCGGCAGGGCCAGGCGCAGCACGGCGACCGGATGCACTCCCGCCGGGAGCAGGGTATGGTAGGCTTCTTTCAGCGCCCGGGCCAATAGGGGCGAGCGAATAACGCGCTCTTGGAGGAAGAAAAGCTGCCCTTGCCGGCCGGAACGGGCAAAACCCGGCTCCCCGGTGAAGCCGCTGATTTCCCACTCGCCCCGCCGCGCCGTCACCGGGATCACGCGCCGCGCCATCTCCCGCCCGTAGACCGCGCCGAGTACGTCCAGCCGGCGCCCGTTTCCCGGCGTGGTCAGGATCGGCTTGCCACCCCGCAAGAGACGAAAAGCCACATCCGGCCGGCCCAGGGCCAGCCGGCCCGTCATTTCCGCGATCAGGCCGGCTTCCGTCTGGGGCGAACGCAAGAATTTGCGCCGGGCCGGCGTGTTGAAAAAAAGATCCTCCACCGTCACCGTCGTCCCCACGGCGCAACCGGCCGCGACCGGCGCGGCCGGCGCGCCGCCCGCGGTTTGGAGCAGAGAGCCGGCCGTCTCGCCCCGGGCCCGGGAGAGGATGCTCAGGCGGGAAACGGCGGCGATGCTGGCGAGCGCCTCGCCGCGAAACCCCATCGTGGTCAGGGTGTCCAAGTCCTCAATCCGCGTGAGTTTGCTGGTGGCGTGCGGCATCAGGGCCAGAGGCAGTTCGGCCGGCCGAATACCATCCCCGTCGTCCCGCACCCGGATCAACTTCTCGCCGCCGCTCTCAATCTGGATTTCTATTTGCCCGGCCCCTGCGTCCAGCGCGTTTTCCACTAATTCTTTCACGACGGACACGGGCCGCTCCACCACTTCGCCGGCCGCAATCCGATTTATCGTAGCGTCGTCCAATATTTGGATGTCAGGCATTGGCCGCCTCATCGCCCAGCCGGCCCCGCAATTCATACAGATAATCCAGAGCCTGACGCGGGGACAGATCTTCCGGGTTGAGAGCGCGCAATTCTTTTAAGACGGGCGGTTCCGGCGGGGGCGGCGCGGCGAAGAGCGAAGGCTGAACAGGTTTGGCCTGAGCCGAGCGCAGCTTGCGCCGATGTTGCTCCGAGTTCTCCAGTTCCGCCAGGATTCTGGCCGCCCGTTCCAGCAGTTCCGGCGGCAATCCGGCCAGTTTGGCGACCTGCAGGCCGTAGCTCCGCCCCATACTGCCGGGCAGGATTTTATGCAGAAAAACGATGTCGCCCGCTTCCTCCGCCACGGCGACATGAAGATTGAACAGACCGGGCCGGCTGCCCTCCAGTCGGGTCAGTTCATGGTAATGCGTGGCAAAAAGCGTTTTCGGAAGCACCGGGCCGGCCGTCAGGTGTTCCGCCAGGGCCCACGCCAGCGAAAGCCCGTCAAAAGTGGCCGTGCCCCGGCCGACTTCGTCGAGAACCACCAGGCTGTCCGCGGTGGCCCGGCTCAGGATATGGGCGACCTCCCGCATTTCCACCATAAAGGTACTCTGCCCCTCCGCCAGGTTGTCCGAAGCACCGATGCGAGTGTAAATGCAGTCGGTGAGGGGGATGGAGGCTGCGGCCGCCGGCACGAAGGCGCCGGTTTGCGCCATGAGGACGATAAGGGCGACCTGGCGCATATAAGTGGACTTACCCGCCATATTCGGCCCGGTAATCAGGGCCAGATGTTTCTGGGGCGACAAAAGCGTGTCGTTAGGCACGAAATTTATGTCCGGTGCCAGTTTTTCTATGACCGGATGGCGGCCTTCCGTGATCAGCAGGGATCCGCCTTCCGTTATTTCCGGCCGGACATAATTGCCGGCCGCCGCCCCCTCGGCCAGGGCGGCAAAAATGTCCAATTCGGCCAGGCAGCGCGCCGCCTGCCTGATTTCCGCCGCCAGGGCGAAGACTTTCTCCTTCAGGGTCTGAAAAATCTCGAACTCCAGCCGGCAGATTTCTTCCTCCGCCGTCAGGAGGATCCGTTCCTGCTCTTTCAATTCCGGCGTCGTATAGCGCTCCGCGCCGGCCAAAGTCTGGCGGCGCTCGTATTCCGGCGGCGCCAGGGCCACGTTGGCCCGCGTTATTTCAATATAGTAGCCGAAAACGCGCGTGTACCCGATCTTGAGCGAGCGAATCCCGGTTTTCGCCCGTTCCCGGCTTTCCATCTCCGCGATCCATTGCTTGCCCCCGGTGCTGACGGCGCGCAGTTTATCCACTTCCGCGTCGTAGCCGCTCAAAACCAGCCCCCCGTCCCTGACCCCGGGCGGCGCGTCCGGATCGACGGCGGCCAGCAAATCCCGCGCCAGTTCCGCCAGGGCCTCCGCCCCCTCCGGCCTCGGCCACAGAGCCGCGGCGGCTTCCGTCCCCAGCAGGGCGTATATTTCCGGCAAAGCGGCCAGCGTGCCGGCCAGGGCAAAAAGCTCCCGCGCTCCGCCCCGGCCGTAGGACAGTTTGCCCAGCAGGCGCTCCGGGTCATGCAGCCGCGTGAGCAGTTTACGCAAATCCTGCCGCAAAAATGTTTCCGCCGCCAAAAAAGCCACGCGCTCCTGCCGGGTCAGGATGGCCTCCCGCCGGATCAGGGGGCGCTCCAGCCAGTGACGGAGCAGGCGGCTGCCGGCGGTGGTTCTGGTCAGGTTCAGCACGCTGAAGAGGGTTCCTTTTTCCGAGCCGCGCAGCGATTCCGTCAGTTCCAGATTGCGCCGCGTCCATCGATCCAGGAGCATACACTCCCGCCGCGAGACGTAGCGGATATCCGGGATATGGGCCTGCGGGCAGAGCGGCAAATTATGTTCCACATACTGCCACAGCCCGGAAGCGGCGGCGGCGGCGTCCCGGTACGTCCGGAGCATGTCTTCCTGGCGGGGAAAACGGGCGCGGAGAGCCGGCGGATCGGGGCTGTAATCCAGCGGACTGGCATACCAGCCGGGCAAGGCGGTCAGGCCCGGCGGCACAAGTAATTCCGCCGGTTGAATGAGGCTGAGCTCGTCTTTCAGCTCCTGTAAGGCATCGGTCTGGAAAATAAAAAAATCGCCCGTACTCAGGTCGGCGCCGGCCAGGCCCCAATCCCGCCCGCGCCACACCGCCGCGAGATAGTTGGTGCGGTCGCCGTTATCGGCCCCGTCCGCGGTACCGGGCGTCACGACGCGAATTATTTCCCGTTTGACTATGCCCTTGCCGTTCGTCGGTTCTGTGGTTTGCTCGCAGATCGCGACCTTGTAGCCCAGGGAGACGAGTTTTCGGATGTAGGAATCAGCGGAATGGGCGGGCACGCCGCACATGGGCGTAACGCCCCCGCGGCTGGTCAGCGTTATTTCCAGGACGGGCGCTACCCGGATCGCGTCCTCATCGAACATTTCGTAGAAATCGCCGAGACGGAAGAACAGCACCGCGTCCGGAACCTGAGACTTAAGCTCCGCGTATTGCCGCTGCATCGGCGTCATAATGCTGCCCGCCCGCTCATCTGATTCTTTGGTAAACGAAATTCAAATCGCGGAAATAAGCGTCTTCCGCGTCCCGGGGCGCGCCAAGCGTGACCAGGATATATTCTTCACCGCCAAGGGCGGAGTAGGAAGCGAGGCAAATGCCGGCCTGTCTGGTATAACCGGTTTTACAGCCGAAGATCTCCGGCAGGAGAGCGGCGTCTAAGTAGCGGGTCACCCGGTTTTGCAGGGCCAAACCCTGCGGGCGCAAGTTAGTCGGGGCGGAAATGTATTCCGGCGTCAGGAAGATGGAGCGAAATATTTCGTTTTCCAGCGCATAGCGCAGCAGTTCCGCTATATCCCGCGCACTGGAAAATTGATCGTCCGAATGCAAACCCGTCGGGTTGGTGAAATTCGTATTTGTCAAACCCAGCCGGTAAGCGGTGGTATTCATCATCTGCACAAACTCGCTGAGGGAACCGGCCGTTTCCAGGGCCAGAGCCTCGCTGCATTCCGCGCCCGAAGACAATAGGGCGCCGTAAAGGAGATCGCGGGCCCGCACGCTTTCTCCGGCCAGGAAACCGGCGGTCGAGGCATCCTGCGCCGCCAAGCGCTGCAGCGTCTCAGCGCTTATGACAATGGGTTTGTCCAGGTCAAGGCCGCTCTCAATTACGACCAGCGCGGTCATGATCTTGGTCAGCGAGGCCGGAAAAACTCGGGCCCCGGCGTCATAATCCAGCAGAACGCCGCTGTCGCTCAGGCGCAGCAGGTAGGCGTTCGTACACAGCAGATCGCCTTCGCTGAAGAAGATCGAGGTGAGCGGAGGCAGCGCGGCCAGCGGCAGAGGCTCGTCGGCGACGGCCCAGCGCGGTTCCGGGAAAAAGAAGCCGAGCGGGTTGGCGCCCGTTTCTCCCCACAGGGCGGGATAGCAACGCAGACCCAGGCGGTAGGCGCCGGCGCCCGTCAAAAGGAAAAGAGCCAGCAAGAGCGTAATGATCACAACGCTCCGGCCATAGCGCCGGCTGCCCGGTATACCGCTCATGCCTCACCGCCTTTCGTTATTGATACGCGTTCTTCGTCAAGCCAGTAATTTTTCCATTTCCGCCAGTTCATCGGCTTCCAGGGAGAGCAACTCACCCTGTCCGTCGTGGCGGCAAAAAATACATAAACCGAAGATCGGGATACCGTCGATCACGCGATTCAGATCCTTGATTTTTTTATTGCCGTCCGCGTCAAAAACAGCGCCGAGGCCGTCGCCGAGGTCCAGCAAAAAGAAGGTTCCCGAAATCAATTCTTCCACATCCGCCCGGGCAGACTCAATTTCCGCCAGGCGCGGCTTTGCCTGCGGCTCGCAGAGCATAGACCTGATTAAAGCCATGTCGTCCCTCGCTTTCTCGGGCCCCAGCCCTTCTTGTCCAGTAATACTATAGCATGATTGAAATAAATTGTCCAATAAAAAAATGATGGACGAATACCCCCCCAGCCTGTAATATTTTTGTTACACGATCGGCATATTTTCTCAATTGTGTTACAGGCTGGCTGGGCCCAATACCGCACAGGCCTTGCTTTTTGCCTGTTCCGCCAAGTGGCACAGTTTTTGCATATTAATATTAAATGTAATGCCATCTGAGCAAAGCCGGCGTGATCACGGCTGTTTGCCGGGTGAGTTAAAAAACAGGAGGACGAGAACATTGCAAGACCCAAAGGATCTGGATCTCAAGCCGGGGGAAAAAAGCAAAAAAACAGCTATGCTTGTGGTGGCGGGCGCTTTCTTAATGATGTTTTTTGCTAACGGTATAACCTTGGCGACTGCCGGAAATTATCTGGTATCTGTGTCCACGGAGTTTGGAGTCCCAATCAGCACCATTTCTTTTTACCTTACCGTTCAGAGCCTGGTTATGACATGCATGATTCCTTTTATGGGGCGAATGATGGCCCTCGGGAATCCCCGCCTCGTCGCCACTATCAGCATAGTCTTCCAGGTCGTCGGCTATTGCTTGTTCTCTGTCTGGTCCGCCCCCTGGGGATTTTATATCTCCGGCGCATTGATTGGCATCGGCGGCGCATGCATTTGCTTTGTCGCCACACCGCTATTTATCAACTCCTGGTTTCGCGTCAATGTCGGAACTTATCTGGGTATTGTTACTATTGCCCCCAGCGTCGGCCAAGTAATCTTCAATCCTATTTGCACAAACCTGATTGCTGCTGTCGGGTGGCGCACGACTTATTTGATCCTTGGCGGAATCGCCGCCGTCGGTATTTTGACTTGCGCACTCTTTCTGCGCAACAGTCCAGAATCTTATAACCTCTCGGCTTATGGCACTGAAACAACTGACGGCCACAGCCCTCCGGCTTTGTCAGGTATGATTCCGGGTAATGTCTATAGAAGCACCCTCTTTATACCGCTTATTATTACAACTTTTATTCTGGGTTACTGCGTGAGTGTCGTAACTACCATGGTTCCTTTCGTTGTGACTTCAGGCGCTTTGACCCTCGCGCAAGCTGGTCTGGTGGGTACGGTGGCCGCCGCCAGCATGATGGTGGGAAAGTTGGTGATGGGCAAAATGTATGACAAATTCAAAATTGCCCCGGTTACGCTTTTTTACACGATCTTGCAGTGTATTGGCTTTGTGCTTTGCGTCGCGGTTTATACCAACACGGCCTTCCTTTTTCCGGCCGTAGTTATCATGGGGATCGGCATCGGTGGAACCGGGACGATTACGATGCCGATGGTCGCAAGAATCCTCTACGGGCCAAAACATTACTCTCAGTTTTATCCCAAATTCACTATCGCCATGGGCCTGGCGACCGCCTTAAGTGGTTTCATGAACAATTATATCTATGACGTTACCGGGACGTATGCCTCAATCTTCTATATAATGGCTGCGGCGTCTGTTGTCGGGGGGCTGATTATTGTCTATGCCCAGTCGCAGCAGGCAAAAATACTGAGTCAGTGGGACGCGCCCGCGCCTGTCAAGCAATGATTGTACGACGTGTGCGTGTAAAGCCAAGTATGCTCGTGAAGCAGAAAGCCCGCGACTCGCCGTTCTGGGAAAATGCGGAAAACCTGTCAGATAAACCGATGAATTAACCGATTGTGAAAGGAAAAATGATATTATGAAAAAGGCTTTGGGTGGTATTCGTGTTCTGGAATGGTCGATGTTACAGCAAGGACCTGCCGCAGGTATTATTCTGGCCGACCTGGGAGCGGAAGTCATTAAAATTGAAACTCCGAACACCGGTGATAACGCGCGAGTTTTGAAGCTTACTGCCGTGGCGGGCGATGAAATCAGTGATGGGAATACTATCTATTTCGATGCGTTGAATCGTAATAAGAAAGCAATCACCTTGAACCTGAAGTCGAAAGCAGGGCAACAGTTGCTCTATAAGCTGGTGGAGAAAGCTGATGTCTTTCTCACAAACTATCGCCCGGGCATACCGGAAAAGATGAACGCTGACTATGAAACCCTGAAAAAGTATAACCCCAAGCTCATTTTCGCTCATGCGTCGGGGTTGGGTTCTTATGGCAAGGAAGCCGGAAAGGCGACGGTTGATCTCACCGGCGTGGCCCGTTCGGGCTTTATGAACGCCATAGGCTTCGAGGGGGATCCGCCGGGATATATTGCTTTCGGAGTTGGCGATCAAATCGGCGCTATATTTACGGCATTCGGTATTGTGACCGCTTTGGCGGCGCGCGAACGGTATGGGATTGGGCAAAAAGTTGACATTAATCTGGTCGCTTCACTGCTTAATCTCAATATATTCAATATGATGAACTACGCTTGGACGAAGCGGAATCCGCCGCGTTTTAACCTGAAAGCATCTACCCAACCGAACAACAATTATTATCAGTGCAAAGACGGCAAGTGGATTATGGTCGGACAGTATATGCCTACCGGCGTTAAGGATTTTTTCCGCATTGTCGGCACTCATCCTGAAATAGCTAATAATGATAAATACAACACTCAGGCAGGGGTCAAGGAAGATGGGCCCTATCTGACGTCATTGATGCAGGAGACCTTTTTGGAGCGAAATCGGGCGGAATGGCTGGAGTTTTTTGAGAATAAAAATTTTGCCGTGGATATCGTGGCGACTTACGAGGATGTTTTCAATGACCCTCAACTTAAAGCAAATGATGCATTCCTGGAATATATTTATGCACCGACGGGACAGAAAGTCCTCTATCCGAATCTTCCGTTCCATCTCTCGGAAATGCCTGCAAAAATTGAAAAATGCTCGCCGCGCCTCGGAGAAGACAATGATGAAGTCTACGCTTCTCTTTGTAAGCTTTCGGCGGAGCGTATCGCTGAGCTTAAGGCAGAGGGCGTGATTTGAATCTACGACAGTCATATTATGAAATGAGGGATGATCATGTTTTACGGTTTTAGTGAAGAAGATCTGCTGATCAGAGAGACCGCCCGAGAATACGCGCAGCGAGAACTTTCCCAATACGCCAACGCCCAGAATTACACCCCGGAAACTGCCCGCAAAGTAGCCAGAGAGCTTGGTGAATTAGGGCTCCTGGGAATGCATTTGCCGACGGAATATGGCGGGAGCGGAGCCACGGCGGTACAGTTATGCGCTGTAATTGAGGAAATAGCAACTGTCGCGGACGATTTTGCGACGATGTTCGCTAAATCGCATATGGACGGCAACGCTTTGCTGAAGTATGGCAGCAAAGAACTGCAGCAAAAATACCTGCCGCGAATTATTTCCGGCGAAATCTTCAGCGCCAATGCCCTGACCGAAGCCGGCATTGGTAGCGATGCCTCTAATATCGAAATGAGCGCCGTTTTGGGTAAAGACGGAAACTGGCACTTAAACGGGGAAAAGATGTTTTGCACCCAGATCAACAACCACGCGGACATTTTTCTCGTGGCCGCGCAAACAGACAAAGAATTGAAACAGCGTGGTATTGCCTGCTTCATCGTTGAACGTTCATTCCCTGGCTTCGCCGAGGCTAAAGCCGGTGAAGCCGTGGGCGAGAGTGAGTTGCTGTCGATTACGGAACTCATTTTCAACGATTTGATTGTCCCACCGGAGAATATTGTAGGCAAGGTGGGAGAAGGCTTTGCTGCGATGGGCTCCGCGCTCTCTCTGGCCCGTGTGACTATGGGCGCCAATACTGTGGGCATTTGCCAGCAGGCTATAAACGAGACGATTAAATATGTTAAACAGCGTAAACAATTTGGCAGAGAAATCGCTCAATTCCAATTGGTTCAAGGAAAGTTGGCTGATATGGTAACTTTGACGGAAGCGGCCCGAAGCCTGACCTACGCGACGGCTTCCCTGTTGGATCAAGACAAATGCGGCCATTATGAGTCGTCCGTCTGCAAGTATTTCTGCTCTGAGATCGTTCAGCGGGTCACCAACGACGCAGTGCAGCTTTTTGGCGGATATGGACTCTGTAGAGAGTACCCTGTAATCAGATTATGGGAGGTCGTGCGAAAGTTTACGATCGTCGACGGCACCAGCGACATCCAGCGACTCATCCTTGGCCGGGAACTCACTGGCTTTAACGCTTTGAAAAGGTAAACACCCGCCCAAAATGTGTATTAATATTGTTACGTGATCGGCATATTTTCTCAATTGTGTTACAGGCCGGCTGCGTCCAATGCCGCACCGGCCTTGCTTTTTGCCCGTTCCGACAAGTGGCACAGTTTTTGCATATTAATTACAATGCCACCTGAGCAAAGCCGGCCTGATCACGGTTGCTTGCCGGGTGAGTTTAAAAAACAGGAGGACGAGAACATTGCAAGACCTCAAGGGACTCAAGCGAGTGGAAACCATGCTGCGCACCGATCGTTTAGCCAGGATGAAAGAGCTGAAAAAGGAAGGCCGCACCGTCATGGGCTACATGTGCTGCTTCGTGCCGCTGGAAATGCTGACTGCCTTGGACATCGCGCCGTTTCGCCTTATTGGCGACTGCGAGGAAGTGACGACGGAAGCGGACAAGTATCTGGAAACCATCATGTGCAGTTTTCTCCGCAGCGCCTTTGACTTGGCCATGAAGAAAACCTTTGACTTTGCGGACGGCGTGATATTTACCCATAGCTGCGACTCGGTGGTAAAAACATGGGAATATTGGCGCTATTTCGCCCCCAATCAGTTTGAGTGGTATATCAATGTGCCGCACATCGTAAAAGCGAGTTCGGAGCGGTTTTTTACCAAAGAACTGCTTCGCCTCCAAAAAGCGCTGGAAGCCTACACGCATAAGGAAATGACCAATGAAAGCCTGCGGAAAGCGATCCGTTTGCATAACCGGAACCGTCAGCTGATGCGCAATCTGAATGAATTCCGGAAAGAAAACCCGCCTCGCGTCAGCGGCGCGGAAATGCGGAAAACCCTGCTGGCCTGTATGAGTTTGCCGGTGGAAGAAGCAAATTCGCTGCTGGAAGAAGTTATCGCCGAAGTCAAGGCCCGCGTTCCCCTCGCCCCGCCCGACCGCCACCGCATCCTGCTCTACGGACCGGAAATGGACAACGACTTCGTGGATTTGGTGGAAGAATGCGGCGCTTCTGTGGTAATCGACGATGTTTGCATCGGAACCCGCTATTACGCGAAGGATGTGGATTGGGGGATCGAGCCTCTGGACGCCCTTAACCGCCGCTATTTGGAACAGATGGTATGTCCGCGGGTTTATCGCCGCCCTGACGAAAACAAGCTGGCACCCGGAGAAACTTATGAGCGTCAGGACGATCTTGACCTGCGCCTGTCTTATCTGCGGGATTACGCAGAGGACTGGAAGGCGGACGGGGCAATTATGTACCTGCTCAGGTATTGCGACTCTCATGAATTCGACGCGCCGGACGTGCGCGACTACCTGCAGGAAGCCAAAGTCCCGGTGTTGTTCCTCGAAGGGGATTACATGGTGACGAAGGAGCAAAATAAAACCAGAATCCAGGCCTTCCTGGAAATGCTGGACGCTTGAGACCCGGAATTGTCAATAAAACAATAAGGAGGACTGACTCACAATGGCTGAAGAAAAAAAGGTGGTAAAGGTCAAAACGACTGCGGACAAATCCACTGAAACATCGAAGAAAGCCCACCTGCTCGTTCGCAAGTATTACCACGAGGCGGCCCAGGCTCTGCAGGAGGGCCGTCCGGTCGCCTGGTTAATGGCGAGCACTCTGTGTGAAGAGATGTGCCGCGCTATGGACGTTACCCCTATCTATACGGAGAATTTCGGCGGTACCGCAGCCGCCATGCAGGGCGGCATCATGCTGTGCGAGGCCTGCGAAGCGGACGGGTTTTCCATGGGGATTTGCGGTTATGCCCGGGTCGGATTGGGACACAGTAAATTGCGTCAGGAGTTGGGCCGGGTTGATCCTTCCTGGCCGAACGGCGGCATGGCCGATCCCGACTTGATCATCGGTTGTTCCGCTGGCTGCGAACCGCGCTACAAATGGTATCAGGCTCAGCGGCGTTACCAACAAGTCCCGTTCCTTTGCCCGGAAATTTTGGACACGTATCCTGTCGGAATGGATCCGGACGACCTCGAAGATTATTATGTGGAATTGCTCGTGGCCGAAATGTACGAAACCAAAGCGTTGATGGAAAAACACCTGGGCAAAAAAATGGACATGGACAAGGTGGCGGAATACGCGGAGCAGTCGGAGCGCACTCGCAACTTGTACTGGAAATGCGACGAGATCCGCCGGGCGGTGCCGGGGCCGATGCCGGTGGAGGATATGTTAAGCTGTATGCCCTTCGGTTTTTTCTACACGGCTTTCAAGGAATCGGAAGACTTCTTTCAGGAGCTTTATGACGAGCTCGCGGCACGGGTAAAAAACGGCGTCGGCGTCATACCGGAAGAGAAATTGCGCATCCTCTGGGGTTGGGGTCTGCCACCCTGGCATTATCTGCGGATCTTCAACTACCTGGAGTCCAAGGGCGCGGTGGCGGTCATGCAGGAGTGTTATACAAATTTCTGTGCAGATGATTGCTCACAGTACTCGGATCCTTTTGAGCGCATTGCCCGTTACCAGATCAGGTGCCGCAATCACGGCCATAAGGAGGCTAACGCTCGGCATCTCGGTGTCGACGTGTCTCGCATGATCAGTTATGTAGAAGATTATAAATGCGACGGCGTTATCCAGCATGCTTTGGTCTCATGCCGGCAGAGAACCATCGGTCAAATCGCCAGCGCCGAGATTATGAAGAAATACTCGACGATACCGGTGATGTCCTTCCAGAGTGATTTGGTCGATGAGCGCACGGCCTCCCAAGCCGAAATCAACCAGCGCCTTGACGCTTTCCTGGAAGTGGCGGCCGTAGAAAAGGAGCGGCGCCAGAAGGCCGGCTTGCTGTAAAGCCGCAGCAGCGCGCCATAAGGGGCGGAAAGGAGGTGTATAGTTGTTAACCGGAGGGATCGACATCGGCTCCACCATGACCAAGGCTGTTGTTATGAGGGACGGGGAGATCGCGGGCAGCGAGATCACAGTCACCGGCGCCGAACACAGGCGGACGGCTCATTTGGTGATGGCCGCCGTGCTGGAGCGGGTGGGTCTGAAGCTGGATGATCTGGACTTTATCGTCGGCACCGGCTACGGACGGCTCAATATTCCTTTCGCGGACAGGCAGATTACAGAGATCACCTGCCATGCCCGGGGTATCGGCAGCCTGTTTCCGCAAGCGCAAACCGTAATCGAAATCGGCGGGCAGGATTGCAAATGCATCCGGGTGCGGGACGGCAAGGTCACAGATTTCGCCATGAATGAAAAATGCGCGGCTGGTACCGGGCGTTTTCTCCAGATTGCCGCCGATATGATGGAGCTGACTCTGGACAAAATGAACGAGTTGGCCTTGAACGCCAGGGAAATGGTTCCGATCAGCAATTATTGCGCGATTTTCGCGCAGCAGGAGATCATATCCGACCTGTCCCTGGATATCCCGGCCGATGTGATCCTGGCCGGTCTCTTCGATTCCTTTGCCCGCCGCCTGCTCAAGATGGCCGCCTCCCTGAAAGTCGTCCGGGAAGTGGTACTCACCGGAGGCGGTTCCAAGCATCGGGCGCTGCGGGCTGCAGTGGAGAACATCTTGGGCTATCCGGTGCGTCTGCCCGCCGAACCTTTGCTGACGGGGGCTTACGGCGCGGCGCTATTGGCTGCGGAACAGGTGCAGCGGGCGGGGCGGGCAGGCGGGACACGCAAATTCGCTGAGGTTTCTGTAGGGTAGATTTTAGATGAGGACAGGTGGAATTCAGGGTCAATGGGAGAATTGAGGTCAGGCATGGCGCGCGTTATGGGTCTCGATATGGGTTCCTCTTTTGTCAAAGGCGTATTGTTTTGCGACGACGAGGAACCGCGGTTTCATATGGAAAAATCAGGTATTAATTATCGCCGCACCGCTGCCGCCGTCAGAGATGCCCTGCTGAGGGAGGCCGGGGTCACGGCGGCCGATTGCGATCTGGTATTGGTCACCGGCTGCGGCGCCAATTGCGTGGAGTTCGCCGGCGCTGCAGCTGCGGAAATGCCCTGTCTGATCCGGGCCGTCGCCGAGGCGGTGCGTCCCTGCGTCGTCCTGGACATGGGAGGACAGGCCAGCCGGTTGGGAGTCGTCAACCGGGAAGGACGCATGGAGTCCTTTGATTTCAGCGAAAAATGCGCTTCCGGCAGCGGCAAAATCCTGGAAAGCGTGGCCCGGGTTCTTCAACTGTCCTTCGCGGAGCTGGCCAATGTCGCTCAACATTCCACCCAACCGACGAGCTTCACTACCAGCTGCGCGGTTTTTGCGGAATCGGAAGCGATCACGGCAGTGGCCCGGGGGGAAAGCGCTGCGAACATTGTCGGCGGATTTCATCATGCTATCGCCAAAAAGCTGGTAGCGATGCTGAACCGTAGCGGAAGCAAGGTAAGAGAACTGCCTCTGGTCGCCGCCGGCGGCGCCGCCTTGGACGGCGCCCTGATCTCAACATTGGAGAGCATGGCGGGCAGAACGGTGACCGTGCTGGAAAGGCCGCAGCACGTCGTCGCTTTCGGCGCCGCCCTGTCGGCCCGGGATGCATTGTCAAATTAGAAAGCAGGAGAGAAAATCATGGCTAAGGTTTTGGAAGGGATTCGGATTTTGGAATGGAGCATGCTGCAGCAGGGCCCGGCCGCCGGGGCGATTCTGGCGGATTTGGGCGCTGAGGTAATCAAGATCGAAACGCCCGGCGCCGGCGATAACGCCCGCTACCTGAAGATCACCCAATGGAAGGAAAATGAGATTGCCGACGGCAACACGTTCTATTTTGACGGATTGAACCGGAATAAGAAAGGCATTACTTTGAACCTGAAAACGGAAGAGGGGCGGCAGCTTCTCTACAAAATGACGGCCAAAGTGGATGTATTTCTGCATAATTACCGGCCGGGCGTGCCGGAAAAAATGAAAGCGGACTATGAAACATTAAAACAATATAACCCGAAACTTATTTATGCTCAAGCCTCCGGTCTGGGCAGCCAGGGGCCGGATGCCGGTCAGGCTACGGTGGACCTGGTGGGAGTCGCCCGCTCCGGCGTCATGAACGCCATCGGCTTCGAAGGTGAAGCGCCGGGTTATGTGGCTTGGGGATTCGGCGATCAGACCGGAGCTGTTTTTACCGCTTTCGGCGTCGTGACGGCCTTGCTGGCCCGAGAACGACTCGGCGTCGCGCAGAGGGTCGACGCCAGCCTGACCCGAGGACTGGCGAATCTGAATACTTACAATATGCTCTACTACGCCTGGACCCGGCAGAATCCCCTGCGCCACAGCCTGAAAGCGCCGGCTCTGGCGACTTCCAATTATTATAAGTGTAAGGACGGCAAATGGATCATGCTCGGCGTTTATTTAGTCGGCGGCGTAAAGAGGTTTTTTGAACTGGTCGGCCGTTATCCGGAGATTGCCGCCAATGAAAAATACACTACCCAGCATGGCGTAAAAGAAGACGGTGAATTTCTGGCGGCCAAAGTACAGGAAATCCTGTCGGAGCGGGATCGGGCCGAGTGGTTGGAGTTTTTTGCCAGGAATGATTTTTCCGCCGGCATCGTGGCGACCTATGAGGACGTCTTTGAGGATCCGATGAGTGAAGCCAACGAGGTTTTTGTGGATTATCTCTATGAAGCCACCGGACAGAAAGTGCGCTATCTGAATATCCCCTTCGCCCTGTCGGAAACGCCGGGCAGGATTGAGCGCTGCTCGCCGCGCCTGGGCCAGCATAATCAGGAAGTGTACGCAGAGCTTTGCGGTCTCTCGGTGCAGGAGATCACGGATCTGCAGAGGCGAAAAATAATCTAAGCCGGTTGGGCCGGCGCCGGCCGACCGGAAAGTAAGCAGCAAAGGAAAGATAAAATGGACTTTAATAAGACGGAAGAACAGGAATTACTGTTAAGCAGTTTGCGCGAACTGGTAAACAGGCATTTACCCGACGACTACATGCGTAAATGCGACGAGGAACATAGAGAACACAGCGAATTTTATAAGATTCTGGTCGATAACGGATTTGGCCTCTTGGGTCTGCCGGAAAAATACGGCGGCACCGAAGTGGATACAACGACCTTGATCCTGGTGGCGGAAGAACTGGCGGCCCTGGACGCACCGACCATGTGTGACAAAATGCTGCAGGCTGATGATATACTGGAATTTGGCAGCGAAGAACAGAAAAAGATCATCCTCGATCTGATTAAACAGGGAAAACAGGCTTTTTCCATCGGCATCAGCGAACCTCAGGCCGGTTCGGACAATAACGCCATCGCCACCACCGCTACCCGGCGGAACGGCAAGGTCTACATCAACGGGCACAAGACATTTTGCACCAACGCGGACAGATCGCCCTACATGCTTTGTCTGACCCGGGATTTGGAGAGTAACAAGCCTCCCGCTCAGTCGATTTCCATGTGGCTCCTGCCTATGGACAGGCCGGGCGTGCGGCTGGAACCCTTGCACAAATTAGGAATGGGTTATACGAGTACCTTCGAGGTCTACCTGGATGATGTAGCAATTGAGGAAAAGGACCTGATCGGCAAAGAAAACATGGGCTGGCTCAACCTCATGAAAAATTTGGAAACAGAGCGTATTCTTACGGCGGCTCAGTGCCTTGGCGCGGCGCAATGCTGTTTCAACGACGCAGTCAAATACGCCAACCAGCGCGTCCAATTCGAAAAAACCATTGGCAGCTTCCAATTGATCCAGGAAAAACTCACCTATATGAAGATCAAATTGGAAAACATGCGCAATATGGTTTACAAATGCGCCTGGGAAAAAGACAATGGACAGTCAATCAAACTCTCTTCCTCGTTATGCAAACTGTACTGCGCCCAATCCGCTTTTGAAGTCGCGGACGACGCGGTGCAGATTTTCGGCGGGATAGGTTACACCCTGGACTGCCGGGTAAGCAGACTCTGGCGGGATCTCAGAGTGTACCGCATATTTGGTGGTACCGACCAGATTCAAATTCATGTCGCCGGCCGCGAAATTCTGCGCCAGGCGGCCAAAGCCATGTAATTATTTCAGAGGAGAGGGAGCGTCCGACACATGACGCCCCTCCCCTGGCGGAAGTTCGCGGCGACTTTGCTTTGCCGACAGAGAGAGTAATATGTACAATGTCTATTCGCTTTTTGCTATCCGGGCCGGACTGCATCCCGGCCATACCGCTCTGGTTTTCAGAGAGCGGAAGATTTCATACGCTCAGTTGTCCGCCGAGATCAATCAAACCGCCTACACCCTGGATCGCCTTGACGTTCGCCATGGTTCACGGGTGGCTTACCTGCTTCCTAATGACCCGCGCTCCGTCGCCGCCTTTTATGCTTGTCAAAAACTGGGGGCGATTGCCATTCCCTTCAATTGGCGGCTGAAAGACACTGAAATGGCGGCGATGGTCGAAGAATGCCGCTGCGCCTGCTTTCTTTATGACCCGTTCTTCACGAACATTATCCGAACCTTACGCGAAAAGTTTCCCCAGATTGAGTTCTTTCCCTATTCAGAGGCGGAGACCGCTATGACCACAAGCGACGACCTGGCGGCGCGCCGCCCGGAGAATGAAAATTGGGAGTATTATGCCGATCCCGCAGCGGAGGCCCCCGCTTTCTACGCCTTGAGCGGCGGTTCTACCGGTAAACCGAAAACCATCGTTCACACTCAGCAAAGTCTGGTGTACGTGGTACTTTCGCGCAGCGGAGAATACGGGTTTGGCCAAGAAGATGTATTCCTGAATTACGCGCCGCTTTTTCATTTCGGCGGAATCAATTTCATGCTCGGAATCCTGTCCGCCGCTACGTTTATTCTGATGGAATCTTTTAATGCCGAAGACGTCATGCAGACAATCGCCGCTTGGCGGGTAAGTCACCTGTTTATCATTCCGGCCACCCTGTGTTCCCAAATCAAGCGTTCCCCTTCTTTCGGCCGCTTGGATCTAAGCTCTGTCCGCTGTGCCCTGATAGGGGGAACGGTAGCGTTTACCAGTAATTTACAGGACACCTTTGCCGTATTCACTAATCCCGCATTTGTGGTCGCCAATGGGTATGGTACGACTGAAAACGGAGTCACCACGATGCTCACACTGAAACGCCAGGATTTGGACGGTGACTCTCTGCTCTTCCAATCACTCGGCAAACCGGTTTATATGTCTCAGATACGCCTGGTGGATCAAGCAGGAAACGAAGTCCCGGCGGGCAAGGTCGGAGAAGCATACGGGCGCTCTCCCGCTCAAATGAAAGGATACCTCGGGCAGCCGGATGTTCCCACCGGCGGATGGATTGCCACCGGCGACCTGCTGCGCGCTGACGAAAAAGGTTACTATTATTTTATGGATCGGAAAAAAGACCTGGTGCGCACCGGGGGAGAAAATGTGTTTTCCTTTGAAGTGGAAAAAGCGCTCCTGACACATCCCGATGTGGAAGACTGCGCAGTATTTGGCATACCGCACCACGCATTGGGAGAAGCCATCGTCGCCGCCGTGGTGTGCCGAAAGGGCGTGGAAATTCCAAGCGAAGACGCGCTTATCCGTCATTGTAAAAGCGAGATTGCCAGTTACAAAAAGCCGCAAAAAATATACTTCGTTGAGCGTTTGCCCCGAACTGCCGTCGGCAAGACGGACAAAAAAGAACTGCGTTCCCGCTACGCGGAGTTCTGAGTACCGGAGAAGCGCCGGCAGGAGTACGGGAGCAAGGATAAGCGGCGGGAGCAGACCGGAAGTCCGTGTTTCCGGGAATTAACGCGAAAAACTGAAATTGGAGTGAGACAAGTAAATGAATATTATCGTCTGTTACAAAATTGTTCCGGAAGAACAGGATATCCGCGTCAATCCGGATCGAACCCTTGACTTTGCGCGGGCGGAGTGGAAACTCAGCCTGTATGATCTGAACGCCGTCGAAGCCGGGATGCAGATCGCGGAAGCGGTCGGCGGGCAGGTAACCGCCTTGAGCGTCGGCGACGGGAAGCTGGAAAATTCCAAATTGAAAAAAGCGATCCTCTCCCGGGGACCGGAGGTGTTGTACCTGGTAATCGACGAAGCTCTGTCCGGGGCCGACACATACCGGACGGCTCAAACTCTGGCTTTGGCCGCTGAAAAAATCGGCTTTGACCTGATACTATGCGGAGAAGGTTCTTCCGACCTGTACGCTCGGCAAACAGGCATCCAGTTGGGTGAGATTCTGCAGATCCCCGTGATCAACAATATAAGCAAAATAACGCCGCAAAATGGACTTTTGCTTGTGGAGCGGGATTTGGACGATGAAACCGAAGTCCTGGAAGTATCTTTACCGGCGGTCGTCTCCGTGTCCGCCGGCATTAACTCCACGCGCATCCCCGGAATGAAGGATATTTTGAACGCCGGAAAAAAACCGGCGACGGAGTGGCGCGCCGGAGACGTCGGCTTGCCGGTTTATGAGAGTAAAGTCAGCCCGCTTCATACTTTGGCTCCCGAGCAAACCGATCGCAAGAGAATCATTCTGGACGGCGATTCCGAAGAAAATATTCAGGCTCTGTTCGAGAATATCCGGCAGGCAATCAAGCAGTAGGAGAAATAAGATGAATAAATTGAAAAAAGTTCTGGTATTCAGCGACAAACCCGCCCAAGCAGCGGAACTCTGCTACGGCGCCGCTCAGTTGGGTGAAGAGGTGCTGGCGGCGGTTTCCGGGGATAGAAGCGCAGCGGAAAAAATAAGTAAATACGGCGCCGGTAGGGTTTTTTGGCTGGGAGCGGAGCAGCCGGGCGCCATTATGGAAGCGACTGTTCCGCTGCTCGCCGATCTGATCAGAAAGGAACAGCCCGAAAGGGCTATGCTGTAAGGGACGGTTTCCGAACCGTACAACACATGGCGGTC
This sequence comes from Gracilibacteraceae bacterium, assembly GCA_031270805.1. Taxonomy (GTDB): domain Bacteria; phylum Bacillota; class Desulfitobacteriia; order Desulfitobacteriales; family Syntrophobotulaceae; genus JAIRRL01. Next base: position 36,029 of record JAISWK010000097.1, read on the forward strand.
TGACGCTTGCGGCACAGGCGGATCGACACCGAAACCCTTACAAAACAGAAAGGAGCATACCCACGA